>DAOTXE010000024.1:0-85030 GCA_034435355.1 Chloroflexota bacterium
TGGTACGTCGTGCCGCTTCTTGGTCTGACCTACGCCTACTGCGTCGCTCACCGACGACGCGCCACGGCGCTCCTCGCAGTCGTCGCCACCGTTGTCGCAGTCCTCGTCGTCGGGTTCGCCCTCGTGATCCCCAAGGCCACGACTGCGGTTGGAGGAGTCTCAGCCACCGGCTCGGGAGGCGCTCGGCCGATCGGCGCGGATGACGCAGCAGGCGCCGGGGTCGATCTCGGACCGTTGCCTGCCGATGCGCCGCCCCCCGCGATCACATCTGCGGCTGCCGTTGCCCTCGCATCGGCCCATGCGTTGGGCGGGCCGGGTCGGGGTCCACTCCTCGGGGTCGCCCGCGGCCGGGTGTCCGAGTCGGCGGGTTCGCCCGTCAAGACCGTCTGGGCGGTGGCCTACGGGCCGGGAGGTCAGGTCCCGCTGGAGGGCCCACAGGGCGGCTCAGAGACCATCTCGATGCAGATGGTGCTCGTCGACGACCAGACCGGCGCCTTCATGCGCACCTACGTGAGGTCGGCTCCGTAGGTGCGGTTCGCCTCTGTCGCAGAAGCCGGGAAGGCTGTGATTGGGGACGCGCCCTCCGACCGACGGTGACCCGGGGCTCCTGCCGGGCAGTTATGGACGGCCTGTGTGGATCGGCACAAGGAACGTGTAGAGATACAGCGCCACGTACAGGACGCCCGCGAGCACGAGGCCGACACGGACTGGGTGGCGAACACCGGGCTTGGCATGACCTGAGAGCCACCAGAAGAAGGCCCAGACGCCAACAGACGCCAAGATCAAGCCCAAGGTCACCGCGAGTGTGAAGGGCTGCAGATCGACTGTCATGAGACGACTCTAGGTGATCCGGCCGCGAAGGTGAGCGCGAGAGGGGATGACGGAGCCGAGGACGGCCGTCTCATCGCTGTAGCACTGGATAGCAGTCGCCGAACACAAGGCCCGAGGCGAGGTAGGTGTCGCCGAACGTCCCGGCGGCATCTCCGGGCGCATCTGATACCGGGCGGAGAGGCTGGACTGGCACCCGTCGCGGGTGCACGATGTTGTGAGTCCGGCAGTTCCCCAAGGGATCAGCACGATGCTCCACGCGTGGTGGAACGCGAACATGGACGCGAGGCGCTCGACCAGCCTGCTGATCGCGGTGGTCGGCAGTGCCGTGGTCGCGCTCGGGATCGCGGCGTCTCCCGACTCACTTGCGTTCGGCAGCACGTATGGTGCCTTCATCGTCCCGGCCCTCATCGGGGCTGCCATCGGTGGCTACCGCCGCCACCGGGTGTCCGACCCCGCACGCGCGCGGCTGTGGGGACTCGCCAGCGGGGCGCTGGTCGCCGCGATGATGGTCGCAACGCTCGGGACTGCCCTCCTCATCCGCCCGACCGTCCGCGACAGCCCGGGTCTGGAGAGTGCGTGGTCCGCCATCTTCATGAGCGGCGTCTTTGTTGGGTTTGTCGGCGCACTCCTGTGGGAACGCGATGCCCGCAGGCATCGCTTCGAGGCGCTGCTGAGCCTTGCAGGCCTGCTGATCGTCGGCGGGCTCTTCCTGCGATTCAGCGGAGACCCGTGGGCGTTAATCGGGGCCTTCGTCTCTCTTGGCGGCCTCGGTGTGCTGCTCGTCGCGTTCGAGGCGTACCGCCGATCCTCCCGCCAAGACGCATCCATACCAGACACGTGGCGGTAGCGAGCGGCCGCACGTTGGGCGCGTCGCATGACAAGATGGGTCAAGGTGCAAGGTCGAGCGCCACGGGGAGGGTTGGTGGCCCGCCTTCGACGATGGCCGAACGTCCATCCGGGCACGAATGGGCCGCCCCCTTGGGGCCGATGGGCGTTTCCAAGACCAGACGTCGTGTCCGCCGCAGGAGATCGCGACGCCGAACGTCGTTGAGGGGATGGGGCGGCATGTGCGGGGTCGGGTTGCTCGGAGCGATACCGGCTCGCCTCAGCGGTCGTGCTGGTTGAGCACGTCGGGGTTCCACGGCAGCGGCCGACCATCTCGGGCCGCCTCCTCGGTGCTGTTCGCCGACCACACCGCACGCTCGATGAGATGCCGGGCGAGCACATGCCATGCACCCCGGTCGCAGCCGTCCTCAAGGTGCTGCTGGTGCCGCCGTAGAGCAGCCGCGTAGACGATGAGCATCGCGTCGATGGTCGGGTCCATCACGACATCTCTCCCACGCCTGCGGCGATCATGTGCTGAGACTCCCCATCGCCTTGACTACGCGGCTCGGAGGTGGGACGGTCGGGAGCGTGTAGCAGAACATGTAGCAGAACCGAGCGGAATGAGCGGATCAAGTTGGCCTCAGACCGGCTGCAGCGTGCGGCAGGGTAGGGGACACGCATGCCTCACGTGAACTGCAAAACCTCTATGCGTGGGTCCGAATCCCACCGTCGCCTCCACGTCGAACGCGCGTAGCGCCCGCCGGTCCGGCGGGCGCTACGATTCCCACGACCACGCCGAGGTGGCGGAACCGGCAGACGCGGCCGACTTAAAATCGGCTGACCGAAAGGTCGTGGGAGTTCAAATCTCCCCCTCGGTACCACAGGCGACCCCCCGGTCCGAATGCCGACGGGGTCCGGTGGCTAGCCCGGCCGCGCCCGGTAGGCCGGACTGGGTCGCCGCGCTACCCGTACTTGCCGCAGACGACCGGCCGCGGCGCCGGATGCGCGTCCGCATAGCTGGCGGTCTTCACGGAGACCGGGACCGCGACCACCATCAGCTTGTTGTACGTCCCGTACGGGCCTTCCGACGTCTGGAGCCAGAGCTGCTGGGACTGGATGGACCAGAGATCCGGGAGCGAGTACTGGTGGCGCAACACCTTGGTGATGAGGTACGTGATCAGGCGGTCGTCGCTCGTCCACACGTTCACCGTCATGCCGATCATCCGGGCGCCGTTGTTGACGAGCGAAGCGTTCAGCAGGGGAAGGAACATGCCGCTGCGCGCGTGCGCGTAGAGGAACGTGACGCCGGCCTCGCCGGGCTGGGAGAGGCCCGTCAGGTACATGGCGACGTTGCAGTAGGGAAACGCGTTGCCACGCTGGAGGACGATCGGCAGGTCGATACCGAGTTTGGGGACGGCGACCCGCGTCGCGACGGGGTAGGTGAGCACGGAACAGTGAAGATCAACGCCCGAGCTGATCCGCAGGGCGATGGATCCGACCGACGCCTTGTTCCAGACGGGCGTCATGCGCGCGAAGGTGATCGAGCTGGCGGCGGTGACGTCTCCGTTCGCGTCGGTTGCCAGGTTCGGGAGCCGCAGCAGGACCGTCGGCCTGGCACACGTGCCCTGGTAGATGGCAACGGCGTAGGTCCTGGACGACAGGAGCCCCTGGAACTTCGCCGAGAACGTGCCAGAACCCGTCCAGTAGCGGACGAGCGCGGCCGACCCGCTGGCGGTGGGTCCCGCCCCTGCGGCAGCACTCGCGAACGTCGCCGTCCATGTCCGCTGGATCGTCGCTCCATTCGCCGCGACGGGCGTCGCGGCGACAAGCGCCCCGACGAGGGTGAACAGCAGAAGCGAGTGGGGACTGATACGCCTCACGGGGCAACCTCTCTCTTGCGGCCTGGACGGCGACCGATCGCTCTGCCGCCGCCATGACTGTGCCATATCGGGCCGCCCGCCGCCGTCCCGCTATCCTGTGAGGGTCCGCCCGGCACGCTGCCGCAAGGACGCGACAAGCCCGGGAGACCCGCGATGCCGAACCCACCCACGATCCTGCCGACGAAGATCGACGAGGGGAACGGCCCCGGACTCACCTACAGGATCGAGGGCGAGCTCGTGCCCGTCCTTCACGTGCGCACCGACGGAAGCGTGCCGATCTTCTTCGAGCACCACGTGATCCTGTGGAAGGACCCGGCGATGCAGGTCGGGATGCACCATCTCCAGGGCGCCTTCAAACGGGTGATCGCGGGCATGCCCGTGTTCATGACCGAGACGCAGAGCCGCGGCGAGGTCGCATTCTCTCGCGACGACCCGGGCCATGTCCTTTCGCTTCACCTGCGGCCGGGCCAGGTGATCCTCGTCCGCGAGCACCAGTTCCTTGCCGCCACCGGCAACGTCGACTACACCTTCAACCGGGTGAAGGGCGTGTCGAACATGCTGTTCGGAGGGACCGGCTTCTTCGTCGACCGGTTCGAGGCCCGTGGCTCGGAAGGGATCGTGTGGCTCCACGGCTACGGGAACGTCTTCGAGAAGGTGCTCGACCCGGGCGAGTCGATCGACGTGGAGGCGGGCGGCTGGATCTACCGCGACGGGAACGTGCCGATGCAGCAGCAGGTCTACGGCCTGAAGACCGGCATCTTCGGGGGGTCCGGCAACCTGGTGTTCAATCGCTTCACGGGTCCGGGCCGGGTGGGGATTCAGTCGGCCTACGTGCACCTGCCCACGGAGAACTGACCGGGCCCGTTCCGTCGGGATCGACGGCCGCCCGACCGGAGCGGACAGCGGTCCGAACGGGCCGTCCGATCCGCCCGTTCGGGCATCTTCGTCCGTGCGAGACTCAGGTGTACGCGGGAGTGGATCGCCACCGTCCCGATGGCCGAGGCAGCAGGGGACAATCGGACGATGCCGCCGCTCGTGGTCAATTCGGCCATGCTGTCGTGCACGATGGGCGCGACTCCGGCGCCCCTGACGGCGATCCCCACCGGTTCGCCGGTGACCGCCGGCGGGCAGCTCGTGGCGAAGATCATGGACACGCTCCCGGTGGCGAACATCCCACCATTCGGGATGTGCGTCTCCCCGGCAAACCCGGCCGTGGCCGCTGCGACGTCGGCCGCGATGGGCGTTCTGACGCCGATGCCGTGCATGCCGGTCCCGACCGGTCCGTGGCAACCGGGCTCCACGAAGGTCGTCTCGGCCGGGGTGCCGGTGTTGACGGCAGGGTCCACGTGCCAATGCGCCTGGGCCGGCACGATCTCCATCGGCTTCCCGGGCCAGGCCACGGTGAACGCGAGCAGCTGACGGATCCCCGCGTTCTGCCGAACGCCGTTGGTCCCGGCTGGAGACGCGCCTATCCGCGCCGGAGAAGGCCCCCCAGCATGCCGCGGCGGTCGTCGGCCGTCGGGGCGGTGCCTTCGACAACGCCGCTGACGGTAGCTGCCAGTCGGCCGAGCGCCCGGCCCGGCACCGAGGTCGGGGCGCTGCGAACGATCGGGATGCCCTCGTTGATCGACCTGAGGTAGAGCCCGGTATCGTAGGGGACCTCCGCCTTGACCTGCGTCCCGATGGCGGCCTCGATCTGCTTCATCGAGAGCATCTCGCGGGCGAAGAGGTGGTTGAGCACGAACGTCGCGGTGCTGGCCGCCGAGCCGACCTCGGCCAGGAACTCGAGCAGCGAGTGGAGCGCCTTGAGGGCGCCGATCTCGGGCACGATCGGGATCGCGAGCGCCTCCGCGCGCGACACCGCCGCGAGCGAACGCTCGTCGAGCACCGACCCCGCGTCGATGACGAGCGTGTCGAATGCGGTGCGGGCGGTCGAGAGGAGCAGGTTCACCTGCTCTGGCGTGACGAGGCGCCCCGGCTCGGGCGTGCCCGGGGCGGCAAGCACCGTGAGCTCGTCCTGGGACGTGATCGCGTACGTCCGAAGCAGGTCCGGCTCCCTGAGTGATTGGTCGTCCCGCGCAAGATCGGCGACGGAGAGCTGGGGTTTGAGGTTGAGGTGGGTCGCGACCTGTCCGAACTGGAGGTCCAGGTCCACGAGCAGGACGCGCCCGGGCGCCCTCGCGGCGAGCCAGGCGGCCACGTTCACCGCGATCATCGTGGTCCCGACGCCGCCCTTCGGGCTGAAGCAGACGATGATGCTCCGCCGCGCCGGCGCGGCGTCTGCCGCCAGGGCGACCGGGGCGAGATCACGCGAGCGCTGGAACCGGATGAGGAGCGCCTCGACCCGCGCTTCGAGCTCCCGCGCGTCGAAGGGCTTCCCCATGACATCGTCCGCCCCGGCCTCGAGGAAGCGCACCCGCTCCTCGACGTCGTCGGTCTGGCTCATGCACAGGACCGGGACCGCCGAGAACGCGGCGGTGCCGCGGATCTCGCGGCACACGTCGACGCCGCTCCGGGATCCTGCGTCGACGTCCAGGATAACGAGCGCAAAATCGCCGGCCCGCCGGACGGCGTCGGTCGGGTCGGCCGTCGTGGTGACCTGGTATCCGACGCCGATGAGTGGGTCGACGATGGCGACGCCCGACGCCGGGTTGGTCTGGAGGACGAGGATGGTGCTGGACGGCACGCTGGCAAGGCCCCCTGGTTGCGGTCGGAATACGGCGGAAGAATACATGAGGAGTGCCACCGACCACGTCCGGTCGTGCTCCGTCCCGGGCGCGTGGTACGATCCAGCAGGCCTTTCTGCTCCGCCTGGCGGCCCGGGTTCCGGGGGCCACGAGCGGGGCATACCCCACAGGAAGGAGTCGAACGGCCGTGCGCCGCTACGAACTCATGCTCGTGATCCGGCCGGATGCGCCGGACGATCGCGTCCAGGCGCTCCTGGAGAAGGTGGCCCGGCAGATCGCGGGGACCGGCGGTCAGATCGTCAAGGCCGCGCCCTGGGGCCGCCGGCGCCTTGCCTACCAGATCGACCGCTACCGCGAGGCCTCGTACCACATCATCCACTTCGACGCCCCGGCCGACTCGATCGCTGACCTGGAGCGGACGCTGCTCATCACGGAGGACGTGATCCGGCATCTCGTGATCCGCGTCGAGCGGCCCCTGAAGGCAACGCGCGGCAAGATCGACGATGCCGCCGACCTGGTTCCGGCCCCCGACGTCGAGGAGGACGAGGAGTCCATCGGCGAGCAGATCGACGAGTCGGAGAGCGACGCCGCGCCGGCTGCGGTCGACTGACCCGGAAGCGGCAGGTCCCAGGAGGGAGTTCCGATGTCCCTGAACAAGGTGATGATCATCGGGAATCTCGGGCGCGACCCCGAGATGCGCTACACGCCGGGCGGCCAGGCCGTGACCCAGTTCACCGTCGCCGTCAATCGCAACTTCAAGGGCCAGGACGGCGCGTGGCAGGAAGAGACGGAGTGGTTCCGGGTCGTTGCCTGGGCGCAGCTGGCCGAGCGCACCGCCGAGAACCTGCGCAAGGGGATGAAGGTCTACGTCGAGGGCCGCCTCCAGACCCGGCAGTGGGAGGACCAGCAGGGCCAGAAGCGGTACACGACCGAGCTCGTCGCCAACCAGGTCACGAACCTCGATCGCCGGCCGCGCGAGGAAGGCGCGGACGCTGCCCCGCCGTTTCCCGGGGACTCTCGACCGGCAGGTGCCACCGTCTCGCCGATCCGTCGCTCCGAGCCGGCTGGCGTGGACGACTCCCCGTCCGACATCGACGACCTCCCGTTCTGACGCACATTCCGGGCGCCCGCCGAGACGGTCCCGCCCGCGACCACAGGAGTTGAACTCATGCCCCCAGCAGCACGCAGCAAGAAGCGCGACGACTACTACCGCGACCGGCGCCGCCGGAAGGTGTGCGCCTTCTGCGCCGACAAGACGGTGCAGATCGACTACAAGGAGGTCAGCCGCCTTCGCCGCTACCTCTCGGAGCGGGCGAAGATCGAGCCGCGCCGCAAGACCGGCACGTGCGCAGCACACCAGCGCGAGCTGTCGGTCGCGCTCAAGCGGGCCAGGCTCGTCGCGCTGCTCCCGTATGCGCCCCAGCACCTTCGCCCCTGACCGGGTCGTAAGGTCGAACACGCAACCGGCCCCCGGCCGGCGGGCGTCGTGACGGCGGCCCAGCGCGCGGCGGCCTAGGGGATGGACCTGCTCGTCCTGCTCGTGGCGCTCGTCGTCATCCTCGCCGGGGCCGAGCTGTTCACGAACGGGATCGAGTGGTTCGGCCGCTCGCTTGACCTCGCCGAGGGCGCCGTTGGATCGGTCCTTGCGGCGGTCGGCACCGCGCTCCCGGAGACGATGATCCCGCTGATCGCGATCGTCTTCGGCACCCGCCACGCCTCGACGGAGGTCGGCGTCGGGGCGGTGCTCGGGGCGCCGTTCATGCTCGCCACCCTGGCGATGTTCGTGACAGGGCTGGCGATCGTCGGCTTCCGCCGGCGCCGGCGCCAGGGCCTCGACCTCGCGGTCGACAGGCGGGTCCTGCTCCTCGACCTGCGCTGGTTCGGGCTGAGCTACGGCCTCGCCATCGCAGCGGCGTTCCTGCCCTCCGGCACGGAGCTGGTCAAGGCCGGGGTGGCGGTCGCCCTGCTCGCGCTCTACGGCTGGTACGTGCGGGCTCACCTGGCGGGCGGACCGGGGCAGGATGCCGAGCTGGCGCCCCTCCGCCTCCGCCACCTCGATCGAGGGCGAGGCGGCCACCCGGTGCCGCGCCTGCGCGTGGTGGGCGTCCAGGTCGCGGTGGCGCTCCTGTGCATCGTGGGCGGCGCGGCGCTGTTCGTGGGATCGGTCCAGGATCTCGCGACATCGCTCGGGGTGAGCTCCGCGCTTCTCGCCCTCGTGGTCGCCCCGATCGCGACAGAGCTCCCGGAGAAGGCGAACAGCGTCATCTGGGTCCGGCAGGGCAAGGACACGCTGGCGCTCGGGAACATCACCGGGGCGATGGTCTTCCAGAGCGCGATCCCCACGTCGATCGCGCTGATCTTCGCCCCGGCCGCGTGGTCCATCCTCCCCGGCTCGGAGCTCAGCTTCCTGTCCGCGGCGATCGCCGCGGGCTCGCTGCTGGCGATCTTCGTCCCGTTGTGGCGCCGGGGCCGACTCACCGGTCGCGGCCTGCTGGCGGGAGGCCTCTTCTACGCTGCCTACGTGGGGCTCGTGGTCGGGAGCCTGGCCGGCTCGGCCGCCTGACGGGGCCGCCCGGCGGCCCGAGCCGGGTGCCCGGCCGTGGGCCGGACGCACCACGGACGGTATACTCGCGGAGTCCGCCGGGCCCGTCGGGCCACCGCCGGACCCCGTTTCAGGAGCCCCGCCGGATGCTTACCGAGAAGCCCGTCCCGGCGCCCGCCGATCGTGCTGCTGGCGCCCCCGCCGATCCTGCCACGCTCGTCTGCCTCTTCGAGGGACGGTACGTCCCCCTCGCCGAGGCGAACGTCAGCATCATGACCCACGCCTTCATGTACGGAACGGCCGTCTTCGAGGGGATCCGGGCCTACTGGAACGTGGACCAGGGCCGGCTCTATGCGCTCAAGGTTCGCGCGCACATGGAGCGCATCCGCAACTCCTGCAAGATCCTGCTCATGGACGACATCCCGTCGGTGGACCAGCTCACGACCGAGGTCGTGGAGGTGCTCCGGCGCAACGCGTTCCGCGAGGATGCCTACATCAGGCCGTCGTTCTACAAGAGCACCCAGGCGATCGGGGTCAAGCTCCACGGCCTCGAGCATCGCTACTACATCCTGGCAGTCCCGTTCGGCGACTACGTCGACACGAACGTCGGCGTGAACGTGGGCACGGTTTCGTGGCGGCGCACATCGGACCCGGCGATCCCGTCGCGCGCGAAGATCGTGGGCTCGTACGTCAACCCGGCCTTCAGCAAGTCCGAGGCGATGCTCAACGGCTTCGACGAGGCGCTGGTCCTGTCCGACGACGGCCACGTCTCGGAGGGATCCGCCGAGAACATCTTCGTCATCCGCGATGGCGTCCTGGTGACGCCCCCGGTGTCCGACGACATCCTCGAGGGGATCACGCGAGCCGGGATCATGGAGATCTGCGTCGAGCTCGGCCTGCCCGTCGTGGAGCGATCCATCGACCGCTCCGAGATCTACATCGCCGACGAGGCGTTCTTCTGTGGCACCGGTGCCCAGATCAGCCCGATCATCTCGGTTGATCACCGGCGCGTGGGGTCGGGCCACGTGGGCCCGATTACCAGGCGCGTGAAGGACCGCTACTTCGAGATCGTGCGCGGCAACGTGCCTGCGTATCGCCACTGGGTGACGCCGATCGACCCCGCCTGACGGCCCTCCGTGCAGCCCGCCGACGCGTCAGGGAAGGGCGGGCGCCGCCAGGGTCGGCGTCTTGAGGCCGGTCGTCACGATGACGTCCGCGCGCACGGTCGGGTCCGTCACGGGCACGGCCTGGACCCCGAACACGTTGGCCAGCAGGGCAAGGGTGAGCGGGAGCTTTGCCTGCGCACCGTTGTAGACCCGGATGATCGTGTTCGCGGGCACTGCGCCGGCCGGGGGCCGCTGGTTGGGCGCCGACGCCGCAACTCCGCGGAAGTCGAGATAGCCGGCGACGGCTTCGGCGCTCCCGGCCGCGCCGGTGCCGTTGAGGACCCAGACCTGGGCGCCTTCCTGGGCGATGGCCTGGCGCTGCGCCTCGACGGTCGGGTCGAAGTTGAACGCACCGGCAACGGCCGCCCGGATCCGGGCGACGTTCGGAGTCAGCTCGTAGATGCCCCCCGGGTATCCCTCGGTCCCGTAGTACGGCGGCGCGAAGACGAACGAGCGAACGTTCGCGATGTCGATCCGGCTGGCGAGGTCGATGAGCGCCGGGAGCTTGTCGATCGGGAAGTCGGTCTTGACCGCGCTCGACGTGCTCTGGACAAGGGCGGGCAGGCGCTGGATCAGGGTCGCGAAGTTGGCCTGCTGGCGCAGCGAGAGGAGCACCCGCTGCTGGCGCGCGGCCCGGTCGAAGTCCGATGAGCCGTGACGTGAGCGGGCGTAGATGAGGGCCTGGCTGCCGTTCATGCGCTGGACCCCCGTCTGGATGTAGACGCGGAGCGCCCCGTTGTCGCCCGGATAGTCGTCGTCGACCACGGGGACCTGGACGTTGATGGTGACCCCGCCCAGGGCGTCGACCACGGTCTTGAAGCCGCTGAAGTCGACCTCGACGTAGTAGTTGATCGGGATCCCGTAGAGGTAGCCGAGGGTGTCCTTGAGCGCCTCGTGTCCGCCGCCCGGGAACAGGTCGGGACGTGCCTGCGCCTGCAGGTAGAGCGAGTTGATCTTCGAGGCGTAGGTCGCCCCGAAGACCGTCCGGGCCGGGATCGGTGGGAGCGGCACGCCGACCGTGTCGCGCGGGAGGCTGAACAGGGCGACCTGTCTCGACGTGGGGTCGATGCTCGCCACGATGAGGGTATCGGTGTTCCAGGTTCCCTCGGCGGGCCGCTTGTCCGTGCCGATCAGCAGGATGTTGAGGCGCCCGGTCCCGTTCCACGGGACCAGGGATGGTGCGGCCACCGGTGCTCCCGATGCCGGCGGCGGCAGCGATGGCTGGGGGCTGGCGGCACCAGCGGAGGCGCTCGGCCCGGCCGAGCCGGCCGGCGACGCCGGCACGCCGCCCGTGTCGCTCGGGTTGAAGATGTTCTCGACCGCCGTCAGCGCCTGGAGGTCGTAGTAGGCGACCGCTGCGTGGGCCCCGCCCATCACGAGGAGGACGGCGAGGAGCCCGGCGAGCGAGATCGGAGCAAGGGGCGCGCGCGCCGGGCCGAGCCCCCCGGAGCCGCTCTCGGCGACGCGGTTCAGGTAGCGGACGACCCGATATGCATCGACTGCCGCGACGATCCGGTACAGGTACGCGACGACGTTGCCGACCAGGATCGCCACGAGCACCGGTGGCTGGAGCGCCACCCCGAGGACCTCGATCCTGTAGCTGAGCACCGCTCCCGCGAGCAGGGCGAGCAGCAGGAAGGGTGCAGCCGCGAACCCGACTGCCCGGTACCACGCCCGCGCGTAGGCGTGCCCGAGCCCGGGGAACATCAGGCTCAGGAATGCCGCGCTGAAGGCCGAACGGGCTCGCGGGCGTGGTTCCTGCGGCTGCTGCATCGAGGGTAGGATACGGGGAACCTCCGTGGGGCGCGTCCGGGGCCCCGCACCGGCCCGACCGGGCCGGCTCGTGAAGCCCATGCACCCCAAGCCCGCCAGATCCACTCCGCAACCGAGGCCCGATGTTCGCACCCGTCTCCAGCAAGCCCGACCTGGTCGCCCAGGAGCACGAGATCCTCGCGCTCTGGCGTGACCGCCGGACGTTCGCCCGCCTCCGCGCCCAGAACGCAGGTGGGAGGCGCTGGAGCTTCCTCGACGGACCGATCACCGCCAACAACCCGATGGGCGTCCACCACGCCTGGGGTCGAACCTACAAGGACCTCTTCCAGCGCTTCCACGCCATGCTCGGGGACGACCAGCGCTGGCAGAACGGCTTCGACTGCCAGGGTCTATGGGTCGAGGTCAACGTCGAGCGCGACCTCGGCTTCACCTCGAAGCGCGACATCGAGGAGCACGGGATCGCCGAGTTCGTGCGGCTGTGCAAGCAGCGGGTCCTCACGTTCGCCGCGCGCCAGACCGAGCAGTCGATCCGGCTCGGCTACTGGATGGACTGGAACGATCCGGACGAGCTCCGTCGCCTGCGCGACCTCCTGGGGGCCGATCCGGGCGCCGAGGCCACCCTCGCCGGTCCCGGCGGGCCCGTCACGGACGGGGTCGAGATGCTCGTCGGCAGGCTCGGGATGCCCGAGCTGGGCGGCTCGTACTTCACCTTCAGCAACGAGAACAACGACCTGATCTGGGGCTTCCTCGCCGAGTGCCACCGGCGAGGCTGGCTGTACAAGGGGCACGACACGATGCCCTGGTGCGCCCGCTGTGGGACCGGCATCAGCCAGCACGAGATGACCGAGGGCTACGCGGACCGCACCGACCCCGGCCTCACGGTCCGCTTCCCGCTGCTCGACCGACCCGGCGAAGCGCTCCTGGTCTGGACCACGACGCCCTGGACGCTCACCTCCAACGTGGCCGCGGCAGTTGGACCGGCGCTGCGCTACGTCAAGGTCCGCCAGGGTGACGATGTCTTCTGGCTGGGCCGGGGCAACCTGCGCAAGGCGCTCGTCGGGCCGTTCGAGATCCTTGAGGAACGGGCCGGCTCCGAGCTTGCCGGCTGGCGGTATCGCGGCCCCTTCGACGAGCTGGCGGCGGTCCGGGCGGCATTCCAGCGCGGCGGCGCGGACGGCGCGCCGTTCATCCACGCCGTCGTCGCCTGGGACGAGGTCGGCGAGGACGAAGGGACGGGCATCGTCCACATCGCGCCGGGTTGCGGCGCCGAGGATTTCGCGCTGGGACTGGCGCTCGGACTTCCGATGCTGGCGCCGCTCGACGAGAGCGGGATCTTCATCGATGGGTTCGGCTTCCTCACCGGGCGCGACGTCCGCGACAGCGTCGAGCCCGTGGTCGAGCACCTCAAGCACCACGGCCTGTTCTACCGGCTCGAGCCGATCGTGCACCGCTACCCGCACTGCTGGCGGTGTGGGACGCCCCTCGTCTTCCGGCTCGTCGACGAGTGGTTCATCAGCATGGGACCGGTGTACGACATGCCGCGCGAGCAGCTGTCCAGGGAGCAGGTGGACGCCAGCCTCCGCTACCAGATCATGGAGGTCGTGGACGACATCCGCTGGCTGCCGTCGTTCGGGTACGAGCGGGAGCTGGACTGGCTGCTCAACATGCACGACTGGATGATCAGCAAGAAGCGCTACTGGGGGCTGGCGCTCCCGATCTACGACTGCGCCGCCTGCGGGTCCTTCGACGTCGTCGGAAGCCGGGACCAGCTTCGCGAGCGCGCCGTGGAGGGCTGGGCCGAGCTCGACGGGCATACGCCGCACCGGCCGTACGTCGACGCTGTCAGGATCGCCTGTGCGACCTGCGGGGAGCCCGTGTCGCGGATCGCCGATGTCGGGAACCCATGGCTCGACGCCGGGATCGTGCCCTTCTCGACGCTCCACTACCGGGAGGACCCGGCTCACTGGAACGAGTGGTTCCCGGCCGATTTCGTCACCGAGAGCTTCCCCGGTCAGTTCCGGAACTGGTTCTACTCGATGCTCGCGATGAGCACGGTCCTCCGTCGCGAGGCTCCCTTCCGGTCGATCTTCGGCTACGCGACGCTCTTCGGCGAGGACGGTCGCCCGATGCACAAGAGCTGGGGCAACGCGATCGAGTTCGACGAGGCGGCGGAACGGATGGGCGTCGACGTCATGCGCTGGATGTACGCCAAGGCCCGGCCCGACGACAACATCCTGTTCGGCTGGCATGCCGCGGACGAAGCCCGCCGGGAGCTGCTGGTCCTGTGGAACGTCTACGCGTTCTTTGTCACCTACGCCCGACTCGCCGGCTGGTCACCGGGCCAGGGAGCAGCGACGGCCCCCGTCCCCTCGGGGGTCGTGGGGCGCCCGCCGCTCGACCGCTGGATCCTGTCGCGCCTTGCCGGCCTCGCCGCGCACGTCGAGGACCGGCTCGCGAGCTTCGACCCGGATGCCGCGGCCGGCGCGATCTCCGCGTTCATTGACGAGCTGTCCACGTGGTACCTGCGACGCAACCGGAAGCGTTTCTCGCGCGCGGATGATCCGGCCGACCGGGACGCCGCCTTCGCCACGCTGCACTCGACCCTCACCGGGCTGGCACGGGTGATGGCGCCGATCCTCCCGTTCCTGACGGAGGCGATGCACCAGAACCTGGTCGTGGCCGGCGGGCTGGAGGCGCCCGACAGCGTCCACCTGACGCGCTGGCCGACCGCCGAGCTCGCCGCCCTGCGCGACCCGGCGCTGGAGGCGGCGACGGCGCTGGCACAGCGGGCGGTGGAGCTGGCCCGAACCCTGCGCTCGCAGGCCGGCCTCAGGACGCGCCAGCCGCTGGCCCGGCTCTGGATCGCCATCCCCTTGGCCGGGCACCCGGACCTCGACGCCCTGCTCGGCGTGATCGCGGACGAGGTCAACGTCAGGCAGGTCATCCGGATCGGTGATGAGTCCGAGCTCGTCGAGCGGCGGATCAAGCCGCTCCTGCCGAAGATCGGCCGGAAGCTCGGCGCCGCGATCCCGGCGGTGATGGCGGCAGCGCGGGCCGGCGCCTTCACCATCGGTCCCGACGGGAGCGTGGAGCTCGCCGGCGTGGTGCTTGCGCCCGATGAGGTCGAGATCATGGCCTCGCCCCGTCCGGGGACGGCGGTCGCCCACGACGACGGACTCGTGGTGGTCATCGACACGGAGCTCACCGACGCGCTCCGCGCCGAGGGCGACGCGCGGGAGATCCAGCGCGCGGTCCAGGATCTCCGCCGGGAGGCTGGCCTGGAGCTTGCCGACCGGATCGCACTGGTCGTGGAGCTTGGCCCCGCGGCGGGTCCCATCGGCCCCTACCTGGCAGCCGTCGCGACGGAGACTCTGGCGGACGACATCACGATCGGCGCCCCGCCGGCCGGCTGGCCCCAGGTGAGCGTGCGGCTCTCCGGCGGCGAGGTCCGCGTCGCGCTTCGCCGCACGGCACGCGGCGACGGAGCGGAGCCGGCAGATGCGTGAACCGGGGGCCCCGACGGAGCCCGGCGCGATGCTGCCGCAGGCAGCTCCCCGCACGTCCCGCCACTGGGTGGCCTTCCTCATTCTTGCGGCGTCCATCGTCGTGGCCGACCAGCTGACCAAAGCGTGGGTGGTGGCCAACGTTCCGTACGGATCCTTGCGCACGGTGGTCGGCGACTACGTCCGCATCTGGCCGGTCCACAACACCGGCGCGCTCTTCGGGCTCTTCGGGAACCAGGCCGTGCTGTTCGCCGCGCTGAGCGTCGGCGTGGTCGCGGTCATCATCTGGTTCCACAGCCGTTCGCTCGTCACGAACGGCTGGTTCGCGACGCTCGCCCTCGGTCTCCTCCTGGGCGGCGCCGTCGGCAACCTGATCGATCGCCTGCGGCTCGGGTACGTCGTCGACTTCGTGGACATGGGTCTGGGCGACCTGCGCTTCTACACCTACAACCTGGCCGACGCGGCGATCAGCACCGCGCTCGTCCTGCTGATCCTGATGGCCGTCTGGCCCTCGCGTCGGCGGCCCTGGATCGCCGGATGACCGAGCTCCGCCTGGTCGTCCCGGAGGGCTCAGGCGGACGCGCGGATCGCGTCGCCTCGGACCTCTCGGGGCTCTCGCGGACCCGGATCCAGCGCCTCATCGCCGCCGGCCACCTGATGGTCGAGGGTGTCCCGCTCAAGGCCCGCTCGCTGGTCCGGGCGGGCGACGCGATGCTGCTCGACGTTCCGCCCGTCGCGCCGTCGGACGTGGAGGCCGAGGCGATCCCGCTCTCGGTCGCCTACGAGGATGCCGACGTGCTCGTGATCGACAAGCCGGCCGGCCTCGTCGTGCACCCCTCGCCGGGCCACTGGAGCGGGACGATGGTGAACGCGCTGCTCGCCCGCGGCACGCACTACGGCGGCATCTCGGGCGTCGCCCGGCCGGGGATCGTGCACCGCCTGGACCGTGACACGTCCGGGCTGATCATGGTCGCCAAGACCGATGCCGCCCAGGCCGGGCTCATGGCCCAGTTGAAGGCGCGCCGGGTCAAGAAGACCTACCTCGCGCTCGTCGAGGGCAGCGTCGGCGCGGCGGCCGGCCGGATCGAGGCGCCGATCGGGCGCGATCCGCGCCAGCGAACGCGGATGGCCGTGGTGCCCGATGGCCGGCCATCGGTGACCGCGTACCGGGTTCGCGAGCGCTTCCAGCGCTGGACTCTGCTCGAGGTGGACCTGGTGACGGGCCGGACGCACCAGATCCGCGTGCACCTGGACGCCCTGGGACACGCTGTCGCGGGTGATCCGGTCTATGGCACCGGGACGTCGCGGCGCGGCCCGGAGGGCCTGGGGCGGCTCTTCCTCCACGCCTGGCGGATCGTCTTCACCTCCCCCTCGACCGGCGACCTCGTGAGGGTGGAGGCGCCCCTGCCGGACGCCCTCGAGTCGGTGATCCTGGGGCTGCGTGCGAGCGCCACCGGGGCGCCGGGTGGCGCGGGCCCCGACCGGTGACCGGCGGCATGAAGGAGCGGCCGCCGGCTCCTGCGCCTGCCGCGGACGACCCGCTGTCGGGTGCCCCGAGCGCGGGTGCGCCGGGTGCGCTGCTCGTGGTCGTGTCGGGGCCGTCCGGCGTGGGCAAGGACACGATCATCGCGGCCCTCCGCGCCCGGCCCCGCGATCCGGATTACCACTACGTCGTGACGTGCACGACGCGGGCCCCGCGGCCGGGCGAGGAGGATGGCCGGAGCTACCATTTCCTCTCGACGGAGCGTTTCCGCGTCCTCCGGGAGTCGGGTGCGTTCCTTGAGTGGGCAGAGGTCCACGGGAACCTCTACGCCACGCCCAGGGCCGACGTGCGTCGCGGCTTGGCGACGGGCCACGACGTCATCCTGAAGATCGACGTCCAGGGCGCTGCGGCGGTCAAGTCCTCGGTTCCCGACGCGCTCCTCGTCTTCGTCGTGCCGCCGTCCCTGGAGGCTCTCTTCCGACGCCTCCGCGCGCGAGCCACGGAGTCGGCCGGAGAGCTGGAGATTCGCCAGCGCAACGCCGCCGTCGAGCTTGCTCGCCAGGGCGACTACGACGAGGTCGTGCTCAACGAGGACGGCCAGGTGGAGCGGACCGCAGAACGGATCGACGACATCATCCGCGCCGAGCGGCTGAAGCACCCCGATCGCCGGGTGGTCGTCTAGGCCGATGGCGGACGGCGCGCCGCGGGTCCCGGGGATCGGTTCCGACGACCTCGGCCTCGTCGAGCGTCCGCCAGCTGCACGACACGTCGAGGTCGCGGTGGATGCCGCGGGCGTTGCGGGCGGCCGGACGTGGACGTACCGTGTCCCCGAGGAGCTCGCGGACATCGCCCCGGGCGAAGCGGTGCTCGTGGAGTGGGGTCGGCGGCGTGCGGTCGGGATCGTCATGGGCGAGGCACCGCCGCCCGACGACGTCTCGGCGCGGCCCCTGGGGGCTCGGATCCGGGCCGACGGGCCGCTTCTCCCGCCCCTGGCGCTGGCGCTTGCGCGCGAGATCGCGGCGCACTACCTGGCACCGCCGGCGCTGGCCGTCCGGGCGATGCTGCCACCCGGCCTCCTCGAGAAGCTCGAGCTGATCGCGCGGCCGCTCGAGCCGTCGACCCCGGCCGCACGCGGGGGCCGGGGTGGGGAGTCCGCCCCCGACCGGGCGACCGAGGACCTGCTCGCGGCGCTGGCCGCCGGCCCCCGGACCGTCCGGGATCTCCCTGCGCCGGACGGTCGCGCGGCCCTCCTCCGGCGCCTGCGGGCACTCGAGGCGGACGGCAGGGTGGGGCTCGAGTGGACGCTCACGGCGGCCGGTGCCGGGCCCCGCCACGAACGGATCGCGCGACTCACCGACGCCGGCCGGGCGGTCGTCGCCGGGGCCCGTGCCCCGGACGCCCGTTCGGTCGGGCCGCGCCAGCGCGCCCTCCTCGTCGATCTCGCCGGGCTGACGCCCGACGTCCCGGGGATCGCGGCCTCGCTGCTCCGGCGCCGTCACGGCCCATCGGCCGCTGCGACGCTCGCGCGTCGCGGGCTCGTCGTGCTGGCGACCCGTGAGGTGGCCCGGGATCCGCTCGCAGCGCGCCATCGGGCGGGCCGCCCGGGCGCCCGCCCGATGGGGTCCGACCTGACGCCCTCCCAGGCCGATGCGGTGAACCTGGTCGTCGGCGCGCTCGCCGCGCGCGACCCGACTCCGCTCGTCGTGGACGGGCCGACCGGTTCCGGCAGGACCGCGGTCTACGCCGAGTCGATCGCAGCATGCGTTGCCGGGGGCCGGCCGGCGCTCGTGCTCGTCCCGGAGATCGCGCTCGCGCTGCCCCTCGTCGACCGCCTCCGCAGCGAGCTCGGGGTCGAGGTTGCGATCCTCCACTCGGGCCTGGCCGAAGGCGAGCGCGCCGACGCCTGGCGGCGGATCCGGGCGGGCGCGATCGAGGTCGTGGTCGGCACGCGGCTCGCGGTGCTGGCCCCGCTCCCGGACGTCGGCCTCGTCATCGTCGACGAGGAGCACGACGCCGCCTTCAAGAGCGATCGCACGCCCCGGATCCAGGCGCGCGACCTCGCGATCACGCTCGGCAGGCTGGCCGGGGCCGCCGTGGTCCTGGGCAGCGCGACTCCCTCGGTCGAGACGTACGGCCAGGCCCGTGCCGGGAGGTACTGCCGCTCGACGCTGGTCGACCGCGCGTCCGGCGCCGCTCCCGAGGTGGAGCTGATAGACCTGCGCGCCGAGCTCGCCGCAGGCAACCGGGGTCTGCTGTCACGGCGACTGGCCGGCCTGCTCGAGGGGCTCGACCCGGGCGCCGGCGAGCGCGCGATCCTCTTCATCAACCGGCGGGGGGCCGCGTCGGCCGTCCTGTGCCGCGACTGCGGCTCCGTCCAGGCATGCCGGGAGTGCACGCGGCCGCTCGTCTACCACCAGGCGGGAATGACGCTCCGCTGCCACCACTGCGGGGCGGCGGCCCCGATGGCAACGCGCTGCCCGGCGTGTGGCTCGCCCCGGATCCGGTTCCTGGGCGGAGGCACGGAACGCCTGGAAAGTGAGGTCCGGGCCCGGTTCCCAGCGCTTCGGGTGGGCCGCCTCGACCGGGACGTCGTTGAGCGCCGCGGGGCTGCGGAACGGCTGATCGACGCGTTCATCGAGGGCCGGGTCGACGTGCTCATCGGCACCAGCCTGGTGACGAAGGGCCTCGACGTGCCGGAGGTGACGCTGGTGGGCATCGTCTCGGCCGACATCGGGCTGACGCTGCCCGACGAGCGCGCGGCCGAGCGCACGTACCAGCTGCTGGTCCAGGCAATCGGGCGGGCAGGGCGCGGCGGGCGACCCGGGCGCGCCGTCATCCAGACCTACCAGCCGGACCACCCGGCGATCCAGTCCGTCGTCGCGGGCGACGCGGATGCGTTCTACGCTGCCGAGCTGGCACTCCGCAAGCAGTTCGGCGCGCCGCCCTTCGGGCGCACGGTCAAGTTGACGGTGGGCGCCGAGGATCGCGAGGCCGCGCGCCGCGAGGCGCATGTGATGGCGGAGCGGCTCCGCGCCCGCGCCGGTGCCCAGTCGCCGCCGGTCATGGTCGCCGGGCCGGCGCCCGCGTACGTTCCGCGCCGAGGCGGGCGCTGGCGGTTCAATCTCGTCCTGCGGGGCGTGGACCCGGTGGCGATCCTCGAGGGCGACCCCGGCCCGCCCTGGTCGGTGGACGTCGACCCGGAGAGCCTGCTCTGACGGTTTCGCAGCGATGTCCGGAGGAGAGGACCGACGGCACTTGGCCTGCGGCGCGCGGGGCGGCGACAATAGCGAGACCAGCCGCAAGGAGATCAGCCATGACCGACGACCAGATTCCCCCCGCGGGGCCCGATGCCGGCGAGCCGAACGCCGGCGGGGAGGCGCCGCCCGAGACGCACTCGGCGTCGCAGGGCCGTGAATGGCTCGCCCAGCTCCAGCAGATGATCGACCAGGTCGCGGCGCACGCGGGCCCGGTCGCTCGCGACGTCGCCGCGAAGGCCGCGGAGCTCGCCGCCGTTGCCGGCGAGAAGGCCGGACCGCTCGCGAAGCGGGCCGCGGAGAAGACCGAGGAGGTCGGTGCGCGCGTCGCGGATCGGTCGCGCCGCTTCGCCGACGAGATCCGTCACCATGCGGAGGGAGACGCTTCCTCGGCTGAGGCCGGCGGGCCCGGGCCGGCTGACGACGCCGCCGCCCCGCACGACGACGACATCGCCGGCGCCTGACGCGCTCCGTCCCGCTCGTCCGCCGGTCGGCACGCCGCCGTCCGCGCACGTCCGCGTCGGCAGGCGGGCGCAGACGGGAGGCTCTCGTATACTCGGCGCATGAGCGTGCTCCCGATCCTCACCCTCGGTGACCCCCGGCTTCGCCTCCGGGGCCAGCCGGTGGAAAGCTTCAACAAGTTCCTGCACGGGTTGATCGACGACCTGACCGACACCATGCGCCATGCACCGGGCGTGGGACTGGCCGCCCCGCAGCTCGGCGAAGCCCTGAACGTCGCCGTGGTCGAGGTCGAGGACCGCCTCTTCGAGCTCGTCAATCCGAGGATCGTTCGTGCCGACGGGGAGAACCGGGACCTGGAGGGCTGTCTCTCGATCCCGGGCTATGTGGCCTACGTGACGCGCAACGAGAAGGTCTGGGTGGTCGCCCAGAACCGGGTCGGCAAGAAGTTCAAGGTCGCAGGGTCGGGCTTCCTCGGACGCGCCTTCCAGCACGAGCTGGATCACCTGAAGGGGAAGCTCTACATCGACTACCTCGCCTCGCCGGACGAGCTGATCCCGGTCGGGCGGGGCGGAATGGACGACGAGGAGGACCGGGCCGCAGACGCGGCGCTCGAGCAGCGCGGGATCGACCCCGAGCTTGCGAAGGCTGCGTCCCGCGGCTGAGCGCGCGCGGGTCGTCTTCTTCGGGTCCGGGTTGTTTGCCGTCCCGGTGCTGGAGGCGCTCCTCGCCGCACCCGAGGCGACCCTGGTCGGGATCGTGACCGCGCCACCGCGCCCCGCCGGCAGGAACGCGACCCCCAGGCCAACCCCGGTTGGGGAGCGCGCGCGCGGGCTCGGTCTCCCCGTCCTGGCGCCGCCGCGACTCCGTGACGACGCATTCGCCGGGCAGCTGGCGGAGCTGCGTCCAACGCTCGGCGTCCTCGCCGACTACGGGAAGCTGGTGCCGGCGGCGATCCTCGACCTTCCGGACCGCGGCATCGTCAACCTCCACCCGTCACTGCTCCCGCGTCATCGCGGGGCGACGCCCGTCACGGCGGCCATCCTGGAGGGCGCGGCGGAGACGGGCGTGAGCCTCTTCCGGATGGACGCCGGGATGGACACGGGCCCGATCATCGCCGCGGAAACGCTTGCCCTCTCGGGCGAGGAGGACGCGCCCGAGCTCGAGGCGCGCCTGGCGGCGATCGCGGCCGGGCTGCTGCGCCGGACGCTGGGGCCGTGGCTCGACGGCGCGCTGCCGGCCGTCCCGCAATCCGAGGACGGCGCCAGCGTGACCCGACCGCTGCGACGCACCGATGGGCGGCTCGACCCGGCGCTTCCGGCCGCCACCCTCGAGCGGCAGGTGCGGGCGTTCCGGCCGTGGCCGGGCACGTTCCTGGAGTGGCCGGCCGGCCGGGTCGCCGTCCTGCGGGCCGGGGTGGCCCAGGGGCGCGCCGGCGACGAGCCCGGGCTCCTCGTCCGCGACGAGCCGGTGGGCCTCGCGCTCGCGACCGCGCACGACCGCCTCCGGATCCTGGAGGTCCAGCCGGCGGGCGGGCGGGCGATGGATGCCGCGACGTTGCTCCGGGGTCGCCCCGGGCTGATCGGCACCCGGGTGGGATAATCACGCCTCCATGAGCGACCTCCCCGGCGCACACGTCCCGCTGCCGACGCGCCTCCCCGCGGCGCCCCGCGACCCCCGTCCGGGCGTGGCGGGTCTCGAGCCGGCCGCGCTGGCCGCCATCCTCGCCGGGATGGGCGAGCCGGCGTTTCGCGCCCGGCAGGTGGGCACGTCCGTGTGGCGCACCGAGGCCGCCTCGTGGGACGAGGTGACAACCCTCGGGCTGCCCCTCCGCGCCGGTCTGGCCGAGCGTCTCCGTTTCGACACGCTCGCGGCGAGCGAGACCCGTCCCTCGGACGACGGTGCGACGGAGAAGGCGCTCCACCGGCTGTCCGACGGGAGGCTGGTCGAGAGCGTCCTCATGCACTACCCCGCGCGCGGCGAGCGGCGCGAACGGAACACCCTGTGCATCAGCAGCCAGGCGGGCTGCGCCGTCGGTTGCCCGTTCTGCGCCACGGGCGAGCTCGGGTTCGAGCGCGATCTCGACGTGGCCGAGATCGTCGACCAGGCCCGCCATGCCCGGCGCCGCCTCGCAGCCCGAGGCCGCCACCTGACGAACCTCGTCTTCATGGGGATGGGCGAGCCGCTCCTCAATCTCGATGCCGTGCTGGCGGCGGCCGGCGTGATCACGGACGCGGATCGCTTCGGGCTGGGTGCCCGCCACGTGACGATCTCGACGTCGGGGGTGGTGCCGGGCATCGAGCGTCTCACGGCCCTTCGTCCCCAGTGGACGCTCGCGGTGAGCCTCCACGCCGCGCGCGACCCGCTCCGCGATCTGCTCGTGCCGCTCAACCGGCGCTGGCCCGTGCGCGCGGTGGTGGCTGCCGCGGCCGGCTACGCTGCGGCGACCGGGCGCCGGGTCAGCTACGAGTACGTGATGATCGACGGCCTGAACGACGCGGCTGCCGACGCGGACGCGCTGGCGCGTCTCCTGGCCGGGACCGGGAGCCACGTGAACTGCATCCCAATGAACCCCGTCGCCCACACGCCGTGGCAGGCGAGCCGACCCGAGCGGATCGAGGCGTTCGCCGGACGCCTGCAGGCGTCCGGGATCGGGGTCACGATCCGGCGGAACCGGGGCCAGGAGGTCGGCGCAGCGTGCGGCCAGCTGGCGGCCGAACGGTCCGCAGAGCCCCCGGCCGCGGTCGTCGCGCGGCGCCAGGCCCTCCTCGTGGCTGCCTCTGCGTTCGCACTCGCCGGCGAGCGAAGCCGGGAGCTCGGCCCGGCCGGCCAGCCCGCCGGATCGCCGGAGCGGGCGGAGCCCCCGCCGGCGCGGTCCGCGCTGCCGTCACGCGCGGCGGAACCCCGCCCGGCGGCTGCGCGCGCCCGCCCGCCGGGCTCGGATGCGCGACCGTCTCGCCGCCCGCCGGCCGGACGACGCCCGCCCGGTCCATCGCGGCGCAGGAGCGGCTGATGGGCGAGGGACGGGCCCGGATCGCCGCGAGCATCCTGAACGCGAACCTCGGCAACCTCGCCTACGAGGTCCGCCGGGTGATCCGGGCCGGCGCTGACCGGATCCACCTGGACGTGATGGACGCGCACTTCGTCCCGAACTTGACGTTCGGTGCAAGCACGATCCGGGCGCTCCGTCCGGTGACGAAGGTCCCGTTCGACGCGCACCTGATGATTGCCGAGCCGGGTCGCTGGCTGGACGAGTTCCTCGAGGCCGGCTGCGACTCGATCACGATCCATGTCGAGGTGTCGGAGCCGATCGAGCCGGTGTTGCGCCGGATCCGGGCGGCCGGCCGGGCGGCCGGCCTGGCGCTCCGCCCCGGCACGCCGCTCGGCGCGCTCGAGCCGTACCGCGAGCTGCTCGACATCGTGATGGTGATGACCGTGGAGCCGGGCTTCGGTGGGCAGGCGTTCATGCGCGACGTCGCGCAGGCGAAGATCCTCCCGGCCCGCGACCTGCTCTCCCACAAGCCATGGGGCGGCGAGGTCCACGTGGACGGGGGCGTGAGCCGCGAGACGGCCGAGCTCGTCGGAGGCCTCGGGGCCGATGTGCTCGTGGTCGGATCAGCGCTCTTCACGAAGGGCCGCGACCAGGCCCGGGAGGTGCGCCTGGTCCGCACGCTGGCCGACGAGGGTTTCGCGAACGAGCGCAATGCTGGTGTCGCGCCGCGACCACGGGACGAGATGGTCCGATTCGCACAGCTTCCGCGGCACCTCGCGGGTCCCCTCAGCGATGCGATCGAGCATGGCAGGGTGCCGGTCGTGATGCTTCGGGGAGAGGGTCAGGTCAACCCTGACGGCATACGAGACTACGATCTGCTGATCCCGCGCGGTGCGGAAGGGTGGGCCACCGCCAACTTCGGCGAGGCCCGTGACGCTGCCATGGCCGAAGCCGAGTCCTGGCGGGCCCGTCTCCGTGCCGGCGGAGGCGACCCTCCGCGCGAGGGCCGAGCCTGAGGCCGTGCGTGCGCTCCTTCAGCGCGTCAGCCGGGCAGAGGTCCGGGTCGCCGACGAGCCGGTCGGCGCGATCGGACGGGGCGTGCTCGTCTTCGTGGGGGTGGCGCCCGGGGACGACGAGGCCGTCGCGGACGCGCTCGCACGCCGCGTCGTGGAGCTCCGGATCCACGAGGATCGCGACGGACGGACCAACCTGTCCCTCGGTGAGGTCGGGGGCGCCGTGCTGGCCGTGAGCCAGTTCACGCTCTACGCGGACACGCGCCACCGCTCCAAGCACGCGCGCTGTACGAGCGCTTCTGCCGGACCGTCGAGTCGACCGGCACGCGTGTCGAGCGTGGCCGGTTCGGGGAGTCGATGGCGGTCGAGCTGGTCAACGACGGGCCGTTCACGATCTGGCTCGACAGCGCCGACCGCTGAGCACCCGCCGGACATGCGATGGCCCGGCGCACGGCCGGGCCAGGCGGGCGGCGCACCGGGGCGGGCGTGGCCCCGGCGATCGGATCAGCGGCTCTGCTTGGTCTGCGTCCGGCGGCAGCGGGTGCAGGCCAGCTTGCGCACGGCAAGCCCGCCTTCGACGACCGTCAGCGGCTGGAGGTTCGGTTGATACCGGCGGTGGGCACGAACGCGGTTCATCCCGCTCGACTGCGGGTTGAAGCCGCCCATCGAGATCTTGCCGCAGATCGCGCAGCTCCGGGCCATCGAATTCCTCACGTGCGGGTATCCGGCCGGCGGTGCGACCGCCGACCCCGTTCCTCCCGGCACGCCGAAGGACCGCCGGGAAGGGGTCCGGGGAGGCTGTATGCTAGCACATCGTTCGCAGCAAGCCGTCGATTCGCGAGGTGTTGACCCGATGCCCGAGGAGCCGTTGCGTCCCGTGCCGGGTCGCGCCGTCGTGGCGCGGCGGGCGCTCCGCGAGATCGTCCACGATGCGGTCCTCGGCAGCTACGGCGTGACGGGACTTGCCGAGCCGACCCGCTGGGCGCGACTGCGGGCGCGCCTGGGACTCGGGAGCCGCGCGATCCGGGTGACCGTGCGACCGGCCGTGACGGCCGAGGTCTGGCTGACCGTGGCGTACGGCGTGCCCGTCGCCGAGGTCGCCCGGCAGGTCGATTCCGCCGTGCGTTACGCGCTCGAGCGCGCGCTCGAGCGCGCCGTCGGGCCGGTGGCGATCCACGTCCAGGGGCTGGCAGGCCGGCCCTGCACGTCGGGCACGCCCGCCCGCGCGTCGAAGGGTGCGGACTCAGGACCCGGGAGCGGGGCCGCCTAGCGTGATCAGGCTCGCCTGTGATGGCGTGGGGCTGCTCGGCGCAGTCCGGGCCGCGGTCGCCAACCTCGAGATCCACGTCGACGAGATCAACGCCCTCAATGTCTTCCCCGTCCCGGACGGAGACACGGGCTCCAACATGTTCGCGACCTGCACGGAGATGCTCCGCTACGTGCGGGATGATTCGAGCGTGGAGAGCGTTGCCGATCGGCTGCGGGAAGGCGCGCTCTTCGGTGCCCGCGGGAACTCCGGGGTCATCCTGAGCCAGATCGTGCGCGGGCTCGCCGAGGGCTTCGCGGGCCGGCGCCGCTTCAACGGTCTCGATCTCGCGCATGCCCTCGACTCAGCCAGCACGGCAGCGTACGGCGCGGTCCCCCGGCCGGTCGAGGGCACGATGCTCACCGTGATGCGCGAGGCTGCCGGGGCCGCGGTCGCAACGGCAGAGCGCGAGAACGACATCCGGGCCGTGCTGGCCGGCGCCACGGACGCGGCCGAGCGGGCGCTCGAGCGGACGCCGAGCCTGCTCCCGGTCCTCCGCGACGCGGGCGTCGTCGACTCCGGTGGGGCGGGCCTCGTGCGACTCCTGGAGGGGGCCCTCCGCTTCCTCCGCGGCGAGGCCCTCGAGCCCGCGACGCAGGTCCGCGCGATCCCGAGCCCGGTTCCCGCAGGGATCGCCCAGGGCCGGACCGCCCACGGGTATGAGACCGTCTATCTGATCCGTCCGTTTCCCGGCCAGCTCCTCGACCTGGACCGGATCGCGGCCTATCTCGTGCGCACCGGCGAGTCGGTCAACGTGGCGGGCGACGCGAAGGCAGCCAAGATCCACGTTCACAGCGGGCGCCCGGACCTGGTCATGCGCCACGCGCTGCGGCTCGGCCGGATCGTCAATGCGACCGTCCTCGACCTCGATCACCAGGTGGACGAGGCGCGCGAGGCGCGGGCCGGCAGCCTCGCCGGATGCGAGGTCCCGGCGGCGAGGCCCGGCGAGATGCCCCGCGAGCCCGACGCATCCCGGGTACCGCTCGGAATCATCGCGGTCGTGCCGGGCGACGGGTTTGCGCCGTACTTTGAGGAAGCGGCGCTCAGCGGGGAGGTCGCGGTGACGATCGTGCGCGGCGGCCAGGCGGAGAACCCGAGCGCCGGGCAGATTCTCGACGCGATCCAGCGCTCGCCGGCCGAGGAGATCCTCATCCTCCCGAACAACCCCAACGTGAAGCTGGCAGCCGGGCAGGCTGCCGAGATGTCGGACCGCCCGACCCGTGTCGTGGCCACGCGGAATGCCGGGGAGGGTCTCGCGGCCCTGCTGGCCCTGCACGTGGTCGACGGCGCGAGCGGCAACGCGGACCGGATGCTGCGCGCCAGCCGCGAGATCCAGACGATGCTCGTCACGGCGGCGGTGCGCGATGCCACCATCGGTGGCCGGCATGTGCGGCTCGGACAGACCATGGTGCTGGACCCCGACGACGGCCTGCTGGCCGTCGGCGACGACCGAGAGGCGGCCATCCTTGATGGGCTGGGCTCGTTCGCGCCCGGCTTCGGCCTGGTGACGCTCTGGTACGGGGAGGATGCCTCGCTCACCGAGGCCGAAGGGCTCGCGCGCCGGATCCACGCGCGCTGGCCGGCGCTCGACGACGTCGAGGTCAGGACCGGCCTCCAGCCTCACTACCGCTACCTGATCAGCGCGGAGTAGGGGAGGCGTGGGGACCGCGCGGCCGCAGGCCCCCGCGCCCCTGCCCGCGGACCCGTTCGGCGTCGCGCTGGCGGCGAGCGGGCTGCCCGGTGCGAGCGTGCTCCGGCGGGTCGGGCCGCGCATCGGCCTGCGCACCGTCCGCGACCTCCTGCTCTGGCTGCCGCGCCGCTACGACGACCTGCGGGTCGCCCACGAGCTGCAGGCGCTCCGCTTCGTCGCACCTGACACGGTCGTGAGCACACGCGCAACCGTCACCCGGATTCGGGCCGGTCGCACGGCCCGGCGTGGCATCCGAGTCGTGACGGCGGACCTCGCGGACGCGACCGGGACGGCCGAGGCCCAGTGGTACGGGCGCCAGTTCGTGGAGCGGCGGCTGCACGAGGGGGACGAGCTGCTCTTCTCCGGCAAACTGAAGATCCGGGGCGCGACGGTGCTGCTGGACAACCCGGCCTTCCAGCCCCCCGAAGGCGACCTCCTCCACGTCGGCCGGATCGTGCCGGTCTACCGCCTGACTGCAGGGCTCCCGGTCCGCACCCTCCGCGCCGCCGTCCGCGCAGCGCTCGATCGCCCTCCCGGCTACCGCGAGTATCTCCCGTCGTCGATCCGGCGCGACCTTGGGCTGATGGGGATCGCGGAGGCGCTCGCCCAGGTGCACTTCCCGGACGACTTCGAGCGGCGCGACGCGGCGCTTCGGCGCATCGCCTTCGACGAGCTGCTCGCCCTCCAGGTGGGCATGGTCGGAAGGCGTCGCGAGCGAGCGGTGGCGGCGTCCGTCTCGATCGCGACCGCCCGAGGACGCGACGCGGACGTGCGGCGGGCCCTCGCCGAGGGGCTCGCGCTCCGCCTGGGCCGCGTGGCGGCGCTCACGGCCGACCAGGAGCGCGCGATGGACGCGGTGCGCGACGACGTTGCCGGACCCCACCCGATGCTGCGCCTCCTCCAGGGTGACGTCGGGTCGGGCAAGACTGCGGTTGCGGCGTACGCCCTGGCCCTCGCAGCCGGCGCCGGCGTCCAGGCTGCGATGCTCGCGCCGACGGACCTCCTGGCGCGGCAGCACGCGGCGACCCTCGACGACTTCCTCCGACCGCTGGGGATCGCGGTTGAGCTTCTCACCGGCTCGCTCGCGGGCCCAGAGTCGCGCCGCGTCCTGCAGGCGCTCGCCGACGGGCGGGCCCAGGTGGTCGTCGGGACGCACGCGCTCTTCGCCGAGCGCGTCGCGTACGCGCGTCTCGGCCTGGTGGTGGTCGACGAGCAGCACCGCTTCGGGGTGGAGCAGCGCAACGCGCTCGAGGCGAAGACCCGTGGCGGGGCAGCGCACGTCCTGCTCATGACCGCGACGCCCATCCCGCGCACGATCGGGCAGGTGCTGTACGCGGATCTCGACGTCACCGACCTGCGGACGGCACCGTCCGGACGCCTCCCGATCCGCACCGGGCTCCGCCACCCGGACCACCTCGACCGCCTCTGGACGTTCGTGGTCCACGAAGCGGCGGCCGGAAGACAGACGTTTGTCGTCGTCCCGCACATCGACGAAGCCGACGAGTCCGCGGGTGATGCCGCCGCCGACGTCGCCGGGGCGGAGGCCGAGGCAGTCCGCCTGCGTTCGCTCCTGAACGACGCCGAGCGGCGCGCGGCGGCCGGCCTCACGCGCGAGACCTCCGTGGACGTGGTCCACGGCCGGCTTCGCCCGGCCGAGCGCGACGCCGCCATGTCCCGGTTCCGCGACGGAGCGGTCGACGTGCTCGTCGGCACGACGGTCGTGGAGGTCGGGGTTGACGTCCCGGCGGCAAGCGTGATGGTGATCGAGGGCGCCGAGCGCTTCGGGGTGGCCCAGCTCCATCAGCTCCGTGGCCGCGTCGGCCGGGCATCCGACCAGGGCTGGTGCGTCCTGGTGAGCGACCAGCTGCCGGCGGACGAGCGTCGAGCCGCGGAGCTGGAGCGCGGCGAGATCGAACCGCTCGGCCCGGAGCAGGCGCGCCTGGCCGCCGTCGCGCGGCTGAACGACGGCTTCGCGCTCGCAGAGGTCGACTTCGCGCAGCGGCGCGAAGGTGACGTGCTCGGCTACGCCCAGCACGGGTTGCCGCGCCTTCGGGTCGCCACGCTCGCCCGCGCCGACCATCGGGCCCTCGCCGTGGAAGCCCGGCGGCGGGCGGAGGCCTTCGTGCTCGCCGACGGTGGCGTTGCGCGTGCCGGTGCCGCGTTCGCGGACGAGATCGATCGCGGGTGGCTTCGCGATCTCGCGGCAGGCGAACCGGCGACGGGCGCGTAGCCGTGGCCGAGGCGGGTCGCGTGATCGCGGGCACGGCGCGTGGAACCCGGCTGCTCGCGCCCGGCCCCGGGACCAGGCCGCTGGCAGACCGCGTGAAGCAGGCCGTCTTCGGGTCGCTCGAGCCGTCGCTCCCTGGGGCGTGCGTGCTCGACCTCTGCGCCGGGAGCGGTGGCGCGGCGATCGAGGCGCTGTCGCGCGGCGCCGACAGCGCCGTCCTGGTGGAGCGGGACGCCGGCACCTGTCGCGTGATCGCGGAGAACCTCCGCCGTGCGAGCCTGGCGGAGCGAGCGCGGGTCGTCCGCGCCGACGCGCTCGTCTACCTGCGTCGCGGGGCGGACGGCGACGGCCCGTTCGGGCTCGTCGTCCTCGATCCGCCGTATGCCGACGTCGAGCTGCGGGAGGCGTGTCTCCGCGCGCTGGGGTCGCCGGATGGACCGCTCCTGACCGAAGCCCTGGTCGTCGCCACGAGCTTCGGAAAGCGGCCTCCGCCGGCTGCCGTGGGGCTGCTACGATCGACCCGGGTGCGCCGGTTCGGCGAGACCCTCGTCGTCTTCTACGTTCGTGCCGCGGCGGACCAGGCGTTCCCGCCCTCCGGTGCCTGAGGTGGAGCGTGTCATGCGCGTGGCGATCTACCCGGGTTCGTTCGATCCCATCACGATGGGCCACGTGGACGTGCTGTGTCGCGCGCTGGGTGTCTTCGACCGGGTCGTCGTCGCCGTCCTCCTCAACCCGAAGAAGCTCCCGATGCTCGACATCGACGCGCGGGTCGCGGCGATCAGGTCCGGCGTCGGCGAGGTGCTCCCCGGCCTCGCCGACCGCGTCGACGTTCGCCCCTTCGCCGGCCTGACGGTCGATGCCTGCCGTCAGACGGACGCGCGCTTCATCGTGCGCGGGCTGCGTGCCGTGAGCGATTTCGAGGCGGAGCTCCAGATGGCCCACATGAACCACCGTCTTGCCCCGGAGATCGACACGGTCTTCTTCATGACCGCGCTCGAATACAGCTACCTGTCGTCGAGCCTGGTGCGGGAGATCGTGCGCTTCGGCGGCGACCCGACGGGGATGGTCCCGCCATCGGTGGCGGACCGGCTGTCTGCCGCGGCGGCGGCCGAGGGCGCGCCCGGCCGCGTGCGATAATCCGCCCCATACCGGGCGGCCTCGACGCCCGCGCGCGGAGGGCGATCCCATCGACATCATGTTCTTCGTCGAGCGGCTCGAGGCGATGATCGCCAACGGGCGGAAGCTCCCCCTGACGTCGAACGTCGTCGTCGACCAGGCGGCTGCGCTCGACCTCGTGGACGAGCTCCGCCACGCCGTGCCGGAGGAGGTCCAGTCGGCTCGCCGGATCAATGCCGAGGGCGAGCGAATCCTCGAGCGAGCGCAGCAGGAATCCGAGCGGATCATCGCCAAGGCACAGGAGCAGGCGGCGTTCCTGATCGACGAGCGTGGCCTGACCGAAGCGGCGGAGGCGGAGGGTCGGCGGATCGTCGAGGACGCCCTTGCCGAGGCGGCCGACGTCCGGCGTGGCTCGGACGAGTACGCGGCGGACGTCCTGGTGCACCTCGAGGGCGAGATCGTCAAGGCGCTCCAGAGCATCCGCCGGGGGATCGAGATGCTCGACGAGCGCCGCGTCCCGGCCGATGATCCGACCAGGGGCGAGCTCGACGACGAAGACTCGGATGGCGCAGCCAGGGACCCCGGTTCCGGCAGGTGAGCGCGGCGCCGGACGAGCAGCCGCTCCTCTACAACGTCTCGGGGCTCCTCGGCGAGGCGCCGGGATCGGTACGTGACATCGCGTTCGCAGCCGTTACGCTGGACCTGGGGGAGGACCTCGTCCTCGCGGAGCCGGTCGCCGGCTCCGCGCACCTGGCGCGGACGAATCGCGGGCTCCTGGTGACCGGCCATGTCGCCGCCGTGCTTGCAGACACCTGCGGGCGCTGCCTGGTCCCCGTTCGCATTCCGCTCGCGCTCGACTTCGACGAGGAGTTCCTGCCGAGCGTCGACCTCGGGTCCGGTCAGCCGCTCGACAGGGCCGTTGAGCCCGAGGTCCCACGCCTCACCGATCACCACGAGGTCGACCTGGAGACGCCCGTCCGGGAGGCGATCCAGCTCGCGGCGCCGATCGTCCCGCTCTGCCGCCCCGACTGCCTGGGCCTGTGCCCGCTGTGCGGCGCCGACCGGAACCTCGGCCCGCACGTCCACGCCGACACCGGCGGCGACCCCCGCCTCGAGGCGTTGCGCGACTTCCACCCGGACGCGGAAGGCTGAAACCCGCTACACTCGGCCCTCGGCTCGTCGCGCGGTGTGCGACGACGCGCCACGGACCCGATGAGCCGGCGGTCACCGCGCCCGCCTGCCGCCCGACACCAGAGGAGCGACCACCCCGATGGGTCTCCCCAAGCGCAAGGTCTCGCATGCCCGCCAGGGCGACCGCCGCGCGCACCTCGCGCTGACCGCGCCCAGCCTCGTCGAGTGCTCGCACTGTCACCAGATGCGGCGCTCCCACCACGCCTGTCCGAACTGCGGCTACTACCGCGGACGCCCTGTGGTGGAGATGAAGACGAAGGGCGGCGAGGCCGCCTCCTGACGGCCGGCCCGGCGCCGCGAGCCCGGCGCCCCATCACGGAGTCCGCCGATGGATCTCGCGACCGTCCGCGGCGTCGAACGAACCCGGAAGGTCCGCCTCGCGATCGACGCGATGGGCGGCGACTTCGCGCCGGACGAGGTCGTGGCCGGCGCCCTGCTGTACGCCGCCGAGTTCGCCGACGACGAGCTCATCCTGGTCGGTATCCCCGACCGGATCCGCGCGCTGGCCGGGGCCACGCTTCCTGCGAACGTCCGGCTCGAGCCGGCGGCCCAGGTCATCGAGATGGACGAGCACCCGGCCCTGGCTCTCCGGGAGAAGCGCGAGGCCTCGATCCTGGTCGCGTGCGACCTCGTGAGGCAGGGTCGAGCGGATGCCGTGATCACGGCCGGGCACACCGGCGCGGCGATGGCGGCCGCGGTGCTCCGGCTCGGCCGCGTCCGGGGGGTCGACCGGCCGGCGCTGGCGATCCAGCTCATCACGGACTCGGGTCCGTTCGTGCTCCTCGATATCGGTGCGAACCCGGATTCGACGCCCGAGAATTTGCTCCAGTACGCCCACATGGGATCGCTCTTCGCCGAACGCGCCCTGGGCGTGACGAGCCCGCGCGTCGCCCTCCTCTCCATCGGCGAGGAGAAGGGGAAGGGTGACGCCCGGATCCAGGCGGCGACGGTGCTGCTCGACGAGTCCGGCCTGAACTTCACCGGGAACGTGGAGGGCAAGGACCTCGTCCACCACCCGGCCGACGTGGTCGTGTGCGACGCGGTGCTTGGCAACGTGACGATCAAGTTCTTCGAGGGCCTCTCGGGGTTCATCTTCGACCAGTGGCGGAAAGAGTTCGCGGCCGGCCTGCGCGGGCGCATCGCCTACCTGCTCATGCGGCCGGGGATCGACCGGATCCGCGCCACCTTCGACTACGAGGCCCTCGGCGGGTCGCCGCTCCTCGGCGTGCGGGGCACCGTGATCATCACCCACGGCCGGGCGAAGCGGCGGATGATCACGCACGCGATTGCCGTTGGAGCGGCGGCGGCCCGCGTCCAGCTGCCAGACCTGATCGGCGAGACCTTCCGGAGCCCGCGCGCGGCGGGACCCGGTGTCGCGGGCGACGGGGTGGATGCGGGCACTGTTCCGGTGTCGCCCCATGCCAGCGGAGCGAGGCCGTGAGCGGCCCCGGGCTCGCGGTCAGCCACCCCGTCATTCGCGACGTGGTGCGGCGAGCTGCGCTCGAAGTGCCCGGTGTGATGCGGGTCGGGCGAGGCGGCCCGGCGTGGCGACGCGCCCTGTCCGGTCGACCGGTCCGGGTCCGGCTCCGAAACGGTGCCGTGGACGCGCGCATCGTGGTCGTGGCGCGCGCCGCACAACCACTGCCGGACCTGGCGACCGAGGTGCAGGCCGCGGTGGGTGCCGCGATCGTGCGCCTGCTCGGGCTCGAGCTGGGGGCCGTCAGCGTCGTCATCGACGGCGTCGGTGCCTGAGCCGGGGACGCGGCACGGGGCGGGGCGGGCGCCGCGAACGGGGCTGCACAACGACCTGCCTCGCGCTCGCCATGCGGCACGACGCCTCGCGCTCGCGTCACTCTTCGAAGCCGAGTTCGGTCAGCGGACTGCCGGGGCGATCCTGGAGCGGCACCTCGCCGAGACGGAGGGCGACCCGGAGACCGCGATCTATGCGCGCTTCCTGGTGGGCACCGCGGCCGCGCACCGGGTCGCGGTGGACGCGCGGATCGAGGCGGTCGCGCCGCAATACCCGCTCACCACGCTTGCGCGGATGGACCGCGTCCTGCTCCGTCTGGGCCTGACCGAGGTGCTACACTCGCCCGCAACGCCGGCCCGCGTGGCGATCGCCGAATGGGTCGAGCTGGCAAGGGTCTACGGAGGTGACCCGGCCCGTCGCCTGGTGAACGGTGTCCTCGGACGAGTCGCCAGGGAGACCGATGCCGGTGCTCTCGACGGGCCCATCGACAACCCGGACCCCGTCGAACCCGCAGGACTCCAGGAGGGTGCAGGCAAGTGGCGACCACCTACGAGCGGCTGAAGAAGATCGTCGTCGAGCAGCTCGGCGTCGACGAGACAGAGGTCACGCCCGAAGCCTCGTTCGTCGATGACCTGAACGCGGACTCGCTCGATCTCGTCGAGCTCATCATGAGCCTCGAGGAGGAGTTCGGGATCGAGATCTCGGACGAGGAAGCCGAGAAGATCCGGACCGTGCAGGACGCCTCCGACTACATCGACGAGCACGCCAGCTGACGTCCCCCGGCCCTTGCCGGGAGACGATCCGCTCGCTTCGCACGCCTCGGCGGCGCTCTCCGCCCGCCTCGGACTCGCCTTCGATGACCAGTCCCTGCTCGAACGCGCCCTGGTGCATGGCAGCTGGCTGCACGAACACCCGGGCGGGGCCCCGGGGCACAACGAGCGTCTGGAGTTCCTCGGCGATTCGGTGATCAGCCTGGTCGTCTCGGAGGCGCTCCATGCCCGCCACCCGCAGGACGACGAGGGCGTCCTGTCTGCGCGCCGCGCGGCGATCGTGAGCGCAAACGGGCTCGCCCGCCTGGCGCGGCGCATCGACCTGGGCGACGCGATCCTCCTCGGCGAGGGCGAATCCCAGCGCGGTGGCCGGGCCCGGGAGGCCCTGCTCGCGTCCTCCTTCGAGGCGCTGGCCGGCGCGATCTTCCTCGACGGCGGATGGGACGCGGCGCGCTCGTGGCTCCGCGCCCTCGCCGGACCGGAGCTCGAAGCGAATTCCCCTGTCGGCACCCTCAAGAGCCCGAAGAGCCGCCTCCAGGAGCTGACCCAGCGGTCGGGCTCGCGCCCGGCTTACCACGTCGTCCAGTCCTCCGGACCGGACCACGCGCGGGAGTTCGTCGTGGAGGTCTCCGTCGACGGGGACGTCATCGGGACCGGCACGGGCAGCTCGCTCCGGCTGGCGCAGACGGCCGCGGCCCAGGCGGGCCTGGCGGCGCTCGGAAGGAGGCCTGGTGTCAACGCGGAGGCGAACGGAGGCCAGCGGGGGAGCCGCCACGTATGAGCGCGCGGGCACGCCTTGTCGCGCTCCGTCTGCAGGGCTTCAAGTCGTTTGCCGAACGGACGGTGGTTGAGTTCGCGCCGGGGATCAACGCGGTCGTCGGCCCGAACGGCTCCGGCAAGAGCAACCTCGCGGATGCCCTCCGCTGGACGCTTGGCGAACAGGGCCGCGCAATCCGGTCGCGGCGTTCGGAGGACGTGGTGTTCGCGGGGTCCGAACGGCGCCCCGCGCTCGGGATGGCGGACGTCTCGCTCCTCCTCGACAACGCAGACGGGCTCGTCCCGGTCGACTTCTCGCAGCTCGAGCTGGGGCGGCGCCTGTACCGGTCGGGCGAGAACGACTACCTGGTCAACCGGCAGCGCGTCCGCCTGCGCGACCTGGTGGACCTGCTGGATGCCGCGCACCTCGCGGAGAACGCGTTCCTCTTCATCGGGCAGGGCATGGTCGATCAGGCGCTGGCCCTGCGGCCCGAGGAGCGGCGACCACTGTTCGAGGAGGTGGCCGGGGTTCGGCGCCACGAACGCCGGCGCCGCAGAGCCGAGGAGCAGCTGGAGGAGGCGACCGGGAACCTGGCCCGCGTGGAGGATGTCCTGGGCGAGCTGCGCCCGCAGGCACGCCGCCTGGCCGCCCAGGCCGAGCAGCAGGCGACCCGCGCCCGGGCGGGCGAGGAGCTGGCGGCCGCCCTGGTCGCCCGGATCGGCACCCGCTGGCACGGGGCCACGAAGGAGCACCGCCACACGGAGCGCGAGCTGGCCGACGCCAGGCAGGCCGCCGCGCTCGCCCTCGATGCGCTGCAGGTAGCCGAGAAGGGCGCAGCCGACGCGGCACGGGACCTCTCGGCGCGCGCGGACGCAGAGCGGGAGGCGCGCGATGCGCACGAGGCGGCCCGGGCCGCGCTCGCCGTCCTTCAGCTCGACGCCGCGCGGGCATCGGCCGAGGCAGCCGGGATCATCCGTGACAGCGATCGGCTCGCAGCGGAGCGCGCGGCGGCCGAAGCGGAGCTCGCGGCACGGCGGCGCGAGCTCGCCCTCCCGATGCCCGGGCCCGAGCCTGCGCTCGACGACGAGATCGCCGAACTCGAGCGTGCGCTCGCCGAGGCCCGCAGCGAGGCGCGGGCGCTGCTGACCGAGACGGCGGCTCGCTCGGAAGCCGAGGCTGCCGTCCGGCGCGCCGGACTGGCCCGGGTCGCGGAGGCGGAGGGGCTCGAGCGCCGCCTGGCCGATGTCGAGCGCCGCCATGCCGAGGAGCGGGCCGCGGCCGAGAAGGCAGCCAGGCGGGCCGCGGAGCTCGAGGGGGCAGCGGCAACCGCGCGGGCCGTGACGGATGCGGCCCGGGAGGCCGAGATTGCCGCCCAGGCGGCGCGCGATGCTGCCCAGGCGCATGCTGCGACTGCCGACGCCGAGCGGCGTGCCGCCGCCGAGGCCGCCGAGGTGGCCGGATCCCGCGCGGCGACCCTCCGCGGGCGGCTCGAGGCGCTCCTGGACCGGCTCGCGGAGGACGAGACGCGGGGCATCGGCCGGGCGGCCCGCCGGCTCGGTGGCCGAGCCCTCGCAGCCGGCCTCGACGTCGATCCCGCTCTGCGGGTCGGGGTCTCGGGCGCGCTCGGCGAGCTGGCACGGGCGTTCGTGCTCCGCCGTGAGCGGGTGGGCGGCCTCACGGACGAGCGCGGCGTTGTCGTGATCGACGACAGCGCGGGTCCCGGCGCCCGCCCGCCTGCCGCGACCGAGGCGGCCGCGGTCCGTGCCCTCGCCGGGGGGTTCGGGGGCGGTCTCCTGGCGGACGCGGTCCGCGTGGATCCTGCGGCGGCCGCCTCCCGGCTCCTCGCCCGGTGCGCGTGGGTGCCCGCTCTCGCGGATGCGCTCGAGGTCGGGGCCCGGCTTCCCGCCGGGTGGAGCGTTGCGACGCGCACGGGTGCGGTTGTCAGCGCGGCCGGCGCCGTCAGCCTCGGGATCGTGGATGCACCGCTGGAGCGTCGCGCGGAGGCGGAGGCAGTCCGGCGTGACCTCGCTGCGGCCGAGGCGGAGCGCGATGCGTCCGCCGGTCGGCTGGCCCGCGCCGCCGGCGTGGCCGACGCTGCCGGGGCAGCCCAGGAGGCGGCGCGTCGCACGGAAGGCGAAACGGCGGCGCATCGCCGCGCGGCCGAGGAGGACGAACGCCGCGCCGCTCGCGGCGCGGAGCAGACGGCGCGTGAAGCGGGCTGGCACGCATCGCGCGCCGTGGCGGTGGCCGCCGAGCGCGACGCCCTGGCAGACCGGCTCGCCTCCCTGGAGCGCAGCGCGCCGGGCACGGCAGATGTCGCGCCGACCGGAGGGCACGACGCGCAGGCCACGCCCGGCGCAGCCGCGACGGCTGACGCGGCGACCTCGCCGGAGGGAGCCGGCGCGCTGGCCGCCTGGGATGCGCGCGCAGCCGACCTGCAGACCAGGCGCGATCGTCTCGCTGCCGATCGAGCCGGGCGCGAGGCTCGGCGGCGCGCCGCCGAGGATCGGCGGGCGCGTGCCGACGCGGCGGCCACGGGTGCCGAGGAGCGGGTCGCCCGGGCGGACGCCGAGGCGTCGGCGCTGGCGCGGCGCGAGGAAGCGCTGGCAGCGCAGCGCATCGCCCGCGAGCGCGAGCTGGCCGAGGCGACCGTGCGCGAGGGGAGCGCCCGGGCGGTGCTCGAACGGTGCCTCGCCGCCGACACTGCTGACCGTGAACGGCTTCGGCGCGCCGAGTCGTCCGTCGGTGGAGCGCGCGAGTCGCTCCGGCGTGCCGACGAGATCGTGCGGGAGGGGACGGTGGGCGAGCTCGAGGCGCGGCTCGGGATCGATGCGGTGCGGGAGCAGGCCCTGGTCGAGTTCGCGGGCCTCGGCGACGCCGGAGTCGACGCGCTCGAGGCCGTCGCTGCCGATGCTCCCGGGGGCACCCGGCCGACGACGCTCGCCGCGCCGGCGGAGACGGAGCCGGATGCCGACGATGGGGCGCGGCTGGCGGCGGCCCTTGCCCGAGCCGGCGAGCGGTGGGGGGCGCATGCTCCGGCCGACGAGGGCCCGCCGGCGGGTCGGCTCGCCGGTCTGCGGCGACGCTTCCACGAGCTCGGCGCATCGAACCCGTTTGCGGCGGAGGAGTACGCGACGGTTCGCGCGAGGCTCGAGGAGCTCGAGGCGCAGCGCCGGGATCTCGACCGCGCGATCGAGCGGACTCGCGGGCTCATCACCGAGCTCGACAGCCTCATCGCGGGTCAGTTCAGGGCAACCTTCCGTGCGCTCGAAGCGGCCTTCGACCGCCGCTTCGGGCAGCTCTTTGGCGGCGGCTTCGCGCGGCTCAGCCTGACGGACCCCACCGATCTCGCGGCCACGGGCGTCGAGATCGTGGCGCGCCCACCCGGCAAGAAGGCCCAGTCGCTCTCGATGCTGTCGGGCGGTGAGCGCGCCCTGACGGCAGTCGCCCTCCTGTTCGCCATGCTGGAGGTCCGGCCGGTCCCGTTCTGCGTCCTCGACGAGGTGGACGCGGCACTCGACGAGGCGAACGTGGGCCGGTTCGTGGAGGCGCTCCGGGGTCTCGCGGCGACGACCCAGTTCGTGGTGATCACGCACAATCGCGGGACGATCGAGGCGGCGGACGCCCTGTTCGGCGTCACGGTCGGCGACGACGCGGTGAGCCGCGTGATCAGTCTCCGCCTCGACGAGGCGACGGCGATCGCCGAGCGCGTGACGGGCGACGGTTCGAGCGCGCGTACGACCACGGCCCCGGCGACGGCCAACTGAAGGAGCGCGGGCACCGATGTTCTGGCGACGGCGGCCAACCGACCCCGACGGACCCGGGGTCGAACGCGCGCCCACGGAGGCCGGTCCCGGTGACGAACCCGACAGCGGCGACGCGCCCGGAGAGGGCGCCGCGCCATCCGCCGATGCCGCGACGGCGGACGCGCCGGGCGCGGGCCCGGACCCGACCCTGGGCCACGCGATGGAACGGAGCCGGAGCGGCTTCGTGGCGCGTCTCAAGGGACTCCTGGGCCGGGGCGACGCGGATGCCGCGACCTGGGAGGAGGTCGAGGAGACCCTGATCGCCGGCGATGTGGGAGCGACACTCGCCCTCGAGGTGGTCGAGCGGGCGCGCCGCCGTCGCGACGGCTCGGGCCCGATGGAGGCCGTGCGGGCAGAGCTGACGGCGCTGCTCGTCGACCGCGACGCCGACTGGGCACCGCGGCGGTCGGCCCCCGACGCCCCTGCGATCGTCCTCGTCGTGGGCGTCAACGGGACGGGCAAGACAACCACGATCGGGAAGCTCGCGTCCCGCTATCGCGCCGAGGGGCAGACCGTCCTGCTCGCCGCGGGCGACACGTTTCGGGCCGCCGCCATCGAGCAGCTGCGGACCTGGGGCGACCGGTCCGGCGCGGCAGTGGTGGCGCACGCGCCCGGTGCCGATCCATCGGCGGTAATCTTCGACGCCATGGACGCGGCCGTCGCGCGGCGCGTGGACGTCCTGATCGCCGACACCGCGGGACGGCTGCACACGAAGGCGAACCTCATGGACGAGCTGGCGAAGATGCGCCGGGTGATCGATCGGCGGCTTCCCGGTTCGCAGCCCGAGGTCCTGTTCGTCCTCGACGCCACGACCGGGCAGAACGGCCTTGCGCAGGCGAAGGCGTTCCACGAATCGACCGGCCTGACCGGGATCATCCTCACGAAGCTCGACTCGACGGCCAAGGGCGGCATCGTGTTCGCGATCGAACGGAGCCTCGGGGTGCCGGTTCGCTTCGTCGGGGTGGGGGAGAAGGTCGGTGACCTCGTCCGTTTCGAGCCGGCCGACTTCGTGAGCGCGCTCTTCGGCTGACGGGGCACGATCCCGGATCGGTGGGGTACACTCCGTCTGCCTCGGTGTCGCCAGAACCCGCGCACCGCGCGACGGCGCTCCCTGCGCCGCCAAGATCCCGGCCTGCAGGAGCCCGCACGCATCCATGTTCGACGCCCTCTCCGATCGACTCCGCCGGACCCTCGGCGCGCTGACCGGCCGCGGCCGGGTCAGCGAGGCCGACGTGGAGACGGCCCTGCGCGAGGTACGGCTCGCGCTCCTGGAAGCGGACGTCAACTTCAAGGTCGTCAAGGACTTCACCGCCCGTGTTCGCGAGCGCGCGACCGGCGCGGAGATCCTGGCGTCGCTCAACGCCGGCCAGCAGGTCGTCAAGATCGTCAACGAGGAGCTGACGGCGCTCCTTTCCGGGGGCGACCGGGCGCTCCACCTCGCCGGGAGCCCCGCCGTGATCGCCCTCGTCGGTCTGCAGGGTTCGGGCAAGACCACGACGGCCGCGAAGCTCGCACGGCATGTCGTCAAGATCGGCCGGCGCCCGCTCCTCGTCGCTGCCGACCCGTATCGGCCGGCCGCGATCGAGCAGCTCGCGACCCTCGGGGCCGCCCTGGACCTCCCGGTCTTCGCGGCGCCGGCAGGGACGTCGGTGGCGGAGATCGGCCGGCTCGGGATCGCCCACGCCCGACACGAGGTCCGAGACACCGTGATCCTCGACACCGCCGGCCGGCTGACGATCGACGCGGTCCTCATGGCCGAGGTGACCGAGCTCGTCGAGGCCGTGCGGCCCGTGGAGACGCTGCTCGTCGTGGACGCGATGACCGGCCAGGAGGCAGTCAACGTGGCCCAGGCGTTCGCGGCCGCGGTCCCGCTCACCGGCCTGGTCCTCACCAAGATCGATGGGGACGCGCGCGGCGGTGCGGCGCTCTCGATCAGCGCCGTCACGGGGCTGCCGGTCAAGTTCATCGGCACGGGCGAGAAGACGGACGCGCTGGAGCCGTTCCATCCGGACCGGCTCGCCGGCCGGATCCTCGGGATGGGCGACGTCCTCACGCTCATCGAACGGGCCCAGGACGCCTTCGACGCCAGCCAGGCCCAGCACGCTGCAGCCAAGATCCAGTCCGGGAGCTTCACCCTCGGGGACATGCTGGATCAGCTCCAGCAGGTCAAGAAGATGGGGCCGCTCGGACAGGTGATGGAGCTGATTCCGGGCCTTGGCGGAATGGCGCGCCAGGCGCAGGATTCGGTCGACCGGGGTGACCTCCGGCGGACGGAGGCCATCATCCGGTCGATGACCGCGGCCGAGCGGCGCGATCCGACCATCCTCAACGGCAGCCGGCGCCGGCGGATCGCGGTGGGATCCGGTACCTCGATCGTCGAGGTGAACCGGCTTGTGAAGCAGTTCGGCGAGATGCAGAAGCTCATGAAGCAGCTCCGTGGGGGCCGGCGGCTCCCCGGTGTCTTCGGCCGCTGAGGTCGAGGGAGGCACACGATGGCCGAGTTCACTCCCGTCCCGGTCGAGCCGGGAGCCCCGCGCCCGGGCGGCTCGCGACCGAGCGACGGCCGGTCAGGGCCCCGGGGGGGCCTGCTGCGCTGGGGGGTCGCCCTCGCCGTCACCGTGCTCGTGGTGGGGACAGCCTCCGCCGGCGCGATCCTGCTCGCGTCGGGGGCCACGACCTCGGCGATCGAAGGGTGGATCCCGAGCGGGACGGTCGCCTACCTCGAGGCGCGCGCGGACCTGCCGGGCGACCAGCGCCAGAACGTCGGCAACATCATCGCGACGTTTCCCGGGTTCCGGGACCAGTCGTCCCTCGACGCGAAGATCGACCAGGCGCTGGACCAGGCGCTCCAGGGGACCGGCATCAGCTGGACCGCCGATCTGAAGCCGTGGGTCGCCGGCGAGGTGGGCGTGGCGGTCACCCGCGACCTGCTCGACGCCGCCGCGGCGGCCCGGACGGCCCCCGCGAACGCCACGCCACCGGACCGCGGGTACGTCGTGCTCGCCAGCGTGAAGGACGTCGCCGCTGCCACCGCCTGGATCGCCAGGGAGGCCGGCGGCACGCCGTCGACGGTTGCCTACGGTGACGGGTCGATCACCACCGTCACGCGCGACGGGGTGAACGTCGCCTGGGCGACCCGCGGGACGGTCCTGCTGCTGGGGGCCGAGGCGACCGTCAAGGCCGCCCTCGACACGAACGGCGCGAGCCCGGTCGCCGCATCGAGCGCGTTCGTGGCGGCCAGGGGCTCGGCCCCCGACGCCTATCTCGGGTTCGGCTACCTCGACACCCGGACGCTCGTCGACGCGCTTCTCGCGATGTGGGGCAGCTCGGGCAACGTCCCGCAGGCCTGCCTGACCGGTGCGGTCGCGGCGCTGCCGGACTGGTCGGCCGGCTTCGTCCGCGCCGCCGCCGGCGCCATCGAGGTCGGCCAGGCGGCTCCCGCCGGGCCGGAGTCCGGCGCGTCGGGAGCCAGCGCGACGGACGCACCGAGCGCGATCGCCGCGCACCTGCCGGCCACGACGCTCGTCGCGCTCGAGACCCGCCAGGCCGGACCGGCACTTGTCGCCCTCTGGTCGGGCCTGAAGGCCGGGATTGCCTGTGACGCCGCAGCGAAGCGCGCGCTCGACCAGGTCGACGTGGCGCTTACCGCGGTCGGCGGCATCGGGTCGCTGGCCGGCTGGGCGGGCGACGCGGCGATCGCCCTGACCCCGGACGGCACGGCGTGGGGCGGGGGCCTGGCGGCCATCGCGACGGACCCGGCGGCGGCGACGCGCACGCTCGACCAGCTCAAGGCGGTCCTCGGGCTCGCCGGCGGCGCAGCCGGGATCACGTACTCCGAGCAGCCCTACGGCGGCGGCACGATCGGGATCGTGACGCTCCCGGCAACTCACGGCATTGCGATCCCGCCGCTCGCCGTCTCCGTCCAGGGCGGCGTGTTCGCCCTCGGCACGCTCGATTTCGTGAAGGCCGTGATCGACACGCCGGCCGGCGGCGGGCTCGCGGCTCAATCGAGCTACGCGCACGCCATCGACCTCGCCGGCGGCGCCGGCGTCATGGACACCTATGTCAACATCACGGGCCTCCGGGCCGGGCTCGAGGCGCTGATCCCGGTGGGCGACCAGGCACGCTACGCCACGGACATCGAGCCGTTCCTCGAGCCGTTCGATTCGCTCGCGAGCGTCGTGAAGGCCCCGGCCGGCGCGCGGACGAGCCGTCTCGTCGTCGTCTTCAAGTAGGACCCCAGTCCCAGCAGGAGGAGCAGAACCAGGACATGGCAGCACGCATTCGCCTCACCCGTGTCGGCGCGACGAAGCAGCCGGCATACCGCGTGGTCGTGGCCGACAGCCGGAGCCCCCGCGACGGCCGAACGATCGAGATCCTCGGCCATTACAACCCCCGGACCGAGCCGGTCGACTTCGCGGTCGACATGGAAAAGACCAAGTCGTGGCTGGCCAAGGGGGCCCTGCCGAGCGACACGGTCGCGCGGCTCCTGCGCGATGCCGGCGTTCTGCCGGCCGCGAAGTAGGAAGGGGTTCTGATGGCCGCCCCGCAGCTCATCGAGTTCGTGGCCAAGTCGCTCGTCGATCACCCGGACCAGGTGGAGGTCGTCGTCAGCCAGGAGGGCGGCGCGACCATCATCGAGCTCCGCGTGGCCGAGGACGACATGGGCAAGGTGATCGGCCGGAACGGGAGCGTCGCCAAGGCGCTTCGGACGCTCCTCAAGGTCGTCGGTGCCCGTGACGGCGAGCAGGTCCAGCTGGAGATCGTCTGATCCCGGGCACTCCCTCCCCGGACGCGTCGCGACTCGTCGTCGCGCTCGTGCGGGGCTTTCACGGCGTGAACGGCGGCCTCCGGGTCGAGGTCCTCACCGACGATCCGGCCGCCCGGTTCGCGCCCGGTGCCCAGCTCCACGCGGAGGGCACGGCCGAGCCGTTGACCGTCGTCGAGGCATGGGCCGCGGCGCCCGGCTGGATCGTGCGGTTCCGCGAGATCCCCTCGCGCAGCGCGGCTGCCGCGTACCTCTCGACCTATCTCGAGGTCGACGCTGCCCGCGTGGACGCCCTGCCGCGAGGGCGCTACTACTGGCACGAGCTCATCGGCTGTCCGGTCGTCGACCCGGAGGGCGAGGCGCTCGGCATCGTGCGCGACATGTACCGATCCGGCGGCGCGGAGATTCTCGTCGTCGAGGGTGGCCCGCGCGGCGCGTTCGACCTCCCGGTCGCGCGACCGTTCGTGCGGATCCTGGCGCCTCGCCGCGGCGAGATCGTCGCCGACCCGGACGCCCTCGACCTCCCATCCGCGGACGCGATCCGTCCCGCGCGGCCCCCGCGCCCTCCCCGTCCCCGCAAGGGCGAGCAGTCGCCGAGCCGCCCGCGCCCGTCCACCGAGGATCTGCCTCCCGACGATGCCGCGCCTGGCGCGGGCGTGCCGGACACCTCCGGCAGCGACCCGGGAAGCCCGGCCCCTCCCGAGCCGGCAACGGGCTAGGGGTCCGCTCGCGTGCCGCTCGAGATCGACATCCTCAGCCTGTTCCCGGAGATGCTCGCGGGCCCGCTCGCGGCCAGCATCCCCGCCCGCATCCAGGATTCGGGGCTGGCCTCGATCCGGGTCCACGACCTCCGGGCCTGGGGCCTCGGGCGGCACCGGAGCGTGGACGACGCCCCCTACGGCGGCGGGGCAGGGATGGTGCTGCGACCGGAGCCCGTAGCGGGGGCGCTGGCGGCCCTGCGTCGGCCGGAGTCCACCGTCATCCTGTTCGACGCAGCGGGTGAGTCGTTCCGGCATGCGCGCGCCGCCGATCTCGCGACCCGACCGCACCTGGTGCTCGTCTGCCCGCGCTACGAAGGCGTCGACGAGCGCATCCGCGCCATGGCCGACCTGGAGCTGTCGATCGGCGACTTCGTCCTGACGGGCGGGGAGCTCCCGGCGCTGGTCGTCTGCGACGCCGTGCTGCGGCTCCTTCCCGGTGCGATCGAGGCCGGCTCGCTGACCGACGAGTCGTTCACGCAGGGGCTCCTCGAGTACCCCCAGTACACCCGGCCGGCGGTGTTCGAAGGGCGTGGCGTGCCGTCCGTCCTCACCTCCGGCGATCATGAAGCGGTGCGCCGATGGCGTCTCCGCGAGTCGCTGCGGCGCACGCTCGAGCGACGCCCGGACCTGCTCGAGGGCCGCCAGCTGAGGGCGGAAGAAGGGGCGCTGCTCGAGGAGATCGCCGAGGAACGGGCCGCCGATGACGAGGGGGCCGGGTCCGTCGGGTCCCCGGCCACCCCGAGCGGGCTGCCGTGAACAGGCTGCCGTGAACGCGTGTTGACGCGTGCTATACTCCGCCGTCGGTCGCCCGTCCGCGACCGATCCATCGTGCCCAGGAACGCGGCTCGCGGGACCGTCCCGGCCGCCCAGTGCAGCAGGGGTCGACCCGGTGAACGTACTCGACGAGATCGTCAAGGACCAGATTCGAACCGACATCCCGGCCCTCGCGCCCGGCGACACCGTGAAGGTCAGCGCCAAGGTCGTCGAGGGCAACCGGGAGCGCGTCCAGGTCTTCGAGGGCACCATCCTGCGCCTGACGGGCGGTGGGATCACGCGTTCGCTGACCGTGCGACGGATCGCCTCGGGCGTGGGCGTCGAGCGGACGTTCAAGGTCAACAGCCCGCGGATCGAGAAGATCGAGGTCGTCCGGCACGGCGTGGCGCGGCGCGCGAAGCTCTACTTCCTGCGCCGGCGGGTCGGCAAGGCGGCGACGCTCCGGGAACGGCGCACGAGCTGACGCCCGGAAGGGCATCGCCCGGCTGAGCCACTCCTGACACGGCCCCGCTCCGGCGGGGCCGTTCCGAGCCCGGCACTCCGGTTCTGGCTCGTCTACGCTGTCGGGCGATGGCCCCGATCGTGCCCACCCTGCGCCGCGAACGTCTGCTCTGGAGGGCGGGCGCGTTGCGCGTGGCGGGCGTGGACGAGGTGGGCGTCGCGCCGACCTGCGGCCCGGTGGTTGCCGCAGCGGTCATCTTCCGCCCGAACTGCCGCCGCATCGCCGGCGCCCGCGATTCGAAGACGCTCTCGGCGGCTCAGCGCGAGGCGCTCGCGCCCGAGATCCGGCGCCGCGCCCTGGCCGTGGGCGTCGGTGCCGCGTCCGTCGCGGAGATCGACCGGCTCAACATCTACCACGCCACGCACCTCGCGATGCGCCGTGCGATCGTCCGGCTCGGCGGGCACGACCACGTGATGGTCGACGGCCTGCCGATTGCCGGGTTCGAGGCCGCCGTGGGCCCCTACGACGCGATCGTGGACGGCGATGCCCTGGTGTACTCCATCGCGTGCGCCTCGGTGGTCGCCAAGGTGGTCCGCGATCGCCTGATGGCCCGCCTCGCGGCGCGCTATCCGGGCTACGGATGGGAGCACAACGCCGGCTACGCGACGGCTGAGCACCGGGCCGCGCTCCGGATCCTTGGCGTGACGCCCTACCATCGGCGGTCGTTCGCGCCAGTCCGCGAGGCGCTGGCGGGCGTCGAGCAGCTCGACTTCCAGCTCGACGAGCCGGGCGGGATCCCGCGCGGCGATGCGGGCGTGCGCGTGCCGTCGGCCGGCTGACCGCCGACACGGCCACGAGGATCCACGGATGAGCGGACCCCTTCCACGACCCGGGGCAAGGCCGTCAGGCGCGGCGCTCGACGACCCGGCGATCGCCGCTGCTGTCCGGCTGTCGTTCCTGGGCCGGGTGCCGGTTGCCTCACTGCTGCAGCTGCTCGACGATGCGCTTGACGTCGTCGTCCCCGCCGGCGGCGTCATCCATCCGGAGGGCGGCGCTCCGTTCGCCATGTTGGTGGTCAGCGGTCTCGTGCGGATCGTGGCGTCATCACCCGACGGCCGCCAGGCGACCATCCGGTATGCACGGAGCGGGGCCCAGCTTGGGTTCGGGTCGCTGTTCTCGGTGCTCCCGAATGTCGTCGCGGCGGTGGCGCTGCGCGACACGCGAGTCGTCGCCCTTCGACCTGGCCGTGCGCACGAGCTGGCAACGACGGATCCCGCGATCGCCGCCGCGCTGCTGACCGAGCTCTCGGACCGCATCATCGCGTACCAGGGCGAGCTCGTCGGGAGCACCTTCTCGGGGCTCCGCCAGAAGGTCGCGCGACATCTGCTCGACATCGCTCAGCCCGCCCGAGGTGCGGGACCCCTCGTCGCGCACATCTCGCAGGCTGCCCTCGCCGATGCCGTCGGGACGAGTCGGGAGGTCGTGGTCCGGGTGCTCCGCGACCTCAGGGTTGCCGGTCTGGTCGAGACGCGACGTGACGGGGTCGTGCTGCTGGCGCCGGAACGCCTGCACGAGGAGTCGTGGCCGACGACGCCGTGAGGAGCAAAGGTTCCCCGCGGCCGGTGCCAAGGTCGCTGACGCGCATGGCCCGCGCGTTGCAACGTCCGAGTGACGCAAACACGACCAGCCGAAGTGAAGGAGCGATCGGATGTCCGACCAGGAAACGACCAGCCGGGATCTGCCCAAGGGCGCCCTGGCGGCTCTCGTCAGCCAGATCTCCGGGCACCTCGTGCGCCCAAGCGACCCGGAATATGGCGACGCGCGACGCGTCTGGAACGGCATGATCGACCGGTATCCGGCCGCGATCCTGCGCTGCGACTCGAACGCCGACGTCGCGGCGGGCATCCGGTTCGCCCGCGAGACCGGGCTCGCGATCTCCGTGCGCTCCGGCGGCCACAACGTCGCCGGCTTCGGGACATGCGACAACGGGCTCGTGCTCGACCTGTCACGGATGCGGTCCGTGGACCTCGATCCGGCGGCTCGCGTTGCGCGGATCGGCGGAGGCCACACGTGGGGCTCGTTCGACGCCGCGCTCGCCGACGCCGGGCTCCACACGACGGGCGGCCTCGTCTCGACGACCGGCGTTGCCGGTTTCACGCTCGGCGGCGGGATCGGGTGGCTCCAGCGCCGCCACGGGCTCGCCTGCGACAACCTCGTCGGTGCCGACGTGGTGACTGCGGACGGCACTGTCGTCCGGGCGGGTGCGGACGGGGACCCGGACCTCCTCTGGGGCCTCCGTGGCGGCGGCGGCAACTTCGGGGTCGTCACGTCGATGACGTTCCGCGTTCACCCGGTGACGTCGGTGACCGGCGGCATGGCGATGTTCCCGGCCGCGCGGGCGGCCGAGGTCCTCCAGGCGTTCGGAGAGCTCTCGGCGTCCGCCGACGACGACCTGACGCTGGTCGCGGCCATGATCACCGCTCCGCCCGCGCCGTTCGTGCCGGCCGACCTCCAGGGCCGCCCGGCGATCGCAATCGCCGCCTGCCACGCCGGCGACCCGGCGGCCGGCGAGCGCGCGCTGCGGCCGGTCAAGGCACTCGGACCCAGCGCCGACCTGCTGGGGCCGATGCCCTACAACGTGCTCCAGACGATGCTCGACCCGACTGCGCCGGCCGGCCAGCGGCAGTACTGGAAGTCCGGATACCTGCGCTCCCTCGAGCCCGCGTTCCTCACGACCCTGCTGGAGTGGTCGGACCGCAAGCCCGTCCCCTTCGGGCAGGTGCACCTGCATCAGATGGGAGGCGCGGTCGCCGGAATCGGGCGGGAGGCGACGGCGTTCGCCCATCGAGACGCGGCGTTCACGCTCAACATCATCGGCACGTGGGACCGGGCGGACGAGGACGAGGCCGGGATCGCCTGGGCACGGGGTGCCTTCGGCGCCGTGGCTCCATGGACCGACGGTGTCTACGTGAACTTCCTCGGCTCGGAGGGCGAGGATCGGATCCGCGACGCGTATGGGTCCGCGACGTATGCGCGGCTGGCCCAGCTCAAGCGCCGGCTCGATCCCGACAACATCTTCCACCTGAACCAGAACATCCGGCCGGCGGCGGTCGGCTGAGCTCGCGCCTTCCACGCCACGGTGGCCCGGTCACGCGGAGGACGAGCCAGACCGTCCCGTCCTTCGCGACCGGCGTTCGTGGGAGGCCCCCTGGTTGCGAGACACCCCAGGGCGTGCATGGATCCGGGGTAAGGCGGCGGTGAGCCTGGCCGGGTAGGGTGGGGCATGGCCCCGATCCCTCCGAACGCGCGGCGGACGTCCGCCCAGCGGGCCGGTGACGCGGCGGAGGCGCACGTCGCCGCCCAGCTGGTCGCCCGGGGCTGGGTCGTCCTCGGCCGGCAGGTGCGCGCGGGACGATCGGAGCTGGACCTCGTCGCCGTCGACCCGGGCCCGGAGCGCTGCCTCGTCATCGTCGAGGTGCGCTGGCGCCGCCGGCGTGACTTCGGGCTCCCTGAGGAGACGTTGGACCATCGGAAGCTCACCAGGCTGCGGGTCGGCGTAGGGCGGCTCCTGGGTGCCGGCCGGCTCCCCGACGGGACGGCCCTGCCGGACCTCCCCGTGCGGCTGGATCTCGTTGTGATGGAGCCGCCCGCGTGGCGAGGCGGTCCGCCGCGGCTCCGTCACCATCGCGCGATTGGTTGATCGCGGCGTCGCGGGGACGGCCGGCGGCCGGCGCGGGGAGCGCCCAACCGGGCGGCCGGCAGGTAGCCCTGTGGTAGACTCCGCCCCGGTCGCCGGGTCGCCCGGCGCCAGCCGCCGTGCCGCGAACGCGGCCGGCGAGATCACACGCGGTGCCAGACCACGCTTCGGGTCGGTGCCGGGCGGCCACACGGCGCCCGGTCCCGGGGCAGGGCCCGCGGAGGAACAACCGAACAGGAGGTCCATCCCCGTGCCAACCGTCTCCATGCGGCAGCTGCTCGAGGCCGGCGTGCACTTCGGCCACCAGACCCGCCGCTGGAATCCCAAGATGCGCCCGTTCATCTTCGCGGAGCGCAACGGGATTCACATCATCGACCTGGCCCAGACCGTCAAGCGTCTCGACGTTGCCCTCGACGCCATCCGCGCGACCACTGCACGGGGCGAGCAGGTCCTCTTCGTCGGCACCAAGAAGCAGGCCCAGGAGCCGATCGTCCAGGAGGCGGATCGGGCGGGCCAGCCGTACGTCACGAGCCGCTGGCTCGGCGGGATGCTCACCAACTTCGTCACCATTAAGAAGCGGCTCGGCCTGCTCGAGCAGCTCGAGGCACGCCAGCTCAATGGCGACTTCGAGCGGATGAGCAAGAAGGAGGCCGCGGTCCTCACCGAGGAGCTGCGCAAGCTCAAGCTCTCGCTCGGCGGCATCCGAAAGATGCGCCGCCTGCCGGGCGCGGTCTTCATCATTGACCCGGCCCGCGAGCGGATCGCGGTCGCCGAATGCATCAAGCTGGAGATCCCGATCATCGGAACCGGCGACACGAACGTCGACCCGGACGAGATCGACTACATCATCCCTGGCAACGACGACGCCATCCGGGCCATCCGGCTTCTGTGCTCGCTGATCGCCGATGCAGCGATCGAGGGGAACCGCGAGCGCGCAGCCCGCAGCGACCGCGAGCCCGAGCCCGAGATGGCTGCCGCCTTCGGTGCCGACGAGATGGCATCCGCCGACGACCTGGTCGCCCAGCTCGCGGCGGGCGGAGCCCTGACATTCGAGCCCGACGCCGAGGAGGACGAGCTCCTGCCCGGCGCCGCAGCCCTTGCCCAGGTCGACGCGGCCGCCCCAGCGGACCAGGTCATCCCGGCCGAGTGACGCGCCGCCATCCGAACCCAGCCGGGGACGTGCACGCCGCCGGCAGCACCTGACAGGAGACGCACCAACCCATGGCGAACTTCTCCGCGAGCGATGTCAAGGAGCTCCGCGAGCGCACGGGCGCCGGCTTCATGGATTGCAAGCGCGCGCTCGAGGAATCGGACGGCAACCTGGACAGAGCGGTCGTCCTCCTCCGGGAGCGCGGCCTCGCTGCGGCCGCGAAGCGGTCATCCCGCGATGCCCGCGACGGACTGGTAGCGAGCTACATCCATCCGGGCGGCCGCGTCGGGGTTCTCATCGAGGTCAACTGCGAGACAGACTTCGTCGCGCGGACCGAGCAGTTCCAGAAGCTCGTGCACGACCTGGCGGTGCAGGTCGCCGGGCTTGCCCCAGCCTGGGTGGACGTGGATCGGATCCCGGCCGAGGCGCTCGAAGTGAAGCGGGCGGAGCTCCTGGCGGACCCCGCCACCCAGAAGAAGCCCGAGCAGATCCGCCCGCAGATCGTCGAGGGCCAGCTCAAGAAGTGGTACGCGGAGGTCTGCCTGATGGAGCAGCCGTTCCGTGACACCGACATGAGCGTCCGCGACCTCGTCACCGGGGCGATCGCCACGATCGGGGAGAACATCCGCGTCCGGCGCTTCGTTCGCTACGCGCTCGGCGAGGAGCTGTGAGCGAGAGCGGGGCTGGGTCCGCGGCGCGGGCCGGCGCCGCGGAGGCGCCTCTCTACGGCAGGATCCTCCTCAAGATCTCGGGCGAGGCCCTGCTCGGCGAGCGCCAGTACGGCGTGGACCCCGCCTTCTGCGCCTTCATCGCCGGCCAGGTCGGGGCCGCCTGCCGGGCGGGCGTCCAGGTCGGGATCGTGGTCGGGGGAGGCAACATCTTCCGCGGGCTCGCGGCGGCCGCCCGCGGGATGGACCGCGCCACCGGGGACTACATCGGGATGCTGGCGACCGTCATGAACGGGCTGGCGCTGCAGGATGCGCTGGAGCGAATCGGCGTCCCGACACGGGTGATGACGGCGATCGCCATGAACGAGGTCGCCGAGCCGTACATCAGGCGCCGGGCGATTCGCCACCTCGAGAAGGGCCGCGTGGTGATCTTCGTCGCCGGGACCGGCAACCCGTACTTCACCACCGACACCGCTGCGGCCCTGCGCGCCGTCGAGATCGGCGCCTCGGTCCTCCTGAAGGCCACCCGGGTCGACGGCGTGTACGACGCCGATCCGGCGACCCACCCGGAGGCGCGGCGCTACACGGACCTGACCTTCGCGGCCGTCCTGACCGAACGGCTGGCCGTCCTCGACTCGACGGCCGTCTCGCTGTGCATGGAGAATGATCTCCCGATCATCGTGTTCGACCTGAACCGGCCCGACAACGTGCGCCGGGCCGTGATGGGGGAGCAGATCGGCACCCGCATCGCCGCCGGAGGTACTCCCGCATGAGCAGCCACGTTCTGGGGGACATCGAACCGAAGATGACGCGCGCCGTGGAGGTGCTGGAGCGCGACCTGCAGGGGATCAGGACCGGACGCGCCTCGACCGCCCTCGTCGAGCGGATCCACGTGGAGTACTACGGCACGTCGACGCCGCTCAACCAGCTGGCCGGGATCAGCGTTCCGGAGCCGCACCAGATCGTCATCCAGCCCTGGGATCGGGGCGTTCTCGGCGCGATCGAGAAGGCCATCCTCAAGAGCGACGTGGGCCTGACCCCGAACGTGGATGGCACGTCGGTCCGCCTCAACATCCCGCAGCTGACCGAGGAGCGCCGGCGCGACATCGTCAAGGTCGTCCACAGGCGGATGGAGGAGGCGCGGGTCGAGATCCGCAATCTGCGCCGCGAGGCCGCCGACGCCATCAAGAAGGAAGAGCGCGACGGCACGCTGGGCACGGACGAGGCGCACCGCGAGCTTGAGATCCTGCAACGGGTGACCGACCGCCAGATCGCCGAGGTCGACAAGGTGGGCGGCGCCAAGGAGCACGAGGTCCTCGAAGTCTAGGTGTTCCCCGCCCAGCCGGCCCCGCCGATGGACGCGCCGCGCGCTGCCCCTGAGGTGGAACGGGCCGCCCAGATGGACGAGGGGCCCGACACCGGCCCCCGGCCGGCGCACGTCGCGATCATCATGGACGGCAATCGCCGCTGGGCCCGGGCGCACGGCCTGCCGGAGCTCGACGGACACGGGGCGGGCGTCGACAAGATCCACTGGCTCGTGGAGCACGCGATCCGGCGCGGGATCGGCGTCCTGTCCCTGTATGCCTTCAGCCGAGAGAACTGGGCGCGGTCCGAGGCGGAGGTCGCGGGGCTCTTCACGCTGCTCGACCAGGCGATCCGCGCCGAGACCCCCGAGCTGGTTCGCCAGGGCGTCCGCGTGCGCGTCGCGGGCCGGCTGGCGGAGGTGCCGGCGGACATCCGGAGCTCCATCGCGGAAGCGCTCGCCGCGACCGAAGGAGGAACCCGCCTGGTCCTCAACATCGCCTTCAACTACGCCGGCCGAACGGAGATCGTGGATGCGGTGCGCGCGATCGTCGCGGCGGGCACGCCGGCCGACGAGATCGACGAGGCGACGATCGCGGGCCGCCTGTACACGGCCGGGTTGCCCGACCCGGACCTCGTGATCCGCACCGGCGGAGAGCAGCGTCTCTCGAACTTCCTCATCTGGCAGTCGGCCTACGCGGAGTTCCACTCGTGTCCCGCGCTCTGGCCGGACTTCGACGCCGAGGCCTTCGACACCGCGCTCGAGGAGTACGCGGGGCGCGGCCGCCGGTTCGGACGCTGACCGGGGCGCGACGGTGCGCGAGAGAAGCCTGAGCGCGCTCGTCATCGTCGGCGTCGTCGGCGTGGCGTTCGCGGCTGGCGGCATCGGGATCGTGGCACTCGCCCTCGTCCTGGCGATCACCGCGGGCCGCGAGGAAGCTCGCCTGCAGGCTGCTGGCGGGCGGCCCACCCTGACCGGGGGCGTGGTGGCCGGCGCGGCCGCCATCGTCCTCGCCGCGGCGCTGCCCCTGCTCGCCCGGGACGCGATCCCGGGCAGCGCGGCCCAGGTCGGCCGCATCTTCCCGGCGGCGCCTGCGCTCGTGGTGGCGGGGCTCGGCGTCGCGGCCCTGACCCGCCGGGATGCAGCCGCGGGCTTTGGAGCCTGGTCGGCAACGACGTTCGGCGCGCTCTACGTCGGCCTCTTGGGCGCTCTCGCATGGCTCGCGGTATCGGCCCCGACCGGGGCGCCGCCGGCGCTGCTCGGGGATGGCCGGGCGTGGCCCGTCCTGCTCGTGGCTGCCGTCTGGAGCTTCGACACCGGCGCCTACCTCGTTGGGCGGACGATCGGGCGCCACCCGTTCCTGCCCTGGATCTCGGCGCACAAGACCGTCGAAGGAGTCGCCGGGGGTCTCGTGGCGGCGACATGCGCGACCGCCGTCGTGCTTGCGCTCCTCGGCCGGGATCCCGTCGAAGGCCTGGTTCTGGGGCCGCTCCTCGGTGCAGCCGCCCAGGGGGGAGACCTTGCCGAGAGCCTGCTCAAGCGGGCGGCCGGCGCCAAGGACTCGGGTGCTCTCATCCCTGGACACGGCGGGATCCTGGATCGCATCGATTCCTTCCTGTTCGCCGGTCCCGTCCTGGTGGCGTATGTCGCGCTCTTCGTCTCCTGACCGGCCGCGCGGCGTCGCGCTCCTCGGCTCGGGCGGCTCGATCGGCCGGCAGGCGCTCGACGTGCTCGGGCGGCTCGCGCCAGACTGGCGCGTGGTGGCGCTTGCGACGGGCTCGCAGGCGGCTCTCCTCGAGACCCAGGCGCGCGAGTTCCACCCGCGGGTTGTCGCCCTGGCCGACGACGCGTCCCTCGACCTGCCCGCGGGCACGCACCGGGTCACCGGCCCGGACGCGCTGGTCGAGATCGCGACCCGGCAGGACGTCGACCTCGTCGTCGTGGGGACGGGCGGAATCGTCAGCCTCCGGGCCACGCTGGCCGCGCTCCGAGCCGGCAAGGTCGTCGCGACCGCGAACAAGGAGACCCTGGTGGCGGGCGGTCACCTCGTGTTGGCCGAAGCCCGCGCCCGCGCTGCCGAGCATGCCGCGACGGACCCGCGCGGACCGCTCGCGAGCCCGCTCGACTGGCTCAGGCCGATCGATTCCGAGCACTCCGCGATCTGGCAATGCCTGGTCGGCGAAGAGATGTCGGGAGTCGCCGGGCTGATTCTCACGGCTTCGGGCGGCCCGTTCATCGACACGCCGGCAGCCGCCTTCGGAAGCATCACGCCCGACGTGGCGCTGCGTCATCCGACGTGGAGCATGGGGGCGAAGATCACGATCGACTCGGCGACGCTCGCCAACAAGGGCCTCGAGGTGATCGAGGCCCATTGGCTCTACGGCATGGAGTACGCGGCGATCGAGGTCGTGGTCCACCCCCAGGCGGTGGTCCACTCGGCCGTGCGCTTCGTCGATGGATCGATGAAGGCGCAGATGGGCACGCCGGATATGCGGCTGCCGATCCAGTACGCGATCACGCATCCGGCCCGACGGCCCTCACCGGTCGTGGCGCCGGACCTCGTGGCGGCCGGCCGCCTGGATTTCCGGGCGCCGGACGAAGCCCGGTTCCCGGCGCTGCGGATCGCCCGCGAGGCGGGGGCGCTCGGTTCGCGCGCGACCGCCGTGCTCATCGCGGCGGATGACGTCGCGGTGACGCGCTTCCTGCGGGGCACCCTCGACTTCCCGGGCATCCCGCGCCTCCTCGAAGCGGCCGTGGACCGCTTCGGGACGGGGCCCGGGCAGGCTCCGGGGTACGATGAGCTCGTCGCGCTGGACCGCGTCGTGCACGCGTCGTTCGGCGCGCCGGGAACGGCCGGCCCGCACCCCGCGTAGGAGAAGCATGCCGATCATCCAGGGCGCCATCACGATCGTCATCTTCCTCGTGATCCTGTGCGCCCTCATCGTCATCCACGAGTTCGGGCACTTCGTGACGGCGCGCCTCTTCGGAATGCGCGTGCACGAGTTTGCCATCGGGATGGGCCCGCGGGCGCGGGTGCTGCGGGCGAAGGGCGAGACGGTCTACACGCTGCGCTGGCTCCCGATCGGCGGTTACGTGCTGCTCGAGGGCGAGGATGGCGACTCCGACGACCCACGCTCCTTCACGGTTGCCCGGCTACCCAGGAAGGTGCTGGTCCTGCTCGCCGGTGTCGGCATGAACCTGCTCCTCGCCCTGGTCATCTTCACGGCTATCGCCTGGCTCGCCTCGCCCATCGCCGGGGCGCGCTTCTGGGAGGTCGATCCGGGGTCGCCCGCTGCGGCCGCCGGATTGCAGCCGGGCGACGCGATCGTGTCGGTCAATGGCACCGCCTACGACATGTTTGCGTCGCAGGACGTCCTGGGGGCCATCCGCGCGGATGCCGGCCAGACCGTCACGCTGGGGATCGAGCGCAACGGCGCGCGCATCGCGGTCCCGGTCACGCTCCGGCCGGCCAGCCAGGTCGATGCAACCCACGGGACGCTGGGCATCTCGGGGCGCACGCGGCCCTTCGAGCTGATGTACCCGGGCAGCTACGACGGAAGGCCCTTCGGCGCGGCGGTTGCCCTGGGTGTCGACCTGACGGGGCGGGCCTTCGGGATGATCTGGAACGGCCTCGCGTCGCTTGTCACGTCGATCGCCTCGCATCCGACGCAGGCGCCGCCGGTGACCGGTCCGGTCGGGATCGCCGTCCAGGTTGGCGACGTGTTCTGGCAGCTCGGGCCGATCTTCACGCTCTACCTGGCAGGTCTGCTCTCGGCGAACCTCGCCCTGGTCAACGTCCTGCCGTTCCCGCCCCTCGACGGAGGCCGCATCCTCGTGCTTCTCCTCAAGTCGCTGCTGGCGCGGGGTGGCGCGCTGATGCGCCGGGCAGGGATCTCGGGCGTCGGCCCGTCGACCGAGACCGCGATCTCCGTTGAACGCCTGACCTATCTCGTCGGGTTCGTCTTCCTGTTCGGGTTCCTGATCTGGATCACGTACTTCGACATCGTGCGCCAGGTCGGCGGAGGCACCCCGTGACCGGGCCGGCCGACCTGCGACCCCCTCGCCGGCCGAGCGTCTCGGTCGACGTCGGTGGCGTGCTGGTCGGAAGCGCCCACCCGATCGTGGTCCAATCCATGACGAACACGGACACGGCGGACGCCGACGCGACCGCGCTCCAGGTCGTCCATCTTGCGGCCGCCGGGTCGCAGCTCGTCCGGGTCACGGTGAACACCGAGGCGGCCGCTGCCGCCATCCCCGAGATGGTCCGCAAGGTTCGCGATCTCGGCTTCGAGACGCCGATCGTCGGCGACTTCCACTACAACGGGCACCAGCTCCTCGTGGCGTACCCGGAGGCCGCCAGGGCGCTCGCGAAGTACCGGATCAATCCCGGCAACGTGGGTGGGAAGCGCCACGACGACAACTTCCAGACGATCGTGCGCGTGGCGATCGAGCACGACCGGCCGGTCCGCATCGGGGTGAACTGGGGCTCACTGGACCCGGCCCTGCTGACCTCGATGATGGAGGCGAACGCCGCGCTCGCGACACCCCGGGAGAGCCGGGAGGTGATGATCGAGGCGATGCTCGCCTCAGCGCTCCGGTCCGCCGAGCTTGCCGAGGAGACCGGCCTGCCCCACGATCGCATCATCCTGAGCGCGAAAGTGTCGAACGTCCGCGACCTGGTGGAGGTCTATCGGCGCCTGGCGGAGCGCTGCGACTATCCGCTCCACCTCGGCCTCACGGAGGCCGGGATGGGCATGAAGGGGATCGTCGCGTCCACGGCCGGCCTGAGCGTGCTGCTCAGCGAGGGGATCGGCGACACCATCCGGGTCTCGCTGACACCGGAGCCCGGTGCCGGGCGCGAGCTCGAGGTGGAGGTCGCCCAGCAGGTCCTCCAGTCCCTGGGTTTGCGCAGCTTCATGCCCCAGGTGAGCGCCTGCCCCGGGTGCGGCCGCACGACCTCGGTCTTCTTCCAGGAGATGGCGCGCGACATCCAGGGCTACCTGCGTGACCGGATGCCGGCGTGGCGGGAAACCCACCCGGGCGTCGAGGACCTGCGGGTCGCCGTCATGGGTTGCGTCGTGAACGGTCCGGGTGAGAGCAGGCACGCCGACATCGGGATCAGCCTGCCCGGCACGTTCGAGGATCCCGTCGCGCCCGTCTTCGTGGACGGCAGGCTCCACGCGACCTTCCGGGGCGACGACATCGTCGCGCGCTTCATCGACCTGCTCGAAACGTACGTGGAGCAGCGCTACCCGGCACCCGGGGAAGCCGGCGCGCGGATCTCGGTCGGCGGCTGAGCTCGCCGGCGCGGCTCCCCGGCGCCTGCGCCCGCGATCCCCGGCGGGGAGGCGGACTGCCGGGTGGGGTATACTCCGGCCAACTTCGACCGCGCCGCTCCTGACGTGGGTGACCCCCACGTTTTTCTTTCGGTCGGCTGGGACCAGCCGCCACGGTCGGACACGAGCTTGGAGGTGGACGGACATGAGCCGCGACTTCGTGGGCGCGCTCCTCCAGCTCAACGCCGAGAAAGGCGTCCCGCGGGAGCACCTGGTCCTCACCATCTCCGACGCGATCGAGTCCGCCTATCGGCGCATCCCCGGCAACGAGGACGTTCGCGTCCGGATCGACCCGGAGCGCGGCGAGATGCTCGTGACCCGCGAGCGACGCGTCGTCGACGTCGTGGAGGACCCGCTCACCGAGCTGTCCGTCGAGGAGGCGCGCGCGATCAAGCTGGACGCGGAGGTGGGCGAGGAGATCGTCACCGAGCAGCTGGGCCAGGACGCGTTCGGACGGATCGGCGCGCAGACGGCCAAGCAGGTCGTCCTGCAGCGCCTGCGCGAGGCCGAGCGTGACGTCGTCTACGACCAGTTCGCGAGTCGCGAGGGCGACCTAATCACGGGGACGGTCAACCGGGTGGAGCCCCGGGCGATCATCCTGGATCTCGGCAAGGCGGAGGCCATCCTCGCCACGACGGAGCAGTCGCCCGTCGAGCACTACCGGATCGGTCAGAACGTGAAGGCGTTCGTGCTCGAGGTCCGGCGCGCGCCGCGGGGACCCCAGGTTCTCGTGAGCCGCACCCACAAGGGCTTCCTGCGCCGCCTGTTCGAGCTCGAGGTCCCGGAGATCCACGCGGGAACGGTCGAGATCAAGGCGATCGCCCGGGAGCCGGGAAGCCGCTCCAAGGTGGCGGTGGCGTCTCGCCAGGAGGGCCTTGACCCGGTCGGGGCGACGGTCGGCCAGCGCGGAGCCCGCGTGCAGGCCGTCGTGGCCGAGCTCGCCGGCGAGAAGATCGACGTGATCGAGTGGAACGAGGACCCGGCGGTCTTCGTCGCAAAGGCGCTCAGCCCCGCGCAGGTCGTGGCCGTGCACATCGACGAGGAGCACCGGATCGCCAACGTGGTGGTGCCCGAGAAGATGCTCTCGCTCGCGATCGGGCGGGAGGGGCAGAACGCGCGGCTCGCCGCGAAGATGACCGGCTGGCGGATCGACATCCGCAGCGACGTGCAGGCCCACGAAGCGGCGGCGCTGCCGCCCGTGGTCGCGAGCGATGCCGAGGACCTGGGGCGGGTTGCTCTGCGCGAGGCACCTCTGGCCGCCGACGAGACGGCGGCGGAGGTGACACCGTAGCGCGGCGCGTGCCCGGCGGGCTGCTTCCTCGGCGGCATCCGACCCGGACCTGCGTCGCCTGCCGGACGTCGCGCCCGAAGCGCGAGCTGCTGCGCGTCGTCCGCACACCGGCCGGCGACGTCATCGTCGACCCGACCGGACGCGCACCGGGGCGCGGAGCGTACGTGTGCGCCGACCCGGCTTGCCAGGAGGCAGCGCTGGCGAAGGGCTCACTGCGACGGGCCCTGGCCGTCTCGATCCCGGTCGGGCTGTTCGCCGGGCGGGAGTCGACAGATGCCGCGTCAACCCACATCCTGAATGACGACGATCGAGAAGGAGGGGCCTGATGGCCAGGAGCAGGAGCGGGACGCGCGGGCGCCGCGGGCCTCGCAAGCCACAGCGGCGCGAGGGCGGATCGTTCGCGGCCGTCTCGGTCGCCGAGCCGCGAGATCGCGCCGCAGTCGTTCTGCCGCCCACCATCACCGTGAAGGAGCTCGCGGAAGTCCTGGCGGTCAATCCCGCCGATGTGATCCGGGAGCTGATCAAGAGCGGGATCTTCGCGACGATCAACCAGCTCATCGACCGCGACACCGCGTCGCTGGTCGCGACGGAGCTCGGCTTCGAGACCGCGGAGGCGGAAGCGCCCGCGGCCGCGTCCGAGGAGGAGGGCACGGAGGCGCCGGCCCCGGCCACCAAGGTCACCCTCTTCGTCGACGATGACCTGAGCCTGCTCGTGCCTCGCTCGCCGATCGTCACGGTCATGGGCCACGTCGACCACGGCAAGACGAGCCTGCTCGATGCGATCCGGAGCACCTCCGTGGCGGCGGGGGAGCGCGGCGGAATCACCCAGCACATCGGCGCGTCCGAGATCGTGCGGGAGGACAAGAAGGTCGTCTTCCTCGACACGCCCGGCCACGAGGCCTTCACGGCGATGCGTGCTCGCGGCGCCAAGGTCACGGACATCGCGATCATCGTGGTCGCGGCCGACGACGGCGTGATGCCCCAGACGCTCGAGGCGATCTCCCACGCTCGGGCCGCGAAGGTCCCGATCATCATCGCGCTCAACAAGATCGACAAGCCGGACGCGAATCCGGACCGCGTCAAGACCGAGCTCACCGAAGCCAACGTCGTCATCGAGGAGTACGGCGGCGACGTGCCACTCGTCCAGGTATCGGCCAAGACAGGCGAGGGCCTCGACGACCTGTTCGACATGGTCAACCTGGTCGCCGATCTCCAGGAGTTGAAGGCCAACCCGAAGCGCGAGGCGGTCGGGACGATCATCGAGGCCGAGCTCGACAAGGGTCGGGGGCCGGTCGCCACGGTCGTCGTCCAGACGGGCACGCTGCGGATCGGCAACATCGTGGTCGTGGGCAAGACGTACGGGAAGGTGAAGGCGCTCGAGAACGCGGCCGGCAAGCGCATCCAGAAGGCGGGTCCGTCGTCCGCGGCGCTCGTCCTTGGGCTGGGCGATGTGCCGGAGGCGGGCGACATCCTGCGCGTCGTCGCCGACGAGCGCACCGCGCGCAGCCTCGTGGAGCAGACGCGCAACGCCGCCGTCGCCCAGGCCGGAACGAGCCAGAAGGCAACCCTGGAGGATCTCTTCAACCAGTTCCAGGAGGGCCAGTCCAAGGAGCTCCGGATCATCCTGAAGTCGGATGTCTCCGGTTCGCTCGGGGCCATCACGCATGCCCTGGGACAGATCGTCTCCGACGAGGTGCGGATCAGCATCCTCCACGAGGGGACGGGCGACATCACCGACAACGACATCCTCCTCGCCTCGGCCTCGAATGCCATCGTCGTCGGCTTCAACACGAAGCTCGACCCGCAGGCGCGCCGGACGGCCGAGGCCGAGAAGGTCGACGTCCGCCTGTACGACATCATCTACAAGCTCACGGACGACATCGAGGCCGCCCTCAAGGGGATGCTGGAGCCGGAGATCGTCGAGCAGGTCGAGGGTCGTGCCGAGGTCCGCCAGATCTTCCGGGTGGGCAAGAGCACGGTCGTCGCGGGCTCGTTCGTGACGGACGGTCACATCCCACGGACGGCCGGCGTTCGCGTGTACCGCAACGGCAAGCTGATCGCCACGGACAGGCTCGACTCGCTTCGGCGCTTCCGCGACGACGTCCGCGACGTCGCCCAGGGGTACGAGTGCGGCATCGGCCTGGCAGGGTTCCATGACCTTGCCGTCGGCGACATCATCGAGGCGTTCACCCAGCAGTCGGTGAGCCGCTCGAGCCTTCGGTAGCGGTCAGCGATGAGCCAGCGCACGGACCGGGTCGACGAGCTCCTTCGCCAGGAGATCGGCGCGATCCTTGCCCGCGAGGTCGCGGATCCGCGGATCGGGTTCGCGACGGTGACGGACGTGGAAACCTCACCGGACCTTCAGCACGCGAAGGTCTGGATCAGCGTGATCGGCGATGCCGCCCAGCGGCGCGAGACCCTCGCCGTGCTGGACGGGGCCATGGGGTTCGTACGGCGCGAGCTCGGGGTTCGGCTCCACCTGCGGCGGATCCCCGCGCTCCACGTCGAGCTCGACTCGTCGATGGAGCACGGGACCCGCGTGCTCCAGATCCTCGACGAGCTGGAGCGCGGCGACGTTCCCCGCGCGGCGTCCCTCGCAGACGCACCCGTGACGGAGACGCTGCCGACGCCGGTCCCGCGGCGCATGCAGGCGGGCTAGATGCCGATCGACCTCGGGCTCGCCGCGGCGATCGTTCCCGACGACGTGGTGGAGCGCCTGCGCGGCGCGCAGCGGGTGCTCGCGATCGGCCACGAGAGCCCGGACGCGGATGCGCTGGGGGCGGCGCTCGCCATCGGCATGCTCGTGGAGTTCCTCGGGGGCCAGGCGACCGTTGCCGCCGCGGACGCCGTGCCGGACCTGTACCGGTTCCTCGACCCCAGCAACGCGGTCCGGACGGACCCGGAGCCGGACGCGACGTACGACCTCGTCGTCCTGTGCGACTGCGGCGATCTCTCCAGGGTCGGGGCGATCCGGGACCGCAATGCGGCGCTCTTCGCCGCGACGCCGCTTCTCACCATCGATCACCACGCCAGCAACGACGGTTCGGGCGGGCTCGCCTGGATCGACCCGGACGCGGCAGCGACGTGCGAGATGGTGGCGCTTCTCGCGGTCCGGCTCGGTGTTCCTCTCGGGGCGGGGGACGGAAGGCTGGCAGCGGCCCTGGCCGCCGGCATCGTGATGGACACGGCCACCTTTGCCCATCCGAACACCACACCGCGCACGCTCCTCGTGGCCGCCGCGCTGCTGGAGGCCGGGGCGCCGTTGTCGGAGGTCAGCCGGCTGCTCTACCGGACGAAGCCGGCCGCGCAGCTTGCGCTGTTCGCGAGGGTTCTCGGGCGCCTGGAATCCCACGCCGACGGCCTCGTGATCGTCTCGACGATGGAGATCGCGGACCTGGTCGCCACCGGCGCGCGCTCGGAGCACTCCGAGGGGATCATCGACCTGCTCGCCCAGTCCGAGACGGCCGAGGTCGCGCTCCTCCTCAAAGAGCGGGACGGTGCGACCCGTCTGTCCGTGCGCACGAAGCCCGGGGGGGTGGACGCCACGGCGCTGTGCGGGACGTGGGGCGGCGGGGGACATCCACGTGCCGCCGGTGCGTCACTCCCGCTTCCCCTGGCAGATGCGGTCGCGGCCGTCCTCCCGGAGGCGGTCCGCCACGCCCGGGCGGTCGCGCGGTGAGCGACGAGCGTGCCGTCGCGGACGACGGCGGCGGCGTGCGACGCCCGGTGCGTCGCGTGGATGCGGCGCTCGACGGGATCCTCGTGGTGGACAAGCCGATCGGCCCGACGTCCCACGACGTCGTCGCTATCGTCCGGCGCCTGGCGGGCACGAAGCGGATCGGTCACGGCGGGACGCTCGACCCATTCGCCTCGGGCGTGCTCCCGCTCTACCTCGGCCGCGCGACGCGCGTCGTGGAGTTCCACCTGGGCGCGCGGAAGGCGTACCGGGCGACCGTCTGCTTCGGGGCAACCTCCACGACGGACGACCTCGAAGGCGAGCTGACGCCGTTCGAGGGCCCGGCGCCGACGAGGGCAGCCGTCGAGGCGGCCCTGGCGGGCTTCCTGGGGACGCACCGGCAGCAGCCACCGATCTTCTCGGCGCGGCTCGTCGGCGGGAGGCGCGCGTACGTGCTCGCGCGGGCCGGGCACGCAGCGGAGCTGCCGGCTCGAGACGTCACCTTCCACGACCTGTCGCTCGAGGGTTGGGACGAGACGGACCCGGAATGCCCGGTGGCGTCTGTCGCGGTGGCCTGCTCCGCCGGAACGTACATCCGCGCCCTGGCGCGCGACCTTGGGATGGCCGTCGGCAGTGCCGCCTACCTGGGCGCGCTGCGTCGGATTGCGGCGGGCCCGTTCACGCTCGACGACGCGATCGGCCTCGACCAGGCCAGGGAAGCGGCCGCACAGGGCCGGTTCGCGGCGCTCCTCCGGCCGGTCGGCACCGGCCTCGACGACCTTCGCGCGGTGACGCTGCGCCCCGACGAGATCGTCGTGATCGCGCACGGCGGCTGGATCGGCGACGCAGGGCGGCTCCTGACGCGGGCCGGCGCCGATGCCACCCCGGGCGCGGAGGCGTCGGGATCGGAACGCGTCCGGCTCCTGGCGGAGGACGGCTCGCTCGCGGCGATCGCGCGGCGGGTCGGCGGGCGCCTGGTACCCGACAAGGTGCTCGTTTCGCGCGAGGCGCCGACAGTGAATGGCTGACCGACGACCGCTCGCCGGCGTCCCGGAGCGAGGTGCCTTGGGCGAGCTTCCCGCGCTGCACGGGATCGGCGCGCTCCGCCCCGAGCACGGGCCGCTCCTCGTGGTCGTGGGAGTCTTCGACGGCCTGCATCGCGGGCACGCCTATCTGCTCCGCGAGCTGCGTCGGGCCGCCGCCCGCCTGGGCGCGCGGGCGACCGTGCTGACCTTCGACCATCATCCGGACGAGATCGTGGCAGGTGCCGCTCCGCCGCTTCTGTGCGACCCCGACGAACGCCTCGTGCGGCTCGCGCGGGCGGGCGTGGCCGTCACGATCGTCCAGCACTTCGACGAGGCGCTGCGGCAGACGCCCTACGCCGTCTTCGTCGCGTCGATCACCGCGCGGACCCGGCTGGCCGGGTTCCTCATGACGCCGGATGCGGCCTTCGGCCACGAGCGCCGGGGCACGCCGGCTGCGCTCCGGAACCTCGGCGCGCGCGATGGCTTCGCCGTCGTGGAGGTCCCGCCATTCGAGATCGAGGGGAAGCAGGTCCGGAGCGCGGAGATCCGGGCGGCCATCGCGACCGGCGACCTCGTCGCTGCCCGGACGCTCCTGGGCCGCCGCGTCGCGGCAACCGGCCAGGTCGTCGAGCGGTCCCGAGCGGGACGGGAGGCCCTCCTCACCTTCGACGTCCCGGTCGCGCTCCCCCCGGTCGGCGCCTACGCGGCCACCGCCGAGCCGGCGCTCGCTGCGGCCGGACCGCGTGCGCGGCCTCGTGCGGCCGTCGTGCGGGTCGGAGCCGACGGGACGCTCGGCGTCCGGGCTCGGGCCGTGACGCTGGCGCCCCGGCGCCTGCGGGTTGCGTTCGTCGCTGCCGAATAGCGGAGTGGGAGCGCCGGTCGCCCTCGACGCGTTTGCAGGGACACGCGTTTGCAGGATGTGCCGTCGCCTGCTACGCTCCGCGGGTTTGCTAGAACGGTTGGAACAAATCTTTCGTGTCGGAGGACCGAGTGCCGCTCGTGCGGGAAGCCAAAGATCGGATCGTCGCCGAGTACGCGATCAGTGAAGGGGACACCGGCTCAGCGGAGGTCCAGGTCGCGCTCCTGACGGAGCGGATCAAGGACCTCACGGGGCATCTGCGGCTGTTTCCCAAGGACAATCACTCCCGCCGCGGCCTCCTCAAGCTGGTCGGCCAGCGCCGGCGCCTTCTCGCGTATCTCGTGAAGAAGGACGCTGCGCGCTACCGCGCCGTCATCGCACGGCTCGGACTGCGCCGCTGAGCACGCGCTGAGGCCCGGGGAGCTCCCGGGCTTCGGCACCGGAGGCCGGCGCGAGCGCTGGCAGCGGTCCATCCCCGACGCGAGCGAGAAAGGAACGCTCGTGTCACTCACCTTCTCCGTCGAGTTCGGCGGACGCCAACTCACCCTCGAAACGGGCAAGCTTGCGCGCCTCGCAGGCGGCGCCGTCACGGTCACCTACGGCGACACGGTGGTGCTCGGCACCGCCAACCGGTCCGAGCCCCGCCCGGGCCTGGACTTCTTCCCGCTCACGGTGGACTTCGAGGAGCGGATGTACGCCGCGGGCAAGATCCCGGGCGGCTTCATCAAGCGCGAATCCCGCCCCTCCGAGGCCGCAATCCTCGCCGCCCGCCTGACGGACCGGCCGATCCGGCCGCTGTTCCCGGATGGCTACAAGGACGACGTCCAGGTCGTGCTGACCGTCCTGTCCACCGACCAGGAGAACAACCCGGACGTCCTCGGGACGATCGCCGCGTCCGCCGCGCTCACCATCAGCGAGATCCCGTTCCTCGGCCCGATCGGTGCGCTTCGCATCGGCCGGATCGGCGGCGAGTTCGTGATCAACCCCACGATGCCCGAGCTCGCCGAGTCCGACCTCGACCTGATCGTCTCGGGAACGCGCGAGGCGATCATGATGGTCGAGGCCGGCGCGAGGATTCTCCCCGAGGCCGTGATGGCCGAGGCGATCCTGTTCGGTCACCGCGCCCTGCAGCCGCTCATCGACCTCCAGCTCCAGCTCCAGGAGGCGGTCGGCAAGACCAAGCGCATCCCGTTCCTGGATGCCGGCACCGGCTCGGTTCTCGACTTCGCCGCGAAGGCGAAGGCGGGCGCGGAGTTCGTCGTGCTGGACGTGGAGACGACCGGCACCAACCCGGAGATGGCGGACCTCGTCGAGATCGCCGTCGTGCGCGTCGCGGGTGGCGCGGTGGTGGACCGCTGGTCGACCCTCGTGAACCCGGGCCGGGCCATCTTCGGCAACCAGATGCACGGCATCACGACCGCCGACGTCGCCGGGGCGCCGAGCCCCCTCGAGGCCGCGAAGCAGGCGCTCGCCTTCATCGGCGGGGCGACCCTCGTCGGCCACTCGGTCGGCTTCGACATCGCCTTCCTCGAAGCGGCGCTCGCCGATGGGACGCGCGTCCGGCCCGGCACCTACATCGACACGCTGACGCTCGCCCGGGACGGCTACCCCGACCTCCCGAGCTACACCCTGGGCGAGCTGTCCCGCTTCTTCGGGATCGAGCTGAAGCAGGCGCACCGGGCCCTCCCGGACGCGGAGGCCACGGCAGCCCTGCTCCTGGCGATCGGCGCAGACCTGCCGGAGCGCCTCGGGGCCCTCTCGGCCGCGATCGCCGACTCCATCCGGACTGCCCGGACGTCCAAGGACGAGGCAAAGGCGAAGCTCGAGGCGGCCCGCCGAGCCGCCCGGGTCTCGAAGTCCCTCTTCGGCCTCGTGCACAAGAAGACCGCCCGCGCGCTGACCCTCTCCGAGGGGATCCGCATGGACGGACGCGGTGTCGACGAGCTGCGGACGATCACGGTCGAGGTCGGCGTCCTGCCGCGCGCGCATGGCTCCGGCCTCTTCACGCGGGGCGAGACGCAGGCTCTCACGATCGCCACCCTCGGCCCCTCCTCCGACGTCCAGCGGATCGACACGATCAGCCCGGAGACCGAGAAGCGCTACATCCACCACTACAACATGCCGCCCTACAGCACCGGCGAGAACAAGATGATGCGGGGCCCCGGACGGCGCGAGATCGGCCACGGCCACCTCGCGGAGCGGGCGCTCCTGCCCGTGCTCCCCAGCCCGGACGAGTTCCCCTATGTCATCCGCCTCGTCTCGGAGTGCGTCACCTCGAACGGCTCCACCTCGATGGCGTCCACCTGTGGATCCACCCTGGCCCTCATGGACGCCGGCGTGCCGATCACGGCTCCGGTCGCCGGCGCCGCCATGGGCCTCATGTCCGAGGCGGACGGGACGTTCACCGTCCTGACCGACATCCTCGGCAAGGAGGATTCCTTCGGCGACATGGACTTCAAGGTCACCGGGACCCGGGACGGGATCACGGCGCTCCAGATGGACATCAAGGTGACCGGGATCAGCGAGGCGATCATTCGGCAGGGGCTCGAGAAGGCCCACGCCGCGCGGATGACGATCCTCGACAAGATGCTCGAGGTCCTGCCGTCCGCGCGTGACACGATGAGCGACTTCGCCCCGCGCATCACGAAGATCAAGATCAACCCCGAGAAGATCCGCGACATCATCGGCAAGGGCGGCTCCATGATCCGCAAGATCCAGGAGGAGACCGGGACCGAGATCAACGTCGAGGATGACGGGACCGTGGAGATCGCCGCCGTGTCCGGCGAGAACGCCCGCAAGGCGATCCACTGGATCGAGTCGCTCACCCGCGAAGTCGAGATCGGGGCCCTCTACCTGGGGACCGTGACCCGCCTCATGACCTTCGGCGCCTTCGTGGAGATCCTGCCGGGCAAGGAAGGCCTCGTCCGGATCGGCGAGCTGGCCGATTACCACGTCCCGTCCGTCGAGGACGTCGTGTCGGTGGGCGACGAGGTCATGGTGGTCGTCACCGAGGTCGACCGCCAGGGCCGGGTGAACCTGTCCCGGAAGGCGGCCATGCAGCGCCACCTCGCCAAGGGCTGACCGTGGCGGCCCGGCGCCCGGCCGGGCCGATCGAGCCGTCCAGGCGCGTGCACCCGGGAGACCGGGTGCACGCTGCTATACTCCCGCCGTGCCCGCGAGTCCCTCTTCGAACAGCGGAGCCATGTCCACCGCCATGCGACCCCTCACGGTAGCCGTCGTCGGCGCGACCGGCGTCGTCGGACGCACGATGATGTCGGTGCTTCTCGAGCGTGACCTCCCCGTCGCGGAGCTCCGGCTCCTTGCCTCCGGTCGCTCCGTCGGCATGAGTCTCCAGGTGGCGGGCCGGCAGGTCGCCGTGCTCGAGGCTCGCCCCGAGGCGTTCGATGGCGTGGACCTCGCGCTGTTCTCCGCCGGGGCGGACGTCTCCCGCGAGCTCGCCCCCCAGGCCGTCAGCCACGGTTGTACCGTCATCGACAACTCGAGCGCGTGGCGCATGGAGCCGCGGATCCCGCTCGTCGTGAGCCAGGTCAACCCGGGCGACCTGGAGGCCCACGAGGGAATCATCGCAAACCCGAACTGCAGCACGATGCAGCTGGCGCCCCTGCTCATGGCGCTGCGCGATGGGCCCGGCCTCGAGCGCGTCGTCGTGGACACCTATCAGGCCGTCTCGGGAACGGGCGCGGAGGCGATCGCCGAGCTCGAGACGCAGATCCGTGCCCATGCTGCCGGAGCTCCCAAGGAAGCCACCGTCTATCCGCATCCGATTGCCTTCAACGCGCTGCCGGAGATCGACACCTTCCTCCCCAACGGCTACACCAAGGAGGAGTGGAAGGTCGTCGCGGAGAGTCGCAAGATCCTCCACCTCCCGGACCTCCGCGTCTCCTGCACGGCGGTCCGTGTCCCTGTCTTCGTCGGCCATTCAGAGGCCGTGCACGTCGAGACCCGTGCGGCGATCACCCCGGACGATGCTCGTGCGCTCTTCGCGAACGTTCCCGGCGTGATCGTGCGCGACGATCCGGCCGCCCACGGCTACCCGCTCGCGACCGACGCGGCCGGCCACGACGAGATCTACGTCGGCCGGGTCCGCCGCGACGCGTCGATCCCGGATGGCCGGGGGCTCGTGTTCTGGTGCGTCTCGGACAACGTCCGCAAGGGCGCGGCGACGAACGCGGTGGAGCTCGCAGAGCTCCTGGCCGCGCGCGGCTGGGTGGCGCCCGCCTCGCGCCGCACTCCGCACGCGGAGGCGGAGACGCCCGCGTGACCGCCTCCGAGCGCCGCGCGGCGCTCGACGCGATCGCGCTGGAGGTTCGGGCCTGCACCGCGTGCCGGCTCCACCGGGGCCGCACGAACGCCGTCCCCGGCGAAGGAGATCCGATGACGGAAGTCGTCTTCGTGGGCGAGGGCCCGGGCGCCAACGAGGACCGCCTCGGCCGGCCCTTCGTCGGTCGAGCGGGGGACCTCCTCGTGCGTCTGCTCGCCTCGATCGGCTGGCGCCGCGACGACATCTTCATCACGAACATCGTCAAGTGCCGGCCGCCGGATAACCGCGATCCCGAACCGGACGAAGTGGCGGCCTGCGCTCCGTACCTCCGGCGCCAGCTCGAGGTTCTCGATCCCGCGCTGGTCGTCACCCTGGGCCGTCATTCGATGGCCCGCTTCATGCCCGGAACCACGATCAGCCGGGCCCACGGGACCAGCGCGCCGGTCGACGCGGCGCTCGGCGCCGCGAGCGCCCAGGTCTTCGCCCTCTACCATCCCGCCGCCGCCCTGAGGACGGCGGCCGTGGAGGCTGCGAGCTTCGAGGACGTCGCGCGGATCCCGGCCGCGCTCGTGGAGGCGCGGCACCTGCGCGAGCGGGCGGCGGCGGCCCCGGCCCCTTCTGCGGCTGCTGCGCCGGACGGCGCGCCACCCGGATCACCCCTGATCGATCAACTGACGCTCTTCACGTGAGGCCATGACCAACCAGCAGCGCACGAACAGCGAGACGCCGCTCCGCATCATCCCGCTCGGCGGGGTGGGGGAGATCGGCAAGAACATGTATGTCTTCGAGTATGGCGACGACATCGTCGTCATCGATTGCGGGCTGATGTTCCCGGACGAGGAGATGTTCGGGATCGACCTCGTGATCCCGGACATCAGCTACCTCAAGGAGCGCCGGGCGAACGTGCGGGCGTTCCTCATCACGCACGCCCACGAGGATCACGTCGGCGCGCTGCCGTACGTGCTCCCGGAGTTCCCGGGCGTGCCCGTCTATGCCTCGATCCTGGCCCGCGGCCTGCTGGGCAACAAGATCAAGGAGCACAGGCTCCACAACAACCCGCTGCTCGGGCTCGAGCCCGGCGACGAGGTCCAGATCGGGCCGTTCACGGTCGTCCCGTTCCGGATCGGCCACTCCATCCCCGACGCGATGGGGATCGCGCTCCGGACGCCGGTTGGCGTCGTCGTCCATACGGGCGACTTCAAGTTCGACCACACGCCGGTCGACGGCCGGCTGTCGGACTTCCACATCCTGGCCAAGCTCGGCGAGGAGGGCGTCGTCTGCCTGCTCTCGGACTCCACGCGCGCGGAGAATCCGGGCTACACGCCCTCCGAGCGGACCGTCGGCGAGGCGTTCCGGGAGATCATGGAGCCGCTGGACGGGCGGGTCATCGTCGCGACGTTTGCCAGCAACATCGCGCGCGTGCAGCAGGTGCTCGACGCGGCGGCGAGCTTCAACCGGCGGGTGGCCGTCATCGGCCGGTCGATGGAACAGAACTTCCGGGTCGCGAGCGACCTGGGCTACCTCACCTATGACGCTGACCGCATCGTGGCCAAGGACCGGATCGGCGAGGTCGCCGCCGACAAGCTCGTGATCTGTACGACCGGCGCCCAGGGCGAGCCGATGGCGGGCCTGGCGCGGATGGCGAACCGGGACCACCGGTTCGTCGAGATCCAGCAGGGTGACACGGTGATCGTGTCGGCGAGCCCGATCCCGGGCAACGAAGAGTACGTCAACCGGACAATCGACAACCTCTTCAAGGCCGGGGCGAACGTCATCTACCACACGATCAAGCGGGCCCACGTCTCGGGGCACGCCAGCCAGGAAGAGCTGAAGCTGATGCTCGGCCTCACCAAGCCGCGTCACTTCATCCCGATGCACGGCGAGTTCCGGATGCAGGTCCAGCACGGCCGCCTGGCGATCGAGACGGGCGTTGCGCCGGAGAACGTCTACATCCTCGAGAACGGGATGCCGATCGAGATCCTCGCCGACGGCTCCGCACGGCGCGGGGTGCCGGTGACCGCGGGCTACGTCTACGTCGACGGCCTCTCCGTCGGCGAGGTGGGGGAGGTCGTCCTGCGCGACCGGCGGGCGCTCGCCAACGACGGGATGTTCATGGTCGTCGTCACGGTGGACAAGCAGACCGGAAGCGTGGTGGGATCGCCCGAGATCATCACCCGCGGCTTCGTCCATCTCAACGAGAAGGACCCGATCATGGGCGAGGCCGCCCGCCTTGTCGTGGCGGCGATCGAGAACCCGGGCGACCACATCAGCGAGGTCGGCCTCCTCAAGAGCCAGATCAAGGACGGCGTCTCCCGGTTCCTCTACGAGCAGACGAAGCGACGGCCGATGGTCTTCCCGGTCGTCGTCGAGGTCTAGGTGGCGACGCGTCGCCGTCAGCCAGCCGCGCGGACCCGGACGCGGACGCCCCGGCGCAGGGCATCTCCCGTCCCGGGGCTGCCGCGGCTTTCCCCGGATGTCACGCGCTCGCTGGTCGCCGTCATCCTGCTCGTGCTCGGGGCAGTCATCCTCATCGGGCTCGTGTTCCAGGGCCGCGGCGCGCTCACCGACTGGATCCTCAACGTCATCGCGCCGTGGTTCGGGTCGGGCCGCTGGCTGCTGCCGCTGATCCTGGTCGGCCTGGGCGTCTGGCTCGAGCGCGCAGGAGGAGTCCGGGCGGGCTGGCTGCGGACGCTCCTCGGATCGGCCGTGGCATTCGCGGCCGCCCTTGCCCTGATCGCGCTCCTGGCGAAGGCCGGGGTCATGGGCGGGCGATCGGGCGGCCGGATCGGGACGTCCCTGGCGGATTTCGTCGATGGCCTGGTGAGCCCGCTCGGGGCGTTCATCGTCTTCATCGGGGTCCTGCTCGCCGGGCTCGTCGTCGCCCTGGACCGGCCGGTCCGTGAGCTGCTGGCGCCGTTCGGGCGGGGAGCGCGGGGCCTGGGCAGTGCGCTCGCGGCCCCCGCGTCAAGCGCGGGGTCGGCCGCGATCGACCAGGCGCGCCGGACGCGGGCCGTGCCTGCGCCGGCTGCGGGCCCCGGGAGCACCCTGCGCGACGGCCGAAGTGCCCGGGACACGGTCATCTCGCCGGGGCAGACGGGCGTGTGGGGCGCGAACGGTGAGATGGCGATCCCGGCCGCCGTCCCGAGCAAGGGCCAGGTGTCGAGCACGTTCGCGCCGGCGCGCGACGTCGACATCTCGTCCACGCTCGCCCCGACCCGCCCCGCGCGCAATCCGCTCGACGTCACCGACGGCAACGACTCGCCACCGACGCGCGACCGGATCGAATACGTCCTGCCAGCGGTGGCGATGCTCGACGACGTCGCGATCCCGCTCCACGCCGGCGGGGACGAGGCCGCGCACGCCCGGAACGAGCTCATCATCACCCGGAAGCTGGACAGCTTCGGCATCAAGGCCGACGTCGTCGGGCGCAACGCCGGTCCGGTCGTCACCCAGTACGAGGTGCAGCCCGCGGACGACGTGAAGGTCAGCCGGATCGAGGCGCTTTCCGACGATCTCGCGATGGCGCTCGCGGCGCGCTCGCTGCGCATCGAGGCGCCGATCCCGGGCAAGCGGGCGGTCGGCATCGAGATCCCGAACTCCGAGTTCAACATCGTGGCCCTGCGCCGGATCTTCGACGAGGTCGACTTCAAGGCCTCGGGCTCCAAGCTCACCTTCGCCCTGGGGCGCGATGTCGCCGGGACGGCCCAGGCCGTCGACCTCGCGAAGATGCCGCACCTGCTCATCGCGGGTGCCACCGGCTCGGGCAAGAGCGTCATGGTCAACGCGCTCATCACGAGCCTGCTCTTCGAGGCAACCCCGGACGACATCCGGCTGATCCTCGTGGACCTCAAGCGCGTCGAGCTGGCCGCCTACAACGGGCTCCCGCACCTGCTCGTGCCGGTGATCACGGAGCCGGAGCGGGCGAAGGCCGCGCTCAAGTGGGCGGTCAACGAGATGGAGGCGCGATACCGGCGCCTGGCCGGTGCCGCCGCGCGAAACATCCGGATGTTCAACGAGACGCGCGCAGATCCCGAAGACCGGATGCCCTACATCGTCCTCGTGGTCGACGAGCTTGCCGATCTCATGATGCGGGAGGGCAAGAACGTGGAGGACCCGATCGTCCGCCTGGCGCAGAAGGCCCGCGCCACCGGGATCCACCTGGTCCTCGCCACGCAGCGGCCGTCGGTCAACGTGGTGACCGGGCTCATCAAGGCGAACTTCCCGAGCCGGATCGCATTCGCGATGGCGTCCCAGATCGACTCGCGAACGATCCTCGATGCACCCGGCGCGGAGGACCTGATCGGGCGCGGGGACATGCTCTACCAGCCGTCGGACCTCCCGCGCCCGATGCGCCTGCAGGGCGTGTTCGTGTCGGACCAGGAGATCTCGCGCGTGGTCGCTCACTGGAAGGCCCAGATCGAGGATCCCCATTACGACATGGGCATCGTCGACGACGAGGACGATTCGACGGGCTCGGTGGACGACCTCGCCGACGACGACGCGGACCGCCTGCTGCGGGATGCCGTGGGCGTCGTCCAGGAGTACGACCGTGCCTCCGCCTCGCTGCTCCAGCGACGCCTGAAGATCGGCTACGCACGCGCCGCGCGCATCATCGACCAGCTCGAGGCGCGTGGGTACATCGGAGCATTCGACGGGTCGAACGCCCGGCCGGTGCTCCGGCGCGATGCGAGCGGCGGCGCCGGCCGGCCCGACGTGGACGACGGGGATGACCGGTGACGACGCGCGATCACGCACGACCGGCCGGAAACGAGCACGATCGCGGGCCCGTCGGGGAGCGACGCCCAGCCAAGGCCGGCGACCTGATCGGCGAGCAACTGGCCGCCACGCGGGAGGCCCGGGGCATCGATCTCCTCCGTGCCGAGCGTGAGACGAAGATCCGGCGGGGCTATCTCGCGGCGCTCGAGCGAGGCGACTACGCGTCGCTTCCCGGCGGCGTCTACGTGCGCGGCTTCCTGCGCAACTATGCCCAGTACCTGGGACTTGATCCCGACGAGGCGGTCGCCCAGTGGCACCGCGAGGCCCCCGCGGACGCGCCCGAGCCGGCGATCGTCGTCCGGCAGCCGCTGCTTGCCCCCCGCAAGGGGCTGGTGCTGTCGTCCGGCGTGGTTGTCGCCGCGGTCGTCACGGTCGGGGTCCTCGCGATCCTCGCCTACATCGGCTTCCAGCTCGTCCGGTTCTCGGAACCCCCGCCCCTCAGCGTGGTCCAGCCGCCGACGGCGGTGACGGATGTCGCCGAGAACGCGACGACGTACACCCTGCGCGGGATGACGATCGCCGGGGGTCTCGTGACGATCGCGGCGCCGGGCCGCGACCCGCTGAACATCACCGCCGGCGGAGACGGCTCGTGGCTTGCCACGGTCGACCTGCGGCGCGGGAAGAACCAGTTCGACGTGAGCGCCGTGGACCCGAAGACCGGCAAGGCGGCGGACCACCCCGTGACCCTCCTGATCACGGTCCCGTTCAACCCGGTGGTGGCCCCGACGCTCACGGTGGCCTCCCCCGCGGACGGGGCCACGTTCCAGAACGGCGCGATCCCGGTGACCGGCGATGCCACGGACGCCACCACCGTCAGCGTCGCCGCGACGTACGTCGGCCCGGCTCCCGGACAGGCGGCGGCACCCTCCGCGCAGCCCTCCGTGGCACCCACGCCGGCGACGCCCGCGCCGGCCGTCGTCACGCCCGCGGACGACGGATCGTTCACGGTCAACCTCGACCTGACCACCGGGCGCTGGATGCTGGCGATCGTGGCGAAGAACGGCCAGGGCATGACCACGACGCTGACCCGAAACGTCACCGTCGTCTACCAGGGTGTGAACCTCGTCGTCCAGGTCTCCGGCGGCCGGGCGTGGCTCAAGGTATGGGTGGACGGCGTCGTCTCGCCGACCACCGGGAGCGGCGGGATCGTGGTAAACGACGGCCAGGCGCTGACGTTCAGCGGCACGACCTCGGTCGAGGTCAGGACGGGCAACTCCGGGGTGACCTCGTACACCCTGAACGGGATCAGCCTCGGGGTGCTCGGAAAGGGCGGTGCTCCCGAGACGTGGCTCTTCCAGCCGCCCGCGCCGCCGAAGCGGACCGACCGGACCTCCTGATTCCGGATGACCGAGGCCGCACTTCGTCGCCTGGCAGAGCGGATCCAGGGTTGCTGCCTGGCGGCCGGGCTGACGGTCGCGACGGCCGAGTCCTGCACCGGCGGCCGGATCGGCGATGCGCTGACGGACGTGCCCGGATCGTCGGCGTACGTCCTGGGCGGGGTGATCGCGTATGCGGACGCGGTCAAGGTCGCACTCCTGGGCGTGCCCCAGGGCGTGATCGCGCGTCACGGGGCGGTGAGCGCGCAGGTCGCCGGCGCAATGGCGTCGGGCGCGCGCGACCGGCTTGGCGCCGACCTTGCCGTGGCCGTGACCGGCATCGCGGGCCCGTCCGGGGCGACCCCGGGCAAACCGGTCGGCCTGACCTACGTCGCGGTTGCCGACCAGGCGGGCGTCGAGATCCGGCGGTTCACCTGGAACGGCGACCGGGAGGCGAACAAGACCGCCAGCGCGCAGGCGGCTCTCGAGCTGCTCCTGGCCCGTGCCACCTGCGGCGGCGACGCGGCCGCGACCGCGAACAGCGAAGCGCGCGAGACCGAACCCGGCGTCCGGGACGGCGCCTGCTGACGGACAGGTGCCGTCGCGATCGGCATACTTGGCGCAGCGACCGAGAGAGTCCCGGCGTGGGGGCCGGGCAAGACGGAGGGGCCGATGGCTGGCGAGTTCTCCTTCGACGTGGTCTCCGAGTTCGATGCCCAGGAGCTCCGGAACGCGCTGGACCAGGTCCGGCGCGAGATCGCGACGCGCTTCGACTTCAAGGGTGCGACGGCCGAGATCACCCAGGAGAAGGACGCGCTGACGCTGGTGGCCGATTCGGAGCTGCGGGCGAAGTCGATCCGCGAGCTGATCGAGACCAAGGCCCTCCGGCGCGGACTCTCGCTTAAGATCTTCGACTGGGGCGCGATCGAGCAGGCCGGCGGCATGAAGGTCCGCGAGCACGTGAGCCTGCGCAGCGGACTCCCCGACGACCTCGCGCGGAAGGTCACCAAGATCCTGCGCGACGAGTTTCCGCGGACGAAGGGTCAGATCCAGGGGGACGCCGTCCGCGTGAGCGCCAAGAGCAAGGACGACCTCCAGAAGGTGATCGCGCGGCTGCGCGAGCTCGACGAGGCAGTCCCGCTCCAGTTCTCCAACTACCGCTAGAAAGGGACGCCTGTGACCGGGACACCGCGAACGGCCGGCCGCCTCATCGCCGACGCCCTCGCCGCTGCCGGAGTGCGCGTCGCGTACACCGTGCCGGGCGAAAGCTTCCTCACCCTCCTCGACGGTCTCGCCGGGGCCGGAATCCAGGTCATCGCGACCCGTCACGAGAGTGGCGCCGCGTACATGGCGGCGGCGTCTGCCGCGCTCAGTGGCCGTCCAGCCGTCGTCCTCGGGACGCGGGCCGTGGGCGCGGCGAACCTGGCGATCGGGCTGCACGCCGCCTACGCGGACTCGCTTCCGGTGATCGCCCTGGTCGGCCAGGTCAAGCGCTCGTCGCGGGGTCGGGAGGGGTTCCAGGAGGCCGATCTGGCGGCAACCGTGGGTGGCTTCTGCCGCTGGGCGCGCGAGGTCCGCGACGCTGCCGCGCTACCGGCGGTCATCGACGAGGCGCTCAGGCGGGCAACGGCCGGGCGGCCCGGCCCGGTCCTGCTTTCGCTGCCGGAGGACTTGCTCGACGAGGAGGTGGGTGCGGCACCCGTCGCCGCGACACCCGGCCCGGTGCCAGGTCCGTCTCGGATTCCACCGGATCCGGTTCATGTCCGCCGCATCCTGCACCTGCTGCTCGACGCCGAACGTCCCGTGATCCTCGCTGGCGGCGGCGTGCTGCGTTCGCGCGCGACGGCGGACCTCGTCCGCCTGTCGGCGCTCATCGACGTGCCTGTGATCGCGGCATGGCGCCGTCCGGACGTGTTTCCTAACGACAATCCGCACTACCTTGGCATGACCGGGTACTTCGCCGCCCCAACGGTCCGGTCGCGCCTGGAGGAGGCAGACGCGATCCTCGTCGTCGGCAGCCGCCTCAACGAGGTCGCGACATTCGCGCATGTCATCCCAGCACCGGGGACCCGCTGGGCCCACGTGGACGTGGAGCCGCTCGGGACGCGGCCCGGGCTGACGGGACCCACCCTCGCCCTGGCGTCCGACGCGCGGACCTTCCTCCGTGAAGCGCGCCGGATCCTCGCGACAGGGGTCCTCGACTTCGCCGGCCTGGAGCGGCGGCGCGCCGCGATCGCGCGTGACCGGGCCGCCTACGAGGACGCACGCCGCGTCGATCTCGACGACTGGGGCGGCGAGGGGGTGCACCCGGGGCGGGTCATCGCGACGCTGAACCGCGTCTTGTCGCCGGACACGATCATCTCGACGGACGCGGGCCACTTCGGCGGCTGGGCTGCTCGGGGTCTCGTTCTGCGCCGGCCGGGGACCTTCCTGGGCACGACCGCCGGGGCGATGGGCTTCGCGATTCCGGCCGCCGTGGCGGCGTCGCTTGGCGGCCCGGGGAGGCCGGTCGTGGCCCTGGTTGGTGATGGCGGGGCCGGGATGTCGATTGCCGAGCTGGAGACAGCAGTCCGCAACGGCCTCCACCCGGTCGTGCTGGTGTTCGACAACCAGCGCTACGGGACGATCCATGACCACCAGGTCCAGCGCGGTCTCACGCCCGTGGCAACCGACCTCGGCCCAATCGACTGGGTCCGGGTCGGGGAGGGATACGGCGCGGTCGGCGTCAGGGTCGAGCGCGACGATGCGTTCGAGCCGGCCCTCCGGGGCGCCCTGGCGGCGTCACGTCCGACCGTCCTCCACCTCGTCGTCAATCGTCGCTGGGTTTCCGTGGACCGCATCGCGGACGCCGTCTCCGAGCCGGCGCCCGAGCCCGAGCCCGAGGTCGAGGTCGAGCCGGCGCTGGCGCTCGAGCCCGAAATCGAGCCCGAGCCCGAGGTTGAGATCGAGGTCGAGCCAGAACCGGAGGACGGCGTCGAGGCGGCTCCGGAAGCCGACCAGCTGCCCTGGGCCGAAGCGCTCAACGGTCCCGAGCCGGCGATCCCCGAGATACCGTGACCCAGCGCGACGCCGCGGAGATTGGCGCCGGCCTGGAGCCCGTGCGAGATGCCCGGCCGATCCCTGCGGGCGAGCGGATTCACGTCGTGGGCGCAGGAGGAGCAGCCGGCGCGGCGGCGTGCCTCCTGGGGCACGCGGCTGGGGCGCGCGCGTCGGGGTGCGATGCGGGGGGCCCCTCGTCCTATACGCCGCCGCTCGAGGACGCGGGGATCCCACTCGAATGGGGTCACGACCCTGCGCACGTCGAACGCGGTGGGTCCAGGCTCGTCGACCGGCTGGCGGTCACGAAGGCGCTCACCTCGGTCCAACCCGATCACCCTGAGCTGCGGCGGGCACGCGAGCTGGGCGTCCCCCTGACCAGCCTCCAGCAGCTGATCGCGGACGCCGCGGCGACGCGCGCCGCGTCGCTCATCGCCGTGGCCGGGACGCACGGGAAGTCGACCACGACCGGATGGCTGATCCACCTGCTCACAGCCGCCGGCCTCGATCCGTCCGGGTTCGTGGGCGCCCTGCTTCCCGCGTCGCTCGCCGGGGGAACGCGGCCGTCAACCGTGCGCCTCGGGGGCGGACGCCAGTTCGTGGTTGAGGCGGACGAGTACGCGGGCAACTTCGATCCCTATCGCCCGGCGATCGGCGTGCTGACGACCGCAGACTGGGACCATCCGGACGTGTTTCGCGACCGCGAAGCGGTGGTAGCGGCGTTCGTGGCCTGGATCGCCGCCTTCGATGGAGGCGGCGCCGACCCCGTCCTTGTCGCCAACGCGGGCGACGCGGGCGTCCGGGAGGTGCTCGCCGGCCTCCGCGACTGGCCTGGCACGTTGATCGCGGTCCGGGTCGTGAGCCAGGACGAGGATCCCGCTGCGGCCGCGGCCGCCCTCGCGCGGGAGCATGCGACGGGCCGGGGCGCGGCGACCGCGATCGTCGGCAGCTGGCGGACGAGCCCGGCAGGGGAGGGGAGCGTCTCGATCGTGGGACTCACCGCCTCGGGTTCGGTCAGCGCGCCGGTCGGTCTGGCCGGACGGCACAACGCCGAGAACGGGCTCGCGGCGGCCGGGGCCGGGCTCGTCGCCGGCGCGGACATCGGCGCCATCCTGGCCAGCCTGTCGACGTTCCCGGGCGTCGGGCGCCGCCTCGAGCTCAAGGGCGAGATCGACGGAGTGGTCGTCCTCGATGACTACGGCCACCACCCGACCGCCATGGCGGCGACCTTCGCGGCCGTGGCGTCGCGCTATCCGGGCCGCCGGCTATGGGCGGTCTACGAGCCCCTGACCTACCATCGAACGGCGGCGATGCTGGAGGACTTTGCGGACGTCCTGGCGTACGCGGACCGCGTGGCGATCGCCGACATCCACGCCGGGCGCGACCCGGACACCACGATCACCTCGCCCCAGGCGCTCGCGGACGCGGTGAACGCGCGCGGGCGGGCTCCGGCCGCGGCTCCTGGATCCGTGGAAGCGACGGCGGATTGGCTGGCCCGCCGCGTGCAGCGCGGCGACGTTGTCCTGGTGATGGGCGGCGGGCGCTCGTACGTCATCGCCGACCGGCTGCTCGACGATCTCCGTGGCCGCACGGCGCGAAGGCCCGCCTCCGCGTAGGCTCGACCGATGCAGAACCCGACCGCTCATCCGGATGACGACCCGCGCGTCAACCTCGCTGCCGCCCTGGATGCGCTGACCATCGCCGACCTGCCCCGCCTCGCCGCTGCGTGGACCCCGGGTCTCCGGGACGAGCTGCGGCTCGCCGATATCGTTCTCGCGGAGCATGGGCGCAGCGATCTCACGCACGTCCTTGGCCCGCTGCTGGACCGGATCCCGCTGCTCGGCGCGGTGGTGGAGGAGTCCGATGACCTGGTGCCCGACGACCGGGCCGGTGGCGAGGCCGCGCTCGAGGTCATCGAGGGGGCCGTCATGGCGGTCCACGCCGTGGATCTCCTGACGTCGGAGCGGCGTGCCGGCCTGGCGGCTCCATGGCTGGCCGCGCGGGCACTCGACGGCGGGGCATAGCGCAAGAGGGGCGCGGCGCCTGCTCGCGGTCCCGTTGAGGCCTAGTCGTCCAGGCGGTCGGCGAGGCCCTGTACGACTTCCGCGCCCGGGAGCGCCAGCAGGATCGCCGGCGGAGCGATGACTTTCCAGCGCCGGCTGCCGCCACCGAGCACGATCCGGGAGCGGGCCATGACCGCAGCGTCGATCCAGATCGGCAGCCCGAACGGCAGCCCGAACGGCGTGACCCCGCCGATCTCCATGCCCGTCACGGCACGTGCCTCGTCGGGGCTCGCGAAGGATGCCTTCCGCGTGCCGAGCAGGGACCGAACGGTCCGGTTCACGGCCAGCCGGTCGGGTGCCAGCACCACGCACGCCGCGTACCGGCGCGGTTCGGCCTTGCCGGCTACCAGGATCGTGTTGGCCGAATCAGCGGGATCGAAGCCGTACGCCGTGCAGAACGACGCGGTGTCCGCCAGCGCGGGGTCACACGGGAACAGCTCGTAGCTCGCGCCCAGCCCCGCGAGCGCGGCCTCGAGGCGGGCACGGTCGTCATCGAGGCCGGTGCGAAGGGCGGCGTCAGCCACGGCGGTCCCGCTCAGGCTGCCGGGGTGACCTGCTTGCCATTGCGGCCTGCGCCCATCTCGCCGCGGACCGCGGCGGCGCCGTGCTCCGCGGACCACGAGGCGACGGCAACACGCAGGGCGATGGAATCGGGCCGGACGGTCAGCCGGCCTCCGGCGCGGACGTCGCGATCGAGGAGATCAACCGTGCCCCGGTATGCAGGCTTGGCGTTGGGGACCCGTGCCCCCACCGGGAACACGTCGAAGTAGCCGTCGGTCGAGATGACAATCAGCGCTTCGGGCGTGATGAACTTGGTGCGAGCCATGGTGCAATCCGATCCTGGGCGGGCCTCGAACGCGCGGAAGGGCGGCTCGGGCAGCTCAGGGTAGCACCGCGGGCCCCCACGGCCGTTCGGGTGCCATTCGCGTCCGTAAGGGGCGGGCGTGAGGACGCCGAGGCTGACCATCCGGCCCGCGGGAAGCTCGAGCATCGTGGGGATGAGCGTCCATCGCGGCTACAGGTCGGCCCGGCCCGGTTGCATCGTCGGGCGGGCGCGCGGGTCGGCGTCGAACGCGACCGGCGAAGGTGGATACGACTCGACCCGGCCCATGTCGGGGGGTCATGCGCGCCATACCCGACGTCGCCGGGCCGCGTCACGCCTTACATGCTCGTTACATTTCGTGATGGCGGACTTCCCTGGCGGGCTGCTTGACTCGTGCGCATCGAAGCGTGAAGGACACTCCAATGCTGCCCCAGCGTCGCGTGCTCGCCCTCGCCCTGGTCGCCGTTCTTGTCGCCGCCTGCGGCGCTCCTGGCGTTGGGACCGTGCCATCCGGCGGCTCGGCTGGTGCCTCGGGCGCGGCTGTCGCCGCGGCCGGCACCACGGCGAGCGGGATCCACAAGATCGCCCACGTCGTGGTGATCATGCAGGAGAACCGCTCCTTCGACACCTACTTCGGCACCTACCCCGGAGCCGACGGCATCCCGATGGCGAACGGGACGCCGACGGTCTGCGTGCCCGACCCGGCGACCGGCGGCTGCGACCGCCCCTTTCATGACACCAGCGATCAAACCGCCGGCGGGCCGCACGGGCAGGCGAACGCCACCGCCGACGTCAGTGGCGGCTCGATGGGCGGTTTCGTGGCCCAGGCCGAGCAGGCCAGGAAAGGGTGCCTGAACGCCTTCAATCCCGGCTGCGCGGGTTCCGGCACCCCGGACGTGATGGGCTACGTCACCAGCGCCGAGATTCCCAACTACTGGGCCTATGCGCGCAACTTTGTCCTGCAGGACCATATGTTCGAGCCGGACGCATCGTGGAGCCTGCCCGCGCACCTGTTCACGGTGTCGGGCTGGTCCGCGAAGTGCAGCGACCCCACGAACCCGCAGTCGTGCAGCAGCGACGTCAACCAGCCGGGGCTGCCCACCGCCACGGATCCCACGCCCTACGCCTGGACCGACCTGACCTACCTGCTCCACAAGCAGGGCGTCAGCTGGGGCTACTACCTGGACCAGGGCTACCAGCCGGACTGCGCGGACGATGCCGTCAGCTGCGCCCCGGCTCCCCAGAAGGTCTCGGTGCCCGGGATATGGAACCCGCTCCCGGGCTTCACCGACGTCCAGGCGGACGGCCAGGCCGGTAACGTCCAGGACATCTCGCACTTCACTGCGGCGGCCAAGGCCGGAACGCTTCCCGCGGTGAGCTGGGTCGTCCCGAACGGCCAGGACAGCGAGCACCCGCCAGCGCTCATCTCGGTTGGCCAGAGCTACGTCACGAACCTCGTCAACACGGTCATGGCGGGGCCCGACTGGTCGAGCACTGCGATCTTCCTGACGTGGGACGACTGGGGCGGCTTCTATGACCACGTGGTGCCGCCCACGGTCGACGTCAACGGCTACGGGCTGCGCGTCCCCGGTCTCGTTATCAGCCCGTATGCCCGGCCGGGATACATCGACCACCAGGCGCTGAGCTTCGACGCCTACCTCAAGTTCATCGAGGACGACTTCCTCGGTGGCCAGCGCCTCGACCCGGCCACCGACGGCCGGCCCGACCCGCGCCCCGACGTGCGCGAGAACGCGCCGCAGCTGGGCGACCTCACGGCCGACTTCGACTTCACGCAGGCGCCTCGTCCACCAGTCATCCTGCCCGTGCACCCGGCGACGGACCTGGTGCCGGCCGCAGACGTCGCGGCGGTCAATCGTCTCGGTGGGCAGATCAACGATCTCACCGCGCGAGCGGCGGCCGGCACCGCGATCGGGACGCCGGTCATGGGCGCGGAGCTGCTCGCAGCCAACGGCAACCTCGGGACCGCGCTCCTGCGCCCGGGAGCGATGCATGGCATCAACCTCACGCTCGATCGGTTCCGTGAGCTCGGCATCGGCGGCGTGACGGTCGAGCTGGGATTCCCGCTTCTCCTGCCGAGCTTCCCGAACCAGGCCCGGTATCTCGCCTTCTACGAGCAGGTGGCGGCGGCGGTCCGAGCGCACGGCATGATCTTGAGCGTCGAGGAGAACCCGATCTTCGCCAGCACGGTCTTCTCGGCCCTCACGCCCAACTACCTCGGGCTCACGCCCGCGACGTATGCCGCGCAGGCGCGGGGCCAGGCCCAGCTCATCATCGACCGGCTGCACCCGGACTACCTCTCGATCCTGGACGAGCCGGACACCTTCGCGACGACCCTGCACCTGCCGATCGCCAGCGCGGCGGGGGCAGTCGGTGTGGTGAAGGCGGAGCTCGCCGGCCTGCGGCGTGGCACCACGAAGGTCGGGGCCGGCACCGGCACCTGGTCGGACCCGGGAATCGATCGGGCGCTCCTGGCGCAGACCTCGATCGACTACCTGAGCGTCCACGTCTACCCGATCGATCCATCGAGCCTCGCCAACCTCGACGCGGTCAGCGCCCTGGCGGCGAACGCCCACAGGCCTGCCGTGCTCGACGAGACGTGGCTCTACAAGGCGACGGGTGCGGGCGACGCAGGCGTCGTGGCGGACGCGGAGCTCGGGACGTTCTCCTTCTTCGCGCCGCTCGACGCGCGGTTCCTCCGAGCGATCGTCGGGTACGCCCGCAGCCACGCATTCGCCTACGTGTCGCCGTTCTGGTCGAGTCGGCTCTTCGCCTACCTACCGTGGACACCGGCGCTTGGCAAGGCCGCGTATGGTGCCGTGCGCCAGGCCGCCGGTCAGCGCGCCGGAGCGGCGATCGCGGCCAATCAATTCAGTCCGACCGGTCTCGCCTACCAGGCGCTCATCCGGTAGCGCCGCCGGATGGCGTCGCAAGGCGGCGGGGCGTCGCACCGGCTCCCGAGCGCTATCTCAACGGTCAGCCCCGCAACGCCCAGCCGATGCTCAGCCCGCCGACCGCCGCGACGACGAGAAGCAGGCCCCCTTCAGGGGAGCGGGCACGTTCGCGCGGGTCGCGACCCGCGCGACGGCCAGCGCGGCGGCAACGCCGATGAGGTCGGAACTCCACCGGCGGGTTACCCCGACGGCCAGCACGATCGTGAATGCCTCGACGAACTCGACCGCGGAGGCCTGGAGACTTCAGAGGATCGTGAGAAGGTTGATCGAGGACATGGCAGCCAATGCTATCGGTGCATGTCGAGCGGCTCCGTGTCGTCGGGACCCATGGCGATCCCGGTGCGCTGCCAGGCCCCGTACGTCGTCACCAGGCCGTCGTCGTCCACGCTGAGCTGGGCCTCGAAGTCGCCGCTCGCATAGCGGTACGTGCGCTCGTCGAGGCGGGTATAGGTCTGGGCAGCCTTGACCACCGTGAGCCCGGGGAACCGGACCCACGCCGCCTGGATCGTGTGCGACGCGCCGACGCCGAGCCGAAGGCGGCGGATCGGGAGCGTGTTCGTGGACGGGCTGCAGCCAAGGTCGACGTCGGTGCATCGCCTGAGCAGCGGCGCGGGCATGCCGTCCACGGTCCAGCCGCCCTTTGCGTCGCGGGCCAGGGCGATCGTCCGGGCCACGAACCCGCGCAGGTCGCGCACGTGAACCGCGGTCGTCAAGCCGGCGCCATCGGCCATGACCTGGTACTCGATTCGGACGGGCAGGTCGCCTTCGGCGCCGAGGACGGTGCCCACCAGCGAGAGCCCGCCGTCGCGCAGCGTGAGGGTACAGAGCTCGTCGACTGGCACCTCGTCCGCACGTCGCCAGGCCACGCGCCTCGTCGTCATGGCGTCGAGGGGTCGCCGACCGGCGGCAGTTCAACGGCGTTCACAGCCGCGATCCTAGCCTCTCGTCTCTCGAGCTGCGTTGATGCGGACTTGCGCAACTACGCAAGTCC
>DAOTXE010000025.1:0-13367 GCA_034435355.1 Chloroflexota bacterium
GGCTCTCCAGCCGGGGCACCGCGTCTTCGCCTGCATTCCCCAGGAGGGGTACGTCGGGGTCGGCGAGGTCGTGGCGCCGTCTGTTCCCGTCAAGGACTTCGCGGTCGTGGTGAACGGCCATGACGTCGCGATCGTGGACGCGGGGGTGACGACGACGAAGATGGGCGAGTTCGCGGATGACCCGGAGAAGTCGGAGTACGTCGTCCGCGTGCAGTGGACCAAGACCGTGCCGCGCAGCAAGGCGATCTGGGAGAAGGGCATGTTCGCGAACCAGAACACGGCGTGCGCGCTCCGCAGCAGCTTCACGCGCGATCGGGTCATGGCTCGGCTCGGGCTCGACCAGTAGTGGCTGAAGGGGAGTTCCTCCAGTCGCGGGCGGACGTCCGGCCCTGGACGTTGCCCGCCGGCGCACCCGCCGGCCTGCGACCCGTCGGGCTGTACCTCGGCCAGGGGAGGCTGCCCCTCGAGGTCGCGGTGGCGAGTGCCGCGCGGACCCCTGGAGTCGCGCAGCTGCGCGAGCTCTGGCACGCTCGCCACGGCAACGCCCCCAGTCCTCTGCTGGTCATCGTCCTTCATCCTGGTGCGGACGGGCCCTCGGCGAGCGTCTGCGGCCCGGTCCCGCCGTCACCCGCCCCCGTCGTGGGACTGCCGCTCGACCAGGTGGAGCGGATCGCGGCCACGTCGCTCGCGGAACCGAACCGCCATGCGGCCGTCCGCTTCCTCCAGGAGGTGCTCCCCGAAGCGGACTCCCAGCTGCCCGGTGTCCGGAACATCGGCCTCGTGGCATCGCACGAACTCCAGGTCGGGGTCCCCGCCCGCCGCGACTGGCAGGAGGAATGCGACCGTGGCGCCCCACTGCTCGAGCTCCGCGGACGCCCGCTTGTCGAGGCACTCGGGTTCTCGGTCGAGGAGCGGGGGACATCGACCTACGTCCTGCGGGCCGGCGAGGTGGCCGCCGCCGTGGCCGTCTTCCTCGAAGCGGACGAGACGGCGGAGGCCGAGAACGTCGCGTACGGGTTCATCAGCCCGATCTCGGCGGCGCTCGCCCGTGCGGACAGCGAGCAGCTGCCGTACGTCCTGATCACGCGGGGGCCAGAAGTCCGCGTCTACGCCGTTCGTGCCGAGGCGGGAGTCGGGCGACGAGGCCGTGCCGAGAGCTATGTCGCCGCGAACCTCGGGCTGCTGCCGATGCGCCAAGCCGGGTACCTGCCCCTGCTGTTCGGCGCCGGGGCACTTCGCCCGGGCGGCACCCTCGAGGAGATCCTCGCGAGCTCACGCGACTTCGCGGTCGACCTCGGGACGCGACTCCGCGAGCGCGTCTACCGGATCGTCGTGCCCGCGCTCGCCCAGGCGGTTGCACGCCGCCGAGCTGCGATGCCGGCGCTCGCCGAGGCCGAGCTCTCGGCGCTCTACGAGCAGGCCCTCAACGTCCTGTTCCGCCTCTTGTTCATCGCATACGCCGAGGACAAGGACCTCCTGCCCTACCGATCGGACGGCGCGTACCAGCCGAACTCGCTCAAGGCGCTCGCCCGCGAGTTCTCGGAGCTGGCGAACGCCCGGCGACTCGAGTTCGAGCAAGGGTCCGTCCTCCTGTGGTCGAGGTTCCGGGAGCTGTCGCGGGCCGTCGATGCCGGTCGACCGAGCTGGCGTGTCCCGGCCTACAACGGGGGCTTGTTTAGCTCGGACGCCGCCGTGAACCCTGCGGGGGCGGCGATCGCCGAACTGGAGCTCACGGACGCCGAGTTCGGACCCGCGCTCGCCGCCCTCCTTGTCGACCGGGGGACGGATGACGTCAGCGGCCCGGTCGACTTCCGGAGCCTCTCGGTCCGGGAGTTCGGAACGATCTACGAGGGCCTCCTTGAGTCGAACCTCTCGATCGCCTCCACAGACCTCGCCGTCGACGACGCCGGCGCGTACATCCCGGCCCGTGGGGCGACCCAGGTGGAGGTCTTGGCTGGGTCGATCTACCTCCACAACGCATCGGGCGCCCGCAAGTCCACGGGCACCTACTTCACGAAGCCGTTCGCCGTCGCGCACCTCCTTGATCACGCCTTGGAACCGGCGCTGGCACGGCACATCGAGCGGCTGGAGGCTCTGGTGGCGGCAGACGATGAGATCGCCGCCGCCGATGCCTTCTTCGACTTCCGGTGCGCCGACATCGCGATGGGCTCGGGCCACTTCCTGGTGGCTGCTGTCGACCGCATCGAGCGGCGCCTGTCATCGTTCCTGGCCGTCCACCGGCTGCCCGGCGTGACCAGTGAGCTCGCCAGGCTGCGGGAGCGGGCCCGGGAGGCCCTCGGGCCCTACCAGGCGGAGATCGCGGAGATCGAGGACACGAGCCTGCTCCGCCGCCAGATCGCCCGTCGCTGCGTCTACGGCGTCGACCTCAACCCGATCAGCGTGGAGCTCGCGAGGCTGGCCCTCTGGGTCCACACGTTCGTCCCGGGCCTGCCGCTGAGCTTCCTCAGCCACAACCTCGTCGTCGGCAACAGCCTGTCCGGGATCAGCACGATCGACGAGGCCCTCGAGATCCTCGATCCGAGCGCCGGCGGCGGCCAGATGTCGTGGTTCCGGGAGCCGCTCGTGCGCTGGCTGGACCGAGCGACGGACGCTCTGCGGCGTCTCGCCCGGACGACGGACGGATCCGCGGCAGAGATCGCCGAGGCGCGACAGGCCCAGGCCGAGGCCGCGGCGGCGGTGACGCGGGCTCGCCAAGCGTTCGACCTCCTGATCGCGGCCCGCCTCGGCGAGATCGAGCCCGTCGACAGCCTCGACGAGGCGGCGATCGACGGTCACCCCGGGCTTGCCCACGCTCGGGCGCTCGCCGCCCAGCTCAAGGCGCTCCACTTCCCGGTCGCGTTCCCGGAGGTATTCCTGCGCCCGAGCCCGGGCTTCGACTGCATCCTCGGGAACCCGCCGTGGCAGGAGGTGATGGTCGACGAGACGAGCTTCTGGTCGACCCGGCAGCCAGCCTTCCGCGGTGCGTCGCCGGCCGAGCAGCGGCGCCAGATCGCTGGCTTCCGCGAGGCGAGACCGGACCTCGTCGCCGAGTACGAGGCCGAGGTCGCCGAGACGGACCTCCTGCGCCGGGTCCTCACCGCCGGGCCCTACCCGGGGATGAACGAGGGCAACGCCGACCTGTACAAGGCGTTCTGCTGGCGCTTCTGGGCGCTCGTCCGATCTGGCGGCCGCATCGGGGTCGTCCTCCCGCGGGCGGCTCTCTCCGGCGCGGGATCGGAGGGTTGGCGCACGGCGATCTACGACGGCGGGCAGTTCGAGGACGTCACGACCCTCCTGAACACGCGGCAGTGGGTGTTCGACGACGTTGATGGGCGGTACACGTTCACCTTCGTCGCGGTGTCGAAGGGCCCTGGAGCCGGTGACGTGCGGCTGCGCGGTCCGTTCGCGAGCCCCGAGGCTTACGCGGCCGGGATGCAGCGTCCGCCGCTCGAGTTCCCCGCCGCCTCGTTCCGCACGTGGGCGACCGGCGGCTCGTTCCCGCTTCTCCCAACCCCAGATGCCGGCAGGATCTTCCAGCGGATGCGCGAGCACCCGCGCCTGGACGCGCCGGCGCATCCGTGGCGAGCCAGGCCGGTCCAGGGCGACTTCAACGCCACAACGGACCGCGATCAGTTCATCTTCGACCCGCCCGACCGGACCGGGTTGTGGCCTGTGCTCTCCGGGGCCGGGTTCAACCTCTGGACCCCCGACACGGGGGACGTGTTCGCATGGGCGGACCCCGCCTCCGTCACGCGGACGCTCCAGACCAAGCGGCTCAACCAGCAGCGCCGAGCGACGTCGGCGTTCGCCGAGTTCAGCCGGGTCTGGGCCGCAGACCCTGCGACACTGCCGTGCCGGCAACCGCGGTTGGTGATCCGCGACGTCACCAACCGGACGAACCAGCGCACAGTCATCGCCAGCCTGCTGCCGCCCAGGGTGGTCGTCACCAACGCGGCACCGTACTTCCTGTGGCCCCGCGGCGATGAGCGGGACCAGGCGTATCTGCTCGGCGTGCTGAGCTCGATCCCGCTCGACTGGTACGCCCGGTGCGTCGTGGAGCTACACGTGAACTTCCATGTCCTCAACGGCTTCCCCATCCCGGCCCCTAGCCGAGACGACCCTCGCCGGCGCCGGGCCGAGGAGATCAGCGGACAGCTCACCGCGGTCGACCAGCGGTTCGCCGAGTGGTCTCGGGCGGTCGGCGTCAACGTCGGCCGGCTCGACGGCGAGGCTCGAGGCGACCTGATCGCCGAGCTCGACGCCGTCGTCGCCGCGCTCTACGGCCTCAACACAGCCGACGTCCGGCACATCTTCGCGACGTTCCATCCGACCTGGGACTACGAGGGCCGGCTCCGCCGCGTCCTGGACTACCTCGAACGGTGGGCGACCGCATGAAGCCCGAGTTCGCGACCAACCGTAACGGCGAGCGCGTCGCCGACGCGATCGGCGGGTACTTCGACCAGCTGATCGGTGCCTGGCGTGACCCGTTCGATCTCGCGATCGCGACCGCGTACTTCAACCCGGGTGGGTTCTCCCTCCTCGCGGACCGGCTGGAGCGGGCCGGGTCCGTGCGCCTGCTCCTCGGCGCCGAGCCGAAGTCCGACCTCGCCCAAGTCCGCCACCTGACCCGCGAGGTCGCCCCATCCCGGGCCGAGGGCCGTCGCCTCGAGGAGGCGCTGCGAACGCTCGAGTCCGACGTCGTCGCGGACCGCGACCTCCTCGGGTTCACCGAGGAGACGGACGCGCTGCTCGAGCGCCTTATCGCCTGGCTCGAGCGCGAGAAAGTCCAGGTCCACCGCTACACGCGCCGGTTCCTCCACGGCAAGACGTTCCTCGTCACCACCCACGACGACGGGGCGATCGCCGGCTCCTCGAACTTCACGTACGCAGGGCTCGCGCTCAACGTCGAGCTGAACCTCGGCCAGTACCAGCCAGGCGTCGTGAAGCAGGTCCGCGAGTGGTACGACGAGCTCTGGGAGGACTCGGAGACCTACGACCTCGCCGCGCTCTACCGTGCCCGCTTCGCGCCCCACAACCCGTACCTCGTGTACCTCCGGATGCTCTACGAGCGGTACGGGGCCGAAGTCGAGGACCAGGCGCGGCAGGAGGGGACGGGCCTGCGCCTGACGACCTTCCAGCAGGACGGGGTCTGGCGGGCGAAGCGGATCCTGGACGCCTACCACGGTGTGCTCGTAGCTGATGGAGTGGGGCTCGGCAAGAGCTTCATCGCGGGCGAGCTGATCCGCGAGGCGGTGGTCGAGCGCCGCCAGCGGGTCCTCCTCGTCACCCCCGCGACCCTGCGCGACGGCCCCTGGCGCAAGTTCCTCGCCGACCACCAGCTCGGCGTCGAGTCCGTCTCGTACGAGGAGCTGACGGCCGACCCGAAGCTCAACCCGGGGGCGAACGGGACGGGCCTGCGGTACGCCCCCAACGACTACGCCCTGGTCGTGATCGACGAGGCGCACGCGTACCGGAACCCCGAGACGCAGCGGGCCGGCGTCCTCCGACGGCTCCTGGCCGGGTCGCCGCCCAAGCAGCTCGTCCTCCTGACCGCGACCCCCGTCAACAACAGCCTCTGGGACCTGTTCTACCTGCTGGGCTACTTCATCTCCAACGACGCCCAGTTCGCCGCCAGCGGGATCCCGAGCCTCAAGACGCACTTCGCCGAGGCGATGGCGACCGATCCCGAGGACCTCTCACCGGACAAGCTGTTCGACGTCCTCGACGGGGTCGCCGTCCGCCGGACGCGGCACTTCGTGAAGAAGTACTACCCCCACGACACGGTCACGATCGGCGGCGCTGAGGTCCCGATCACGTTCCCGAAGCCCGAGCCGATCACGGTCACCTACAACCTCGACGCCGTGCTCCCGGGGTTCTTCACGCGCTTCGCCCACGCGCTCGACTGCGTCGACCTCGACGAGTGCGAGCACGGGATGGCGCCGGGCGCCCCGACCCTCAGGCTCGCCCGCTACACGCCGTCCCTGTACCGGACCGCCGGCCGGCCGGCCGATGCCGACGGCGAGCAGGTCCAGCGCGAGGTGAACCTCGCCGGCCTCCTCCGGTCCGGCCTCCTCAAGCGGTTCGAGTCGAGCGCCGCGGCGTTCGCCCAGACCTGCCGGCGGATGGCCCAGAGCCACGACGGGTTCGTGGCGTTCCTCGACGTCGGGCTGGTCCCCGAGCCCGAGGCGCTGACGGAGTGGCTGACCGGCGAGTCGGACGGAGAGTACCGGGCCGCCGTGGAATCGGCCGTGAGGCGCGGCGCCGGAGCCCCGATCGGAGACTTCGACGCAGACGCCCTCCGAGAAGCCGTGACCGGCGACCGGGACCTCCTGCTCGCGTTCGCGGCGGAGGCGGAGTCCGTCGACCGCGCCCGCGACCCGAAGCTCCTGCGCCTCGCGGACGAGCTCGCGAAGATCGCCAGCGAGGCCGCGGCCGAGGCGTACGGGCCCGCCGACGAGCGCGACAAGCGGAAGGTGCTGGTCTTCAGCTACTTCGCCGACACCGTGGCCTGGGTCAGCGGGTTCCTCGAGGACCAGGCGGCGAGGGACCCGCGGCTCGCCGCGTACCGGGGCCGGGTCGCAGCTGTGTCCGGCGACGACGCGCTCGCCACGATCGGCCGCAACTCCGCGGTGTGGGGGTTCGCGCCGGTCTCCAGCGAGGCGCCGCCGGGCCGGGACGCGGACCGCTTCGACATCATCGTGACGACCGACGTCCTGGCCGAGGGGGTGAACCTCCAGCAGGCCCGGCACATCATCAACTACGACCTGCCCTGGAACCCGATGCGGCTCGTGCAGCGCCACGGCCGCATCGACCGGATCGGCTCGCGCCACGCAAGGGTCTTCATCCGCACGTACTTCCCGGACGAGGCGCTCGACGCCCTCCTCGGCCTCGAGGACCGGCTCCGCCGCAAGATCGCCCAGGCCGCGTCCGCGATCGGCGTCGAGGACGAAATCCTGCCCGGCTCCAAGACGAGCGACCTCGTGTTCGCCCAGACCCGCGAGGAGATCGAGCGCATCCGCGAGGAGGACGCGACGCTGTTCGAGCTGGGCGGCGAGGTCGGGAACGCCCACAGCGGCGAGGAGTACCGCCAGGACCTCCGTGCCGCCCTCGTGAACCCCCGGCTCGCGGAGGAGGTCCGGGCGCTCCCGTGGGGGTCCGGGAGCGGCATGGCCGCGCGAGACGGCGCGGGCGGCTTCGTGTTCTGCGCCCGCGTCGGCGACCACCCGCTCGTCCAGTACCGCTTCGTGAGCGTCGACGGGGCGGAGCCCGTCATCGTCGGTGACACCCTCACCGCGCTTGCCCGAGCCCGCGCCGAGGCGACGACAGTCCGGGTCCTCACAGACGGGATGCGGCGTGCCGCCTATGGCGCCTGGACCGTCGCCAAGCAGGACATCTTCGACTCATGGAAGCGCGGTGAGGACCCGCGGAACCTCCAACCCGCAGTCCCGAAGGTGATGCGGGATGCGGCCGCCCTTCTACGCCGCACGTCGGCGCCCGCCGGCACGAGCCAGGACGCCGTCGACGAGGCGATCGACGCTATCGAGGCCCCGTACGGCGCCCGGATCCTGAGGATGTTCCGCGACGTGCTGGCGAACGGCCAGAACGACGTCGAACGAGCAGCGGCCGTCCTCACGCTCGTTCGTGAGTTGGGGCTTCGGCCCGCGCCTGCGCCGGAGCCGCTGCCCGTGATCGACGAGGACGACATCCACCTCGTCTGCTGGATGGCCCTGGTGCCGGGCGCCGAGCCCGATGGAGCGGGGATGGCGTAGCCGGGATCGGGGCAGCGGGACTGGCATGACGGTCCGCGGAGGACCTGAGGAGTGGCGGCGCTACAAGAAGCCGGAGGGGTGACGATCACGCGTGGACGTGAGGACAAGGCTCGACATCGTCATCGACGAGGGAGGTTCGGCGGGGTCACCCAACGCGGGTTCGACGAGGCGAGGAAATGCCGCCCGCCGTATGTTGCCGCCCGCGCGCTTCGGGCCGATCCTTGCGAGGCGCAGCTGCGGCCCCGCTACCCGCGCGCCCCGTAGGCGCGCGCCATGATCGAGCCCCTCCCCAGCGCCGAGAGCGCCACGCTGCCCCGGCCCCGCTGGACCATCCCATCATTCCGGCGGACCCCGGGGCGCTATCCGGTGGGCCTGGAGGCGGTGAACTTCGGCCAGCTGGACGACCTCGCCTCGGGCCTGCCGGTGCTCTCGCAGCATCCCCGCTACTGGAGCATCTACACCTGGAGCATCAAGCGGTACTGGGATCGCGGCCTGCGCCCGCAGACGAACGCCGGGCTCGGCCGCTTCCTGAGGCGCCAGGAGCTCGCCTTCGCGAGCGCGGCGCTCCTGTGCGGGGCGCACGACGAGCTGCCCGGCATCATCGGGCGCAACGCCATCGTCCCGCACCTGCGCGGAACGGCCGACGGGCTCCACCTCGACCTTCCGTACCTCGAGCAGCGGATGGGCGGGTACGGGCAGGTGTACCGGGGCGGCATGGCGGCGCTCGGGCTCGTGCTCCCGGCCGAGCTCAACCCGCGGGCGCCGCTCGACGCCCCTCTCGGCGACCTCGGGGCCGGCCTCGCGGACGCGTTCGGGACGGCGATCGCCGACACGTCGTACATGCGGGACTACGCCGACCTGGTTGACGGCACGATCCCCCTCGAGGTCCTGCGCGAGCTGGCCGACGCGAGCTGCTTCCACCACCTCGCCGCCGGCGGGGCCGAGCGGGACCTCCTCGTGGGGGTGCTGCTGGGGAATGCTCAGCCGCCGCACGCTTCGCACCGGAACCGGGCCGCGAGCGTCCGCCTGTTCCTCGACCTCGCCCGCGCGACGCGGGACACGCCCGTCGAGCAGGAGCGTTTCCGGCGCCTCCTGTACCGCGGCGCGGACGGCGCGGCGTCCTGGCGGCCCTCGTCGGGCGTCGCCGGCACGTGGCGCCGCTGGTGGCTCGTCCGGCAACGGGAGCTCGTCGTCGCATCGCTGAACGGCCTGTTCATCCACCTCGTCAGGTGGGGCCTCGCGCGCGGCGGCGCGATCCGGCTCCAGCCGCTGGCCGACTACGCCCGCCTCCTCAGCGACCTGCCCGTCACGCTCGACGGCGCGGGCCCCGTGCGCGCCGGCGACGTCGCGCTGCGCACCGCGACGGCTGCGTGCGACGCCGCGGTCCACGCCGATGGCTGGCCGATCGAGACGGCGGCCGGGTCGCCCCAGGAGGAAGAGTACCTCGCGCGCGCCGACCGCGGCCTCGCCGCCGACGCCCCAGTCCTGAGCTTCCTTGCGCTGCTCCTCGCGCTCCGCCGGGCGCTCGTGTTCCTCGAGGCGGAGGGCGCCGCCCCGACGGAGCGGGCGGCGTTCGGCGATGGGGGCGAGGAGCGCGTCGCGAGCGCCCGCCTCGCGAGCTGGCTGGCCGAGCGGGAGGCAGCCGGCGACAGCGTGGCGGAGGCGATCTTCGGCCTCCTGCGACGCCACGTCGTCAGGCAGCACCTGAGGGTGGCGCGGTCGAAGCTGCCCGAGGACACGTTCCGCTTCCACGACGAGGGCGGCGCCCTGCGCTTCATCGACCAGGGGGACCAGGACGGCTTGAACCCGATCTCGATCCGCTTCACGGCCGTCGCGAGCGCCCTCGCGGAGCTCGGCCTCGTCGCCGGGCCCCTCGAGCAGCCGGGGCACGGCCTCACGCCCCTCGGGGAGCAGCTGCTCGATGGCTGATGTCCGCGCGGTCGTCGCCGCCCCGCCACTCGACCTCGGGGACGTCCTCTCGCGCGGGCGTTGGCGCGAGGTCCTCATCCTCACGTACTCGTTCGACCTGCCGTTCTTCGAGTCGTACGTGCTGCCGAAGCTCGTGGGAAACGGGTGCCGCTCGATCGCCGCCGCCGCCTGTGCGAGCTGGCTACCGGAGCGGCTGGCGGGCTGGTCGGAGGCCCGGGACATCGCCGAGGCGGGCGTGAGCTACTCGCTCAGCCAGGTTGCAGTCCCGGGCGTCTTCCACCCGAAGCTGCTGCTCGCGGTCGGCCCCGACCTCGGGGCGGTGCTCATCGGGAGCGGGAACATCAGCGAGGCGGGCCTGGCGGGGGGCGGCGACCTGTTCACCCTGCTCGAGTGGACCCGCGAGGCACCGGCGCTGGCGCGCGAGGCGTGGCAGCTCTGCCGGGAGCTCGCCCGCCGACTGGTAGTCGACCGAACGTTCGGCGAGCGCGTCGAGGCGATCGGCAGGCTCGTGCCGGCGCTCGCGACCCCGGTGCAGGAGCACCGGCTCGTGCACAACCTCGACGCCCCGATCCTCGAGCAGTTCCTCGCGCGGGTGCCAGGCGGCCCCGTCGAGGAGCTCCTCGTCTGGTCGCCCTTCACCGACCGCCGCCTCGCCGCCCTGCGCGCGCTCGTCGGGCGACTGCGCCCGTCGCGGGTCGTGCTCGCCGTCCAGCCCGGCATCACGAGGCTCGACGGCGATCGACTCGCCCGACTGCGGGCGGCGCACCCGGAGACGGCGTGGGAGACCCGCGAGCTCCAGCACCGGCCCCCCCTCAGGGGCGGCATGATCCACGCGAAGGGGATCCTCGCGACGCTCGGCTCGGGCGAGTCGTTCGCCCTCCTCGGCTCGCCGAACCTGTCCGCTCCGGCCCTGCTCCGGTCCGCGGCGGAGGGCAACTTCGAGATCGCCGTGGTGCACCGCGGTGCCGATCTGCGCCGCACCCTGTTCGGCGAAGGCGGCCCGGTCGCGATCGGCGACGAGGTCGGGCCCGATGCGCTGGTTTGGGAGCCGGACGCGACCACGGAGGACGCGCGACGAGCGGCCCCGGCCTGTCAGCTGCTCGGGGCGCGCCAGCAGGGCGACTGGCTGGCCGTGGAGCTCCTCGGCGAGCCGCCGCCCGGCGCGGCGCTCGTGCTCGACCGCGGCCCGTCCGTCGAGCTCGCGCGACACGTGGACGGCTGGGGCGCCGCGATCGCCGGCAGGCCCTCCCCGCGGATCGTCGAGGTGCGCTGGGACGGGGGCAGCGCCGGGCCCGTCGTCGTGCACGACCTGCACCAGCTGGCCCAGCTCGCCCGCGGGTCCGACACTCCACGGCACACGCCGCTCGCCGCGCTCGACTACGGGGCCGACAGCGACATCCTCGCCCTCCTCGAGGAGCTCGCCGGCCTCGCGATCGTGTCGGTGTACGACGTCGCGCGGATGATCCGCGGCGAGCGGCTCACGCCCGAGCTCGAGAGCCTCGAGGCCGGCGACGAGCCGCCGCTCGCGAGGCTCGACGACATCGACTTCGAGCGCGTCCGCCAACACCCCCGGGCGCGCGCGTACGACCTGACCCCTGGCGACGGCTACGACACGCCGCGCCTCGTCCTGTGGCTCGACGAGGTCGTCCAGCAGTTCGAGCGGCGTCGCAACATCCAGCTCCGCGGCGTCGAGGCGCCCATCCCCGACGGCGACATCGAGGACGAGCTCCCCGCGCCCGCCGAGCCGGAGCCCCGGCGCTGGTCGGACAACCGCCGCGTCGCAGTGCTCGTCCGCAACCGCGTCCGCCGCGCCGTGAGCGGCATGGCCGACCCCCGCTTCTGGGAGCTTGTGGATCCCGCCTGGGTCACGATCAACTATGCGATCTGGCTGAACTTCATCGAGCGCCTGTGGCTGCGCGCGGACGGCCCGTCGCCGATCCTGGCAGAGCGGGACCTCGCCCCGCTCACCGCCGGACTCCTCGCCGGGTTCTGGGGCGACGACCGGCGCGCCGGGTACCTCTCCCGGCTTGCGGACGACGAGCGGTTCGCGGCGGCGCTCCTGCTGGCCGACCGCCATGCCGACGCGCTGACGGCTGCCGCCTGCATCCGGCTGCTAGAGTCCCACGGGGCCAGCGCCCCCGAGGCCCCGTTCGTCGCCGGCCAGTTCGCCAGGATCGCGGGCCCCCTCGGGCTCCTGACCGAGGAGGTCGTGGAGCGCGCGCTCGTCTACCTCGACCGGGCCGACGAGCCGCCGGGCCCGTACCTGCAGCGGCTCCGCTCGACCGAGGACGCCTTCACCTGGGACCGCTTCGCGGCGAACCTCGCCTGGCGGCACCAGCGGCGGTCCGCGGCGGTCCGCCCCGAAGCCCCCGGGGCCGGCCGGTTCCGCTCCGGGGACGTCCTCGTCGTGGACGGCGGGCAGGAGCTGCCGCTGACGGCAGCCGCGCTGCGGGTGTTCGCCGACTGGGTCCTAGAGGTCCGCTCGCGCGACCCGGAGCGCGCCGCGATCCACATGGCGTGGGGGAGCGGGCTGATCCTCATCTACGACGTCCCGGATGGAGTCGTCCTCCAGCGCCCCACGGCGGGCGGACGGACGAGCACCGTCGCGGACGGCGTGCTCCCGGAGGACATCGCCGCCATCGCTCTCGACGGGCCGTCGACGGCGATCGCCTGAACGGGTGCGGCGCGGGAGCCCGCCGGGCGGTCGCGGCCTCCTGACGATAAGAGCAGTGATCGTGAGATCCGGGAGCGCAGGCGGTCCGGCGCGCAGCCCGATGGTGCGACGTGCGGACCGCGGGGCCTCAGCCGTTGAAGATCGCGTCCCAGGCTTCGAGGTCCTCGGGATAGAGCCATCGCTCGAGCTGCCGGCCGTCGCGGAAGTGGAACACGCTCAACACGCGGATCTCGATGTCGACCCCGGGCCGCCGGGCGCCCATGTAGCTCAGGGCGCAGACGTGATCGTCGTTCCCGAGCACGTCGTGCTCGCGGAGCGTGAAGCCGAGCCCGTTGAGGCGGCTGAGCCAGGCAACGAGGGCGTCGAGCCCACGGATCTCGCCGGCCATCGGGTGACGACCCGGCACGTGCCAGACGACGTCGTCGGCGATGAGCGATCGAAGGGTGTCGAAGTCCCGAGCGCGGAACGCGTCAGCCGTCCTCCGGTAGGCGATCGCGTTCGGATGCTCCGCACTCATCAGGAGGCTGCCTCGCCGTGAGGTAGAGCGCCCGGCTGGCGGCGCCGGTCATCGTCCGCCTCGCCAGCGATCTCGAGGCTCCAGCTCATCCTCGCCATCCCGTCCAGACCATCGGCGGCGACCTGCTTCGGCGGACACGCCGCAGTCTTGAGCGGCGTCGATCAGAAGGTATCACCAAGGGCACTTGTCGTCGGGGAACGAGGCCGCCGCGCGCCCCATACAGCTGAGGTCGGCAGGGCCGGAGTTACGAGCCATCGCCTGCCGTCAGGGAAGCTCAAGCCAGACCCTCCCCCTCAGCTCGCAGCCTTCTTGACCAGCTCGGCGATCCGCTTCTCGCCCGCCGCCGTCAGGCTCGTCAGGGCGAAGGCGACCGGACACATCTCCCCGTCGTCGAGCCGGGCGTCGGGCTGGAAGCCGAACGTCGAGTAGCGCACCTTGAACTTCGCCTTCGCCTGGAAGAAGCAGATCACCTTGCCGT
>DAOTXE010000026.1:0-8665 GCA_034435355.1 Chloroflexota bacterium
GCGTACTCAGCGAGGCCCTGGCCCTCCTCGTCGCGGTGAAGAATCGACGAGATGTAGGAAATGAGCGCCATGTGGTGGTCTCCTTGATGAGTCCACTCCAAGATCGGAGCAGGCGGAACAATACACGATCCGTTCGCCCCACTACCAGTGGGTCGAAAGTACTGATTGCGGGTCCGCCACGCTCAGGTTGCACCCGGGCGCTCTTTCGTGGCGCGCCCGCGCACCACCCGGCGCGCCTGTCGCGTCATCCAGCCTTGTCGACCTGGGTCCCGATGAGACTCAGCGCCCAGGCCAGCTGTGGGCCGAAGAAGACGAGCGCGATGGTCGCAATGATGAGCACCAGGGCGAGGATCACCCCGAACTCGACGAGGCCCTGGCCGGTGTCACCAGCGGCCGGGCGCCTCATCCTGGTTCGGTGCGAGATGCTTCGTCGCTGGATGAGGGCGCCGGGATCACGACCTCGACGCCCTGCCCGTCGGAATCGACCGTTGCCCCGCCTCCGAGCGACGCCGCGCGGTCCGCGATCTCACGCCGCACGTCGGCCGGGATGCCGCCGGCTGCGATCTCTGCCGCGCGGTCGGCGCGACGCGACTCGATCATCACCGCGAGGGCGGCGGGGACGTCCGCGGCGATCGGCTCGGGCGCGGGCTCCTCGTCGCGCCGGACCCGATGAGCGCGGACGGTCGTCGTCAGCTCCGTGGCGCCCCACTCCAGCGTCACGGTCACGCGTTCCGGGTGTGCCGGGGTGAGCGCCGCGACCGAGTCGTCCACGATGCGGAAGACGGCGCTCTCCAGCTCGACGGGGAGGCGCCGATCCGAGCCCATCGAACCGAACTCGATCGGAACCTGCGCGCGCCGGCTCCGATCGCGGGCGACGCGGCGCAGCGTGGGGACCAGGCCCAGGTCGTCGAGCACCATTGGCCGGACGTCGAAGATGAACGTCTTGGTGGCCTCCAGCGTCCGCTGGACCATGCTGACGAGCTCGCGGACCTCCGCTCGGGCTGCCGCCGGATCGCGATCGATCAACCGTTCAACGATCTGGGTCTGGAGCACGATGTTCGTGAGGCTCTGGGCGGGGCCGTCGTGCATCGCCCGCGCGATGTCGCGGCGCAGGTCCTCCTGCGCAGACTGCAGGAGGCGGTGCACGACGGCGGATCCCGCACCGGCCGCCGTGCTGCCCGCCTGGCCCGCAGCGGCAGGCCCCGGGGTCGCGGGTCGGACGCCGGAGCCTGCGAAGCGGGCGACGTCCTCGCGAAGCGTGACGAGGGCGTCGCGGTACCGCGCCAGCACCTTCTGCTTTCCCAGCAGGACATCGATCTGGGCGTCCATCAGGGCAGCCCGTTTCGTGAGCGTGATGAGCTGCGCGTTCTGGTCGGCGATCTCGGGTGTGGGCGCGACCTGGATTGTGGCGAGCCTTTCCGCGAGGTGGGCGCGCTTCTGTTCGTGGCGGCCCGACTCGCTGCGCGCCTGCGTGGCAAGGAGCTCGATCTCGGAAAGCTCGCGCTCCAGGCCCGCGATATCGCGGCCGAGGGCCGCGATGAGGTCGGCAGCGGTGCGAACGGGCTCGGCCATCCGGGTCGGCTCAGTCCTCCGGCATCCGGATCCAGCCCTGGCGCATGGCGTAGACCACGGCCTGGGTCCGGTCGTTGACGGACAGCTTGCGCAGGATCGAGCTCATGTGGTTCTTGACGGTCTGCTCGCTGATCGTGAGGGCGTAGGCGACCTGCTTGTTCGTCATCCCCTGGGCGATGTTGTCCAGGATCTGTACCTCGCGCGGCGAGAGCGGCGCGAAGATCGGGGCCGCCTCCTGCCCGTACACGGCGAGCTCGCGGAACTCTTTGAGCACGCGGCTTGCGACGGCCGGCTTGGCGAAGACCTTCTCGTTGATCAGGAACTCGCCGTCGCTGACCCGGCGGATGATCGTCACCAGGTCGTCCGGGCCGACATCCTTGAGGATGAAGGCCGCCGCACCCGCCTTGATCGAGTCGAAGAGGGCCTCTTCGTCCTCCTCGACGGCGAGCATGATGACCCCGCAGGCCGGCAGCTCCCGCTTGATCCGCTGGGTCGCCTCGATCCCGCCCGGTGTCGGCAGGGCCAGGTCCATCAGGATGATGTCCGGGCTCGTCTCCAGCGCGGCATCGAGCGCTGACCGGGAATCATCCGCCTCCCCGACGATCTCCAGGTCGGGCTCGCGCTCGATGATGCTGCGCATTCCCACGCGGATCAGTGCGTGATGATCGACGAGCAGGATCCGGACCTTCTCGCCTGCAGCGCGCCGGTCTGGGCCCCCTCTTCGACGCTCCGGTCCACCGTACGACATCACCTGCCTACCTCCCAGTGGTCCCGACGGGTATGTCCAGCCGGACCAGCGTCCCTCCCGACGGGCGGGATCGCACCTCGAAACGCGCGCCGATCAATGCAGCCCGGTCGCGCATGAACTGGAGCCCGAAGTTGAGCCGGCCCCGGGCGGTCACCGTGTCGACGTCGAAGCCGCGGCCATCATCTGCCACCTCCAACGCCCAGGCATCGCCATCGAGCCGCGTGCTCACCCGCACCAGCTGCGCCTCCGCATGCCGGCGGACGTTCTGGAGTGCCTCCTGGACCACGCGGAGGACCACCACCTGCGCTTCGTCGGAAAGACCGTCTGCCGGGGCGGCAAGCTCCGTCTCGATCGTGGCACCGACGAGTGCACGCATCGTCGCGATGCTCTCCTCGATCGAGCCGTTCAGGCCCAGCTCCGCCAGGAGCGGGGGTCGAAGCTGGTTGATGAACGCCCGGACGTCGTCGAGCCCGCGCCGGAGGCTCTCCCGCAGGAACCGCAGCTCGGGGCGAACGGTTCCCGGGTCGGTCTGGAGGAGCCGCTCGATGTAGTCGGCCTGGAAGATCGCGTTGGCCAGCGCCTGCGCCGGACCGTCGTGGACCTCCTGGGCCAGACGGACGCGCTCGGCCTCGCGGGCCTCGACCATGCGCATCCGGAGGTCGTCCGGGAGGTCGGGAATGGAGGGATCGCTTTGGAGTGTGGCGTCCCCGCGCTCCATGAACAGCCAGGTTCGCTCCAGGCCGCGAACCGCAAGCTCCAGGCGCGAGAGCTCGGTCGCGCGCTCGCCCAGCTCGCTCGCCCCGACCGCGACCGTGCGCCGCAGCTCGGCGGTCGGTGTGACCGTGCCGGGACCGTCTCCGGCGGACGGGCTCGTCCCCAGCGCATCGAGCTCCGTCGTCTCGAGCTCGTCGTGCTCGTTGTGCCAGGACGTGAGCTCCGAGTGGTAGGCCTCGCGATAGCGCTCCGTGAGCGCGCGCAGGGTGTTCGCGGCATAGCCGAGCGCGGCTTTCGCCTCGGCGTACAGGCTGTCGAACGGGTCTGCTCCCGCGTCCCCAGGCTCGATCTCGGCGCTCATCTGCGGCGAAGTATACGGGCCGGTCATGGGCAGACGACCCGGTATACACGGAATGGATCCGGTTCCGTCCCCGCGCCCGGGAGGGCCACCAGCTGCAGGCACCGTGCGTCGGGATCCGTCGTGAGCCGCGCCGGCCATCCGCCTGCCGTCCCATCGAGGATGACGTAGCGCGCCCCGAACGTGCGCGCGATCTCCAGGACGCTCGAGACCGGCTCGTCCGGCAGGGCCAGGGCGCGGACCCGATCGGCCTCGGCGACCCAGATCGGGTGGTTCGAGATCACGGGGACTGCGGGGTCCAGCGGATCGCCGAGCGCCGCAAAGCGGGCGGAGAGGGAGGCGTATGAGGCGTCGGTCGACGCGGCGTTGGCGCGATACGCAGGGATCCCGAGCCCCAGGAACAGGAGCGCCCCTGCGCCGGCGAAGAGCGGGCCCAGCCACGCCACCGGTCGCGTCCATGCGCGGCGGCGACCGATCCACGCCAGCCCTGCGTCGAGGGCCGAGAGTCCGCTGATGATGATCAGCACGTCAGCCGGCACGGACGCGTGGAGGTAGGTGCCCCAGGTGGTCTGCACGGGGAAAGCCAGCGTCGTGATCACGAACGTCGCCACGGCGGAGACGAGAAGCAGGCGAAGGGACCGTGCCCTTGCGACTAAGGGGAGCCCGACGAGGCCGACGGCCGCGATCGGTACCCCGGGCAGCACGAGCACGCTCACGAGGTTGTGCATCAAGCCGTCGATCCGATTGCCAACCCAGACGGCGGGACCCGCGGCGAGATAGCCCGCGAGCGTCGCCGGCTCCTTCCATGCAAAGATCTCGTAGCCGGTCAGCGCCCAGGCGTTCGTGATCGCCTGGCCGGGAAGCGGGCTGCCGAACGTGATCGCCTGCCGGATGAGCCAGGGTGTCACGAGGAGCACGGCAACGGCTGCCGGGACCAGCACCAGCCGGGCGCGCACGGCGCGGGACTCCTGCCCCCCTGACGACCCCTGCCACCAGGCATGCCCGGCCCACGCGAGGGCGACCCAGATCGCTTCGTTGCGGGAGAGCGCGGCCAGACCGAGCATGAGACCGAGGCCCAGGAGACGTGGGTCGCGGATGCGGGCGCTGCGCGGCTCGCGGAGCAGGCGCGTCCCCAGGAGGCAGGCTGCCAGCACGGCGATGCCGAAGGGCACGGCCGAATCGACGAGCGCCGAGGGGAGCACGAGCGGGAGCGCCACCGCGCTCACGAGCCCACTGCCGAGCGCAAGTGTTCGTGCACGCTCGATCGGCAACCCGCGCTCGGCTGCGAGGTCCGCGCCGATCCACCAGGCGAGCACGGGGATGACCGCACCGAGCAGGACCGGCGCCGCCGCCGCGGCCGCATAGGTCGTCGATCCGAACAGCAGCATCGGCACCGCCGAGAGAAGCGTGGGGAGCGGCAGCCAGATCTCGAACGCCGGGCGCGGGAGGAAGAGTCCGAACGCGCCGGTCGCCGGGTCGCGCGCGGGCGTGGCGTAGCTCCAGATGGCATCGGACACCAGCCCGTGACCCTCGACCAGGTTGCGCGCGACGCCCCAGTAGTAGGTGGCGTCCTCGGGCGTCGGGAACGACATCTGGGCAGCAGCCCAGGTGCGCACCAGCAGCGCCGCGAGGAAGATCCCCGATGCGCTGAGCCAGGCCTCGCGGCGGGTCACCCGAGCCTCACGGCACAACGCTCACGGCCGGCGAGCCACCGCTCCGTTTGCGCACCGCAAGTCGCCGGGCGTCAAGCACACGGGGTAGACGGCCAGATCGACCGCCCCCGCCGCGAGCGTGGTATCGCCGGCCGAGGATGTGGCCGGCCGAGAGGCCACGGGCGGCCCGATCCAGGCGGGTCGGGGGGCACCGTCGAGGAGCGGGGCGACGGCGGGCACGGCATTGGAGCGCTCCAGTACAAGCCACCGGATCTGGTAGGCGCGGGCGACCTGCTCGATCGTCCCGAGCGAGTCGTTCACGAGCACCACCCCGCCCCGGCCGCTCCAGTACCGCGTTCCGGAGGCATCGATCGACATGACCCGGTCGGTCAGGGGCGCTCGGGCGGCGTCCAGCGCCGCCGCGGTGAATTTCTGGTCGGCAGCACGGGTCGCCCAATCGGAATCCGTCGCCATTGTGGCGACGGCAGCGGCTACGACGGCAAACCCGACCACGGCGCCCGAGAATACGCGGGTTGCGCGCTCGGCGTCCCAGTTCGCGCGGCGGGCTGTGATCCATCCGATGGACGCAGCGAGGCCCTCCAACACCAGGACGTACGTGTGCGGCGCCAACCCGATCGCCGAGTGGATGAAGGTCCCACCCGGGATGTGTACCGCGAAGAACACAGCATTTGCTGCGAACAGGAGGCCCGCGTATGCCAGTGCTGGCGAGAAGACCGTCGACCGACGCCGCAACCAGCCGCCGACGAGCATGAACGGAACGAGGATCACGCCGCCAACCATCACGGCGTAGATCGTCATCGCCGCGACCAAGCCGCCGATCCGGCTGACGATCAGCGGTCCCAAACCTTGGCCAAGGAAGTGATCAAGCGTTGCCGGGGTGGTGATGCTGTCCCACTCCGAGAAGGTCCGGATGAGCAGCACCTTGCCGGTCGATGAGGAGGGCGACAGGCTCCCGAAGACGGCAAGCTGGCGGGCAAACCACGGCCCGGCGATGAGAAGGAACAACGCCGCACAGGCACCCGCGGCCCAGACCGGGATCGCGGGGCGCCTCGCACCCCGGCTTCGCCAGGCCCGCCACCGGTCGACGAGGTAGAGCAGCCCAAGGGCCACTCCCACGAGGATCCCATCAGAGCGGGCAAGGGTCGCGAGCGCCACGAGCGCACCCGCCAGGGCGAAGCTCCGCCCGTCTCCTCGGAGTCCGCGCCCGCCGGCCCACAGCGCGCCGACCACCAGCGGCTGGTAGAGACCGAAGTTGTCCGGCTGGGCCATGAACGGCGTGGCGAGAACCGGGATCGCCGTCAGGAGGCCGGCACCGAGCGCCACTCGCTCGTTCGCGCCCGCGTCCCGCGCCAGGCCCCATGCCATCGGCGCGCTAAGGGCGCCCAGGAGGATGAACGGCAGCGACGAGGCCAGCGTCGTGGGACCCAGAAGCCAGATGAACGGGACCTGAACGATCGAGGCGAGCGGCATCCAGTGGGCGTTCGATGGTATCGGCAGGACCGGGTTGGCCGGCAGCTTCGCACCGACCTCGACGAAGATCCAGATGAAGTCGATGTTGAATCCGTGACCCGCTGCGAGACTCCGGGCGACGTCCACGTAATAGTAGGAATCCGGGTAGGCGGGGTCCGGGAACTGAATGAACAGGAACGCCCGAACGGCGACGGCGAGCACGAAGAGCAGGAAGGGCTTCCGCACGATGGTGCACGGTAGCACCGCCTTGCCGCGATGCGGACCCCTACGGATGGGCTATTGGGACGCCTGCGCCCGGTGGCGTTCTCCTCGCGTGCGGCTCCTGCCGCCCGTACCTCCGTCCCAGTTTCGGTGACGCCGCGCAACCGTACACTCCCGGCGAGCCCGGACACTCCGGGGATGACGAGGTGGCTCGCGCGCGATGGGCGCCCTTCGAGCGATCGACCGCGCGATGGACCGCGTCGGGCAGGTGCTGGCGCGGTTCTCCCGGCCGGTTCGGGACGGGCTCGTCGTCGTCGGCCTTGGCCGTGCCGCGTACTACTTCTTCGTCCAGGGGATCCAGCCATGGACCTTCATCGGCGTCGACGCGCGGGCGTATTGGCACATGGACCTCGCGCACCCGTATGGCGGAGCGCTCGGCGACCTGTCTGCCTATCTGTATTCGCCCACGTTCGCTCAGGTCATGACGCCGTTCTCGCTCCTGCCATTCCCGATCTTCCTGGTTCTCTGGACGACGTTGCTCACCCTCACGTGTGCCTGGTTGATCCGCCCCTGGCCATGGGCGGGGCTCATCCTTTTCCTCCCGATCAGCTATGAGCTGCTGGTGGGGAACGTTCACTTCCTGCTGGCAGCAATGGCCGTTCTCGGCCTGCGTTCGCCAGCCACGTGGGCATTCGGATTCTTGACGAAGATCACACCGGGTGTCGGAGCCCTGTGGTACGCGGTTGTTCGAGACTGGAAGGCGCTGCTCCAGGTTGTCGGGGTGACCGCTGCGCTGGTCGTGCTTTCTCTTGTGATTGCACCGCCGGCTTGGGCGGACTGGCTCTCCCTCCTTCTCTCGTCGACCGGGGGTAGCCAGTTCCTGGCCCTCCGGGTGACGGTCGGCGCCATCCTCGTGGCCATCGGGGCCGCCACCGGCCGCCGGTGGCTCGTCCCGGTGGCGGTGTGGCTCGCGTTGCCGATCATCTATGTCAACTCGTGGGTGATCCTGCTCGCGACGATCCGGCTCCGCCAACGCAACGTTCCCGACTTGCCAACACCCGGCAGCCAGGCATGACGCTCCACTTTGGCCGCCGGACGATCGCCGGCGGTCCCGCCCTCGGCGGGTTGGCGTTCCTCACCGCTCTTGTCGGGAGCGCCGCGATGGCGCGCGCAGCCCAGAACGTCTGGGCTGTGGACGCGCACCGGAACCTGGGCGCGGCCATCGCGCTGCAGAACGGCACCTTCGGATCTGTCTCGGATTACCTCTATTCGCCCCTCGCCGCCGCGTTGACGGTGCCGGCGCTCGCGCTCCCGACCGACGTGGCAGTCGTCGCGTGGCTGACCTTCAAGGTTGCAGTTCTTGCCGTGGGCACGGCCGTGGCGACCCGCGGCCTCTCGCGAGGGGCCCGCGTGCTGCTGGGTGTCGTTGTTGTCGGCTTCCTGCCAATCCTCTATGACCTCGAGCTGGGCAACGTCACGGTGATCGTGCTCGCCGCACTGGTCGCGATCGCATGGACGCCGGACCGCCTCGCTACGGGAATCCCGCTCGGGCTGGTTCTGGCCACTGCGCCCAAGCCGCAGCTGATCCCCGTCCTCGTCTGGCTTGCCGTCGCCCACCGGCGGGCGCTGGTCGGCGCGCTGGTGACAGCAGCCGCGGCCACGCTCGCGGGGCTGGCGCTCACTGGACAAGCGCCCTACGCGGCCTGGATCGACGCGCTCCGAGCACCCGCGTACCTCAGCAGTAGGGACGTGATCAACCTTGCCCTTTGGGCGCTGCCACCAATCGTCGCGGTTCCCGCCGCCGCCGTCGCTGTTGGTGCGTTCACGCTCGCGCTCCGGCGCGGCTACTGGCCGGGCCTCCTCGCCGCGAACTGCGTCGGGCTCCTCCTCGCACCCTACACGCTCATCTACGGAGCCGGCCTTCTTCTC
>DAOTXE010000027.1:0-50151 GCA_034435355.1 Chloroflexota bacterium
GAACCGTGATCGTCAGCCCGTCGAGCGGGTCGCCGCCCCTCGCGATCTTGATCGTGCCGCCGCCCGCGCCGACCGTCTGGCTCGCCAGCGAGGCGCTCGCGGCTAGGGTCAGGCTTCCCTTGACCGCGGGCGTCGCCGGCTCGGCGGCCGGCACGTCGCCCTGCTCGAGGATCGGGGGCACGAGCGAGCTGGGATCACTGATGCCGTTCACCAGCGGCGCGATGGCCAGCGACGCCGCCGGCGTGGCAGCGGCGCCGGCGCTCGCCGCCGGGGCCTCGACCCCCGCGGCGCCCGATCCGGGCGCCGCGGGGGTCGCACTTCCACAGGCGGCAACGAGCAGCACTCCGACCAGGGCAGTGAGCATCCGGAGCGCGAGGGAGCGGCGATGATTCATGGGGTGGCAACCTCTCGTCGTGCGGGTCTGGGCAGGCGTGGCACGAGCGGGACGCAGCGGCCATTCGCGTGGAATGTCCGCTGCAGGACATGCTTCACGGACCCCGTGACGCCTGCCAAGGGCCATTGGTCAGTGGCGTTCCGGGCCCGGCGGCCGCTGCGGTGACCAGCCGCACCCCCAAACAGGCTAGGATCGACCCGACATGTCCCGCGTCATTCCGTCGATCGGCACCGGCTCCCGCTTCGGCGTGGTCATCCTGCTGATCGCGATGGCGACGGCCGCGTGCAGCGCGGGGCCGGCGACGGCGCCCACCAGCCCGGCTTCGTCAGCTGCGTCTCTCCCCTCCCCGGCGCGGTCCGCCGCCGGCAGCACGCGGGTCCCCTCCCCCTCCGCATCGCCGGCCGCCGCCACGCCGAAGGCCACCGCCGCCGCGCCGACCGTGAAGTCGTTCTGGGCAGCCGTGACGCGCGGCCTTGTCGCGGCCAGGCACCTGCAGGTGACGTCCGCGGGGCCGAACCCCAGCACGCTTCGGTTCGAGCCGTCAGCCTCGGCGACGATCGCCGGCGGCAGTGTCGCGTTCGCGTGCGTCAACGGCGCGGCGTACGACGGCCAGTCCGGGTTCGCGCGCGTCCCCGGGACGTGGCAATGCGGCACCGACGCCCTTGTCGATGGCTTCCGCCACATCGGCGAGCCGGCCGACTCGTGGAACGCATCCAGCCCGAGCGACACGGCGATCACGGAGACGGTCGTTCGGGCCGCCGGCGGCACATGGACCTGGAGCTACGCGGCCACCTCGGTCTTCCTTGGGGGCACGGTCACCGCGCGCATCACCCTGGATCCGGCGACCGGCCACATCCTCACCGCGCGGCGCGCCGACCCGACGGGCACCACGACGTACGCCTTCGACTACGCGGTGACCTTCCCCGCGATCTCCGTTCCGCACTGAGGCGCCGCCTCCGGCCGCCCGGTACCCGCGCCGCGGGTCAGGCGTCCCACGCCGCGCCGCGGCGGCTTCAGGCTTCCAGGAGCGCCGTCTTCTCCTGCAGCAGCACCCAGGCACGCGCGACGTGCCGCGACTCGGTCCGGAGATTCCCGATCGCGACGCGGATCGCGAAGTCGTCGCGGAGGCGAGTATGCGACAGGAAGACCTCGCCGGTCGCGTTCACTGCCGCCATGAGCTTCTCATTCGCCGCGTCGAGCTGCACCCGGACGTCCGGCTCGCCCTGGCGGCCGGCGAGCCCGGCAGGCCGCCAGCGGAGGCACACGGTCGAGAACGGCACGGGCGCGAGGAGATCGAAGTCGGGGTGCGCCCTGACGTCGGCGGCCAGCGCCGACGCGAGCCGGCAATGCGCGTCGATCCGGCGCCGCAGGCCGTCCAGGCCGAAGTACCGGACAAGGAACCACAGCTTGAGCGCGCGCATGCGGCGCCCCAGTTGCGGCTGGTACTCGTTGAAGTCGCGGACCGGCGTCGCCTGGTCCAGGGTCCGCAGGTACTCCGGCACGAGGCTGAAGGCGGCCCGGAGCGAGCCCATGCGCCGGCTCAGAAGCAGGGATGCATCGAGCGGAGTGAAGAACCACTTGTGCGGGTTCACCACGATCGAGTCGGCGCGCTCCCAGGCCGCGAACGCCCCGCGACGTTCGGGGATGAGCGCCGCGGCACCGCCGTATGCCGCGTCCACGTGCAGCCAGAGCCCCTCGCGGGCGGCAATCGCCGCGATCTCCGGAACCGGATCCACGGCCGTCGAGGACGTCGTGCCGATGGTCGCCACGATCGCGATCGGCGTCCGCCCGGCGGCGCGGTCGGTCGCGATCGCGGCCTCCAGTGCGTCGACCCGCATCGCGAAGAGCGTGTCCGTGGCGATCCGCCGGCAGGCGCTCCGGCCGAGGCCCAGGGTCATGCAGGCCTTCTCGACACTGCTGTGGGCCTCCTCGGACGCGTACACGACGGGAGCGCCGAGGCCGGGCCGCCCGGCCAGGCCGAACGCGGCAACATCGAGCCCCGCCGCCTCCCGCGCAGCTGCGATCGCAATGAGCGTCGAGGTCGATGCCGTGTCGGTCAGGAGGCCGTCGAACGCGTCGGGCAGGCCCAGGGCACGCCGGAGCCAGCTCACGACCACCTGCTCCAGCTCCGTCCCGACCGGCGACGTGCGCCAGAGCATCGGGTTCTGGCCCAGGGCGGCGGTCACGAGCTCCCCGAGGATGCCCGGGCCGGACGAGGTCGTGGGGAAGTAGGCCATGAACCCGGGGTGCTGCCAGTGCGTCGCGTGCGGTTCCACGAGACCGGGAACGTCGGCCAAAATCGAGCCGACCGGCTCCGGGCCATCCGGCGGATCCGGCGGCAGCCGGGCGATGAGCGCGCCCGGCTCGATCCGGGGCAGGACCCCGAAGTCCTCGACGTGCTCGAGGTAGTCGGCCAGGAGGTCGACCGTGGCGTGGGCGGCGGCCCGGAACTGGGCCGGGCTCATGTCGCCCAGTCCGCCGAGCTGGGCGGAGTCGAGATCATCGAGCCCCGCCCCTGGCTCCGGCATTCGGAACACGTCGGTCACGCGAGCAGGCGCTCCCGGAGCCGGTCCAGCTCCCGCCGCAGCGCGGCCGGCAGACGGTCGCCGAAGCGCGCGTAGTGCTCCTCGAACTGGGGAAGCTCGGCCGCGATCGCCGGGCCGTCCACGCGGAGCAGCTCGGTGAGATCCTCGGGCGAGATCGCCAGCCCGGTCGTGTCGAGATCCTCGCGCCTCGGCAGGAGGCCGATGGGCGTGTCCACCGCGTCCGCCGTGCCGTCGCCGCGCTCGAAGACCCACTTCAGTACGCGGCTGTTCTCGCCGAATCCCGGCCACAGGAAGCGCCCGCTCGCGTCGCGGCGGAACCAGTTCACGTAGTAGATCCGGGGCAGCTTGGCCGGGCTCGTCGCCGCGCCGACCTCCAGCCAGTGGGCCCAGTAGTCGGCCATGTTGTAGCCGCAGAACGGGAGCATGGCGAACGGGTCGAAGCGCAGCTTGCCGACCTCACCGAATGCCGCCGCGGTCGTCTCCGAGCTCATGATGGAGCCCATGAAGACCCCGTGCGTCCAGTCGAACGCCTCGCGGACGAGCGGCACAATGCCCGCGCGGCGCCCGCCGAACAGGATGGCGTCGATGGGCACGCCTGCCGGGTCCTCCCACTCGGAGGCGATCGCCGGGTCCTGCCCGGCGGGAGCCGTGAAGCGCGAGTTCGGGTGGGCCGCAACCCGGCCGGCGTCGGGAGTCCAGTCTTTGCCGGTCCAGTCCACGAGGTGGGCCGGCGGATCGGGCGTCAGACCCTCCCACCAGGTGTCGCCGTCGTCGGTCAGGGCAGTGTTCGTGAAGATGATGTTCCGCTCGAGCGTGCGGATCGCGTTGGGGTTGGACTTCGTGTTCGTGCCGGGAGCGACGCCGAAGAAGCCCGCCTCCGGGTTGATCGCGTAGAGGCGGCCGTCGGCGCCAAAGCGCATCCAGCAGATGTCGTCGCCAACCGTCTCCACCCGCCAGCCAGGCAGCGTGGGCACGAGCATGGCCAGGTTTGTCTTGCCGCAGGCGGACGGGAACGCACCCGCCACGAACTTGCTGCGCCCATCGGGGGCGGTCACCTTGATGATCATCATGTGCTCGGCGAGCCAGCCCTCGTCGCGGGCGATCGCCGACGCGATCCGCAGCGCGTAGCACTTCTTGCCGAGCAAGGCGTTGCCGCCGTAGCCGGAGCCGTACGACCAGATCTCGCGCGTCTCCGGGAAGTGGACGATGTACTTCGTGGCCGCGTCGCACGGCCACGGCACGTCCTGCTGGCCCGGTACGAGCGGCGCGCCCACCGAGTGGAGGCATGGCACGTAATCACCGGTGGCCCGGATCGCATCCAGTGCCGCCGTGCCCGACCGCGTCATGATCTGCATGTTGACCACGACGTAGGCCGAGTCCGTGATCTGGACGCCGAGTCGGCTGATCGGCGATCCGATCGGCCCCATCGAGAACGGGATCACGTACAGCGTCCGGCCGCGCATGGAGCCACGGAAGAGGCCCGTGAGCGTCGCCCGCATCTCATCGGGGTCGCGCCAGTTGTTCGTCGGGCCTGCGTCGGCAGCGTCCCGCGAGCAGATGAACGTCCGGTCCTCGACGCGCGCGACATCGCTCGGGTCGGAGCGGGCCAGAAAGCTGTTGGGCCGCAGGACCGGGTCGAGGCGCGTGAATGTGCCGGCCTCGACGAGGCCCTCGCAGAGCGCCTGGTACTCGGCCTGGGAGCCGTCGCACCAGTGCACGGCGTCCGGCTGGGTCAACGCCGCGATCTCGTCCACCCAGCGGGTCACGGCGGGAAGATCGGTCGGGGGCTCCAGGCCGATGTGCCCCATCGTCCCGGGGTCCGCGAGCCCGCGGCTGGTTCCTGTTTGCACGGCGCCCATCGTCAGTCTCCCATTCCGCGAACAACCCCGGCCGGTCGCGACGGGCCACCGAGGACCGCTCACGACAACGATAGCGACGTCGGTCACGCGCCATCGGCCGCGCGGCCCCGTTCCCCGAGGCGCAGCGGGCGTATCTCCACTGGGTCGGGCTGCCTCCCTCCGCGATCATGTTGCCATGGCTGATGGATGGCGGGCCGGAATCAACAGGCCCTCAGGCGGACCTGAGGGCCTGTTTCGTGCTCAGGGGTCTGGTCGGGGCGGAGCGATTCGAACGCTCGACCTCCTGAACCCCATTCAGGTGCGCTACCAAGCTGCGCCACGCCCCGACGTCGCGAAGGATAGCAGACGGCCCCCGGGGTTCGAACGGGGCTCGAACGGAGCCCGAACGGAGCTCGAACGGAGCCCCGACCTCACTTCGAGCGCCGGCTCGCCAAACGTGGCTTGGCGGCGGCCCCTTCCGGGTGACGGCTCGACGCCGCAGCTGCCCGCGCTTTCGCGGCGGGCCGCCCACGCCGTGGGCGATCGGCGCCCCGGTTTCGGAAGAGCAGCCGGATCGGTGCCCCGTGGAACCCGAGCTCGTCGCGGATGCGGTTCTCGAGGTAGCGCCGGTAGGAGAAGTGGATCAGCTCCGCGTCGTTGGCGAAGAAGACGAAGGTCGGCGGCTCGATGCCCGCCTGCGTCGCGTAGTACAGGCGGGCGCGGCGGTTCTTCACGGGGGGCGGCGCCTGGCGGGCGACCGCCTCGGTCAGGAGCCGGTTGAGCTCTCCCGTCCCGATCCGCTTCCGGCGCTCGCCCCACACGTCCACGGCGAGCTCCAGCACGCGATCCACCCGCTGCCCCGTCTTCGCGCTGATCGAGACGGCCGGGGCGAAGTCGAGGAACGGCGCGTCGCGCTGGATCCAGCTCACGTACTGGTCGAAGGTCCGGCCCGTCTTGTCCTGGACCAAGTCCCACTTGTTGATCGCGAGGACCAGCCCCTTGCCGGCGTCCACGGCATAGCCGGCCACGTGGGCATCCTGCGCGGTGAGCCCGTCCACGGCGTCGATCACGAGCACGACGACGTCGGATCGATCGACGGCCTTGAGCGCGCGCAGTGTCGAGTAGCGATCGGCGTCCGGGCCCGACGCCACCTTCCCGCGCCGCCGGATGCCGGCGGTGTCGACGAGGATGATCTCGCCCTGTCCAAACGTCATGCGCGTGTCGATCGCGTCGCGCGTCGTGCCCGGGATCTCGCTGACGATCGTGCGCTCCTCGCCGACCAGCGCGTTGAGCAGGCTCGACTTCCCGACGTTGGGCCGCCCCACCAGCGCGATCGTGACCGGACCGGGAACCTGGTCGGCGCCGAGCTCGTCGAGATCGTCCTCCGAACCCGCGCCGGTCTCGTCGAACGGCGGGATGCCCTCCCCGAGCGCATCGGCCACGTGTGCGACGGCGAGATCCTGGCGCGCCTCGCGCGTCTTCCTGGCCCGCTCCTCGGTGGTCTCGGGCGGCAGGGCCTCGACGATCGCGTCGAGCAGGTCCGCCACGCCGCGTCCGTGGGCGGCCGAGATCGGCCACGACTCCGGCCAGCCAAGCGACCAGAACTCGACCGCGTCGAGCTCGCGCTTCGCGTTGTCCGCCTTGTTCGGGGCAAGAAGCACGGGGGCGCCGGCACGCCGCAGCATCTCGGCCGCCTCCGTGTCGGCGGGGGTGATCCCGGTGGTCGTGTCGAGGACGAAGACGATCACGTCCGCCTCGGCGATCGCGATCCGCGCCTGCTCCTGCACCTTAGCCTCGATCGCGTCACCCGGGACAAGCTCGAGGCCACCGGTGTCGACGACGAGGAAGGACCGCGCGTTCCAGTCGGCCTCGGCGTACAGCCGGTCGCGGGTCGTCCGGGCGCGGTCCTCGACGATCGCCGCGCGCGGGTCGCCGACGATCCGGTTGAAGAGCGTGCTCTTCCCGACGTTGGGACGTCCGACCAGGGCGACGACCGGCAGGGAGGACACCCCTGGCTCAGAGGGCCGCGCCGGGGGCGACGGCCCGGCCGGTGGCGACGCGCACCAGCGAGCTTCCACGCGCCCCACGCCGCACGCGCGGTGCACTCGCCTGGAGGCCCGGGAGGGAGGTGGTCCGGCCTGCCGGGGTCACGGCTGCACCCAGGGCGGCCACGGCAAGCTCGTGGGCCCGCGAGGCCGCGACGTCGGTCCCCGCCAGGGTGAGGATCCGTTCCGCGACGGCTTGGAGGTCCTCGATGGGGGTCGAGGTCCCCCCGGTCACGCCGACCACGCGGGCGACCCCGAAGACTGCCGGGTCGGCCAGGTCGGCGGCTCGCTCCACCTGGATCGCTGGCGTGCCGACGATCTCGCAGAGGCGGGTGAGCTCCTTCGTGTTCGCCGACTGCCGGCCCCCCACCACGACGATGAACTCGACCTCGCGCGCCAGGTCGACCGTGTCCTCCTGGCGGCGGATGGTCACCGGACAGACGCTGTTGACGATCTTGAGCTCGTGCGCGCGACCCACCATGAAGGCGGCCAGGCGTTCGAACTTCCAGGGCGGCTGCGTCGACTGGGTGATGAGCGCCATCCGCTTCCGCCGCGGGATCCGGTCCCAGTCCGACTCGTCGTCGACGACGATGGCGTCCGGCGCGAAACCAAGCAGGCCCACCACCTCCGGGTGGTTCGGCGTGCCCAGCAGTACGATCGTGTAGCCCTCTTCGACGAGGCCCTGGAGCTGGCGCTGCTCGCCGATGACCCAGGAGCAGGTCCCGTCGATCATCTCGAGGCCGCGCTCCGCGGCCGCCGACCGGACCGCCGGCGTGACGCCATGGGCGCGGATCACGACGGTGGATCCAACCGGCGCCTCGGCGAGGTCGGCGATGCTCACCACGCCGCGGGCGCCCAGATCCGCGATCACGCCCTCGTTGTGCACGACCTGCCCGAGCGTCTGCGTCCGCTTCCCCGCGTCGGCGGCTTCCTTCGCCTTGTCGACCGCCTCCCGGACGCCGTAGCAGAAGCCCGTCCGCTTCGCGATCCGCACTTCCTGCACTGCGCCCACGGGCCGATTATCGCACGGAGCCTGTCAGAACCCGGCCGGGCCGCCCGGCGCCCCGCCTGCCGCCTCGAGCAGCAACGCGTAGACCCCCTGCTGACGCGGCGGGAGCAGGGCCGCGATGTGGAGCATCAACCGGGTGGTCACCGCCTCGAGCGACTCCTTCCGACCATCGGCGTCGGCGCCGCGCACGAGCCGGAACGGTTCGCCGACCTGCATCCGGATTGCGCCGCCCAGCTTCCAGAGCTTCCGGGTCCGCGGCCAGAACAGGTCGGTGTCGATCACCCCGATCGGGAGGATGGGCGCGCCGGTTCGGAGCGCGAGCAGCGTCACGCCGTCCTTGCCCGGCTGGAGGGCGCCGGTCGGGCTGCGGGTTCCCTCCGGGAACGTCCCGAGCACGCGGCCGTCGTCGAGCACCGACTTCGCGAGCCGGAATGCCTCGGTGTCGGGCGCGCCGCGACGGATCCCGAACCCGCCGTTCATCCGGATGAAGGGACCCGCGATCGGCCATGCCATGGCCTCCGCCTTGGCCATCCAGTGGACCGGCCGGCCCAGGCTCGGCGTGAGCCAGTTGGCGATGAGGATCGGGTCCGCGTTCGAGCTGTGGTTCGAGGCGAGGATGAGCGCACCCTGCTTCGGGACGTGCTCGAGTCCGGCGACGCTCACGTGCGTGGATGTGCCGATGAGGATCCGCCCGAACTGGTTCGAGGCTCGGATCGCCCAGGGAAGCCGGTCGCGCGGCAGCGCGAACGCGACGGCCTCCGCTTCCGAGCGTGCGTGGAGCGGAGTCCTGTCGGTCATCCGGCAGCGGCCGGCGGCGCGGCGGCGAGGTGCGCCGTCACGACGGCGAGCACGGCGGCGACGGTCTGCTCCAGGGTGTTCCCGTCCGTCCGGACGCGGATCGCATCGTCCGCCGGCCGCGCCGGGGCGATGGCTCGGCCTCCGTCGGCACCGTCGCGGCGGCGCAGCTCTTCGAGGATCGTGCGGCCGGCAGGGCTGGCAGGGTCGATCCCCCGCTCTTCGGCCCGCCGCGCGGCCCGGACCTCCGCGCTGGCGTCAAGCCAGATCTTCACGTCGGCCGCGGGCAGGACCACCGTCCCGATATCACGCCCGGCGATCAGGATGGCTCCCTCTTCCGCGAGCGCCCGCTGGCGGGCGAGGAGCGCAGCCCGGACCTCGGGCCGGCGCGCCACGGCGGAGACCACGCGATCGACCTCCGGCGTGCGGATCTCCGCGCTGGTGTCGCGCCCATCGACGACGACGCGCTCCAGCCTGCCGCCCGCGCCTGCCTCCACGCCAAGCGATGGCGTGAGCGCCGCGAGCGCCACGCCGTCGGCCGGATCGACGCCGTGCTCGATCGCCGCCCAGGCCACGGCCCGGTAGAGCAGCCCGGAGTCGAAGAATCGCAGGCCGAGGGCGGCCGCCACTGCCGCACCGACGGAGCTCTTGCCGGACGAGCCGGGCCCGTCGAGCGCGATCACCGGACGCCGCGCGACGCCGATCGACCGGAACCCGCGCCGCGCCGTCACTCGTTCTCCTCCCGCGCGCCTGGAATCACACCGGGATGATAGGTCGACGCGCCGAGCCGGCGGATCTCGGCCGGCGTCAACGAGCGTGCGGCTCCGGCAGCCAGGTCCAGGCGCAGCGGTCCGATGCGGACGCGGACCAGCCGCACCACGGGCGCGCCGACGGCGCCGAACATGCGCCGCACCTGGCGGCGCCACCCCTGGGCGAGCGTCAGGCGATACCAGGCCAGGCGGGGATCCGGCCGCGCACCGAGGAGCCGGACGAGGCTGGCGGTCTCCGTCCTGGTCGCCGGTCGCAGGCTTCCGAGCCTCGCGACGCCCTCCTCGACGGCGATGCCCGCCGCGAGCGCGTTCCGCTGCTCGGCCTCGAGCGGGGTGGCGAACGCCGCCGCGTACTCCCGTTCGACGCCGTGGCGAGGGTGCAGCACGCGCTCCGTCCAGCTCCCGTCGTTGGTGAGCAGCAGCAGGCCCTCGGAGTCGCGGTCGAGGCGCCCCACCGGGTACAGGCGCACGCCCGGGGGGACGAGCCGGGCAGGGACGAGGTCGAGGACCGTGCGCAGCGCATGCCGGTCGGCGACGGTGGACGTGAACCCGGCCGGCTTGTGAAGCGCGAGGTGCACGCTCGGAGCGCCGAGGGCGCCGACCACGTCCACCGGCAGGCCGTCTAGGGCGATCACCGCGCGCGCGGGGTCGGCCCTCTCCCCGAGCACCGCGACGCGCCCGTCCAGCGTCACCCTGCCCGCAGCGATCAGGGCGTCAGCTCCTCGCCGGCTCGCGATCCCGGCCGACGCGAGAAGCTTCCCGACCCGCTCTTCGGGCATCAGGCCGAGGGATCCGGGGTGGTGCCGGAGGCGCAGTCCGGCAGGGCGCCGGCCGCGTCGGAGGCGTCCCCCGCGTCGACCGCGTCGACCGCGTCCGCCTCGGGAAGGGTGAGGCGCGCGGCCACCGTAGCATCCACGACCGGCAGGTCGTCGAGACTCGTGAGGCCGAAGCGCTCGAGGAACTCCACCCCCGTGCCGTACAGGATCGGCCGGCCCGGTGCGTCGGCGCGGCCCAGCTCCACGACGAGGCGCCTGTGGACCAGGCTGCGGAGCGCATAGTCGGCGTCCACCCCGCGAATTCGCTCGATTGCGCTCTTCGTCGCGGGCTGCCGGTACGCGACGATGGCGAGCGTCTCCAGCGTCGCCGGCGAGAGCCGCGCGGGGTCTCGTCCCACGTACCGGCCGATCAGGCGGCCCGCCTCCGGCGCGGTGACGAGCGCCACCCGCTCCCCGTCGACGAGGAGCCGGATGCCCCGCGCAGCCAGGGCAACCTGCAGGTCTCCCAGCCGCGCGTCGATCGTTGCCGCGGATGCGCCGGTCACGGCGCCCAGCTCGCGCCGAGTGAGCGGCCGCTCCGCGACGAACAGGAGCGCCTCGAGCTGGGCGTCGGTCAGCGCGTCGCCCGGAACGCCGTCGGCGCCGTCGCTCGCCTCGTCTCCCGCTCCGCTCGTCGCGCTCGTCGCGCCGGGGGCGCTGTCGGCAGCGGCGGGGTGAGCGGCACCGATCGCCGCCGGGTCATCCGCGGCACCAGCCTTCGGGTGTTCGCCCATCACTCCCCTTCCAGCTTGTCGTCGAACGGGTCGCCGCCGTCCTCGTCCTTCCTTTCCCGGCCGACCATGGTCGGCGCGCGCGGGATCGACCGGACAAGGATGGGACCCCACGGCCGGTCCTGCTCGACCGTCACTTCGCGCCGCTTCACGAGCTCCAGCAGGGCCAGGAACGTCACTGCTGCCACGACCCGGTCCCGGACGCCGGCCAGGAGCTCCTGGAGCACGACCGGCCCAGCGTGCGCGAGCGCCGAGCGGATGACGCGCGCGCGCTCGGCGAGCGTGATCGTCCGCGGCAGGACCCCGGGAGGCAGCGCCGGGTCCGGGACGACCGACGCCAGCCGCTCGAGGGCGGCGACAAGGAGCCCGACGTCCAGTCGCGGCAGGTCCGCGGTGACGCCCTGCGCGCGGCCGGTCGCCGACGCGACGGCGGGTTCCCGGCGGGCGAGCAGCGCTCCCGCCAGCGCCCGGGCCTGCAGTGCCGCTCCCGCGTCGCGGAATGCCCGATAGAGCAGGAGCCGGGCGCGCAGCTCGGCCTCGGGGTCGGGGCCGTCGTCCGAGGACGCCACGTCCGCCGACGCCGGGCGCGGCAGCATCGCCCTGCTCTTCAGGAGGATCAGCTGGCTCGCGACGCCGACGAAGGCCGAGATGTTGCCCAGGCGCTCTCCTTCGAGCGTCGCGAGCGCATCGAGGTAGGCCTCCGAAAGGTCTCCCAGCGGCACGCTCAGCACGTCGAGGCGGCGCGCCTCGACGAGCGCCAGCAGGAGTCCGAGGGGGCCCTCCCACTCCGGCAGGCGGATCTCGGTGGCGTCCTCCGGGCGCCGCCGGGCACCGAATACCACCGACGTGGTCGTCTGCCGGTCTGCCGGCGCGCTCGCATCGAGGGCCACGTCTTCAGCCGGCCTCGTCCGCCGCGTGGAGGAGCGAGACCGCAGAATCGCCTGCCCGCACGTCGCCCCGGATCAGGCTCGCAACCCGTGGCCCGCAGCCTGCGGCCAGGGCCAGGGCCGCGGATCGGTCCGCGTGACCCCGCAGCCGCGCCATGGCGTCCCCGCCTCCCGGCAGCCTCTCCGCGAGCCGCTGCACCCGCCCCCCGGAGCGCTCGCCGAGCGACCAGGCGACCCGGTGCCAGAGGCGGATCGAACGGCCCTTGCCAGCGTCGTGGAAGAGGCCCGCCAGGAGCAGCTCCGCGTCGTCGGCTGCCGTGTCGCGCAGCCGGGCCACGACATCGAGGCCGTGTCGCTGGTCGGCCACCGGCATGCCGTCGAACAGGGTCAGCTGCGCGGGCGTCAGCCAGCCCGCCAGCCCGGCCCGTTCGGCGGGGTCCACGCGGGCGACGAGGTGGCGGCCGAACTGGCGGGCTTTAGAAGCCCACCAGGACCGAGACGAGTCCATCCATGAGCGGGCCAACGATGCGCCCGCCGATCGAGATGCCGTTGAGCGGCACGATCATGACCACGATGAGGACCACGAACCCCCACTGCTCGAGCGTCGGGCGGATCTGGTACACGGTGCGCGGATTCATCAGGGAGAACAGCACCTTCGAGCCGTCGAGCGGAGGAATCGGGACGAGGTTGAAGATGAAGAGCGCGACGTTGATGAACACGAAGATGTAGATCACGTTCGCCACGAAGATGCTGGCGTCCGAGTCGGCGAGGTTGAAGGCGACGATCGCCCGCAGGGCAAGTGCGGCGAGGCCGGCCATGACGAGATTCGAGGCCGGCCCGGCTGCCGCGACCCATGCCTCGGCGCGCCGGCCGCCCCGCAGCATCGCCGGGTTCACCGGGGTCGGCTTCGCCCAGCCGATGAAGAAGCCGCCCAGGAGCGCCGACGCCACGAGCAGGGCCGAGCCGAACGGGTCCAGGTGGACGAGCGGGTTGAGCGTCAGCCGTCCGAAGAGCTTCGCGGTCCCGTCGCCCAGCCGGTAGGCCACCAGCGCGTGGCTGAACTCGTGGACCGGAAAGCCGACGAGGAGAAAGATCGCGACCGCGACGAGCGTGGCGGGGTCGAGGTTCATGCCGAGCACGGGGCTCCGGGTAGGGGCGGGGTCCCGCGTATGGTAGCCCGGACGGCGGCGCCTACATCGCGGCGAGGATCGCCGACTTCTTCGCCTCGAAGTCCCCCGGGGTGATCAGGCCCGCATCCCGGAGCGCGACAAGCTCCCGGAGCTTCTCCTCGGTGGTCTTCTGTACGGGGGCAGGCACGACCGCCGGCGCGAGGGGGGCGGGGGCCGGCACAGCCGCGGGCGCGGGCTGGGTGCTCCCGGTCGCGGCCGCCGCGTCCGCCCGCCGCTCCTGCTCGGCCTCGTGGGCGTTGAGCGCCTCCAGCGGTGCCGAGATCCGGCGGCCCAGATCGTCCTCGAGATCCTGCTTGGCGAGCAGCATCGTCTTCTTGAACGTCGGCGCGTGGTGGAGCATCACGTAGTCGTCGGCGGTCTCCTCGGCCGCCGTCAGCACCTTGAGGTTGCCCCAGTCGAACATCCGCCCGAACACGCTCTGCTCGAGGATCGCGTCGTTGATCTTCTCGAGGCTGCTGTCCGCGGCACGCTTGTTCAACAGTCCTTCGACCTTGAGGATCCGTCGGTTGGTCACGGCGTAGTCCTCCGCCCACCAGCGCAGGTAGACCCAGCCGATGTTGAGCGCGCCGAGCACGATCAGGGCGAGGGTCACCCACCCGAGCAGGTCCCGGGCGGTGCCGGCGGCGTTCCCGATGATGATCGCGAGCAGCAGCACGATCGCGACCACGACCGCGAGAATCCCCCATCTCGCCCCGACGACCCGGCCGAACGGGTGCTGCCGCGTCCGGTACAGGACGTGCTCCCCCTCGACGAGCAGCGAGTCCGTGTAGCGCGCCATCGGCTGATCCCTCCTTCGTCGCGGCCCTCAGGCTCGCGGATGCGCTCGAGCGTACACCTCTCGAACCCGCTCGCCGGTCAGGTGCGTGTAGATCTGGGTGGTGCTGATGCTGGCATGACCCAGCAGCTCCTGGACGATCCGGAGGTCTGCCCCGCCCTCCAGGAGGTGCGTCGCGAACGAGTGGCGGAGCGTGTGGGGCGTCGCCCGCCCCTCCAGGCCGGCAGCCGCGGCGGCGCGCCTCACGGCGTCCCAGGCCTGCTGGCGCGTCAGCCGGCGCCCCCGGCTTCCGAGGAAGACCGGGCCGCCCCGGGCCGCGGGCGCAGCGTGGAGGGCAAGCAGGGACGGGCGGACGTCGGCCGAATAGCGGCGCAGCCAGTCGATCGCGATCTCACCCACCGGGAGCAGCCGCTCCTTGTCGCCCTTCCCGATGACGCGGACCGTCGCGGCTTCGAGGTCGAGATCGTCGGCGTCGAGCCCCGTCGCCTCGCTCACCCGAAGGCCGGCTGCATACAGCAGCTCCAGCAGGGCGCGCGAGCGGATCGGCCCCGCATCGTGCATCGTGTCCGGCTCGCCGGCGGGGCCCGCAGCATCCAGGAGCCGGGCCACTTCCGGGATCCCCAGCGGGTCCGGCAGCAGCCGTGGCTCGCGCGGGAGGTCGAGATGTCCGGCCACATCCAGCCGGGCCAGCTCCTCGGCCAGGGCGAAACGGTAGAAGGCGCGGATCGCCGCCGTCCGGCGCCGGCGGCTCGTCGCGCGCAGGCGAACACCGGATGGGCCGGCCGTGCTCGCGAGCCGTCCCAGGTAGGCGATTGCCGGGTCGGCCGAGCGCTCCCACCCGCCCCGCGCCTCCACGCTCCCCGCGAAATCGCGGAGATCGGCGCCATAGGCGGACAGCGTGGCCGGCGACAGCCCGCGCTCCACCTGCAGGTGAAGCAGGAACGCGTCGATCGCCGCCGCGAGGTCCGGCGGGGATCCCGGCGGCATCGGGCGAGGTCGTCGGGGCCGTCCGCCTGGCCGGCCCGCATGACGCGGCGGCACGCGGGCGCTCTCATCGCTGCGACCGGCGGCTCTCATCGCGGCGCGGCGCGTGGCGCGGAATCCGCGCCCGCGCGCGATCGTCGGAAGGCGGCTGCTCGCCCCAGCAGGTCCCGCGCCGATGCCTCGGCCGCCGGGCCGCCGGCCGGGCCGCCGATCATCGCCGCCAGCTCCTCGATCCGCTCCGCCTCGGTCAGCCGGCGCACGTCCGTCACCGTCCGGCCGCCCCGTTCGATCTTGCGGATCCCGAAATGCGCGTCAGCATGTGCCGCGATCTGGGGAAGGTGCGTCACGCAGAGGACCTGGTGCCGCCGGCCAAGGAGCCACAGCGCACGCCCCACCGGGTCTGCGCTGCGCCCCCCGATCCCCGCATCGATCTCGTCGAAGACGAGGGTCGGGGTGGCGTCCGCTTCCGCCAGCACCTCCTCGATGGCGAGGGCGAGCCGCGACAGCTCGCCACCGGACGCGATCTTCGCCAGCGGCCGCGCAGGCTCGCCGGGGTTCGGCGCGATCTCGAACACGACGGTGTCCGCTCCGGTCGCGTCGAACGCCACCGCGTCCCCGTCGAGCTCGACGGCCGGTTCGTCGGGGGCCGCGATTTGTCGCCCGACCGCGACCGCCACCCGTGTGCCGCGCAGTCCCAGCTCGGCAACCGCGGCCTCGACGGCCGTCCCGAGGTTGATGGCGGCGGCGGCGCGGCGCGACGACAGGACCGAGCATCGCTCGGCGACCGCCCCGAGGAGACGCGCGGCATCTGCGCGCCGGCGTTCGCGTTCCGCACCGAGATTGCGCAACCGGTCCAGGTCGGCCGAAGCCTGCTCGGCCCGCCGGGCCACGCCGTCGATGTCGACACCGTACCGCCGCTCGAGCGTGTACAACATCGAGAGCCGCGCCTCGAGCGCAGCGAGCGCCGCCGCGTCGTGGTCGACTGTCTCGGCGAGGCGCCGTGCCTCGGACGCCACGTCGTCCAGCTCGGCGGCGGCTCCCGCCAGCCGATCCACCAGGGACTCGAAGCGGACATCGAGGCGCGCCAGGGCGGCTGCCTCCGAAGCGGCGCGGGCGGCCTGCTCGCGGGCTCCCGGGGGGAGGCCCGGCTCGGGATCGTCACCGGCCAGCAGCCCGGCCAGCGCCGCCGACCCCCGCGCGATCGCCTCCGCGTGCCGCGATGCCTCGAGGCGGGCCCGGATCGCGCCTGCCTCTCCGGGGACGAGGCGGGCGCCGGCGATCTCCTCCACCTCGTGCTCGAGGAGTGCGATCCGGCGCCCGAGCTCCGCGGGGTCGATCGCGCCTGCCGCCAGGGCGGCCTCGTTGGCGCGCCAGGCCTCCACCGCGCCGGCGACCGCGGCCCGCTCGGCCCCATGACCGCCGTATGCGTCGAGGAGATCCCGCTGCCAGCGCTCGTCGAGGAGTCGTCCCTGGTCCCGCTGCCCGTGGATCTCGACGAGCGGCCCCGCGATCGATGCGAGGCGCCCGGCCGTGACCGTCTCGTCGTTCACGCGGGCCACGGAGCGGCCCGTCGCCCCCACCTCGCGAACACACACGAGCGCCTCCGGGAGCCGGTCGAAGAGCGCCTCGACGCGAGCCGCCTGCGCGCCGTGGCGGACGACGCCCGGGTCCGCGCGATATCCGAGCGCCAGACCGAGCGCGTCGATGAGGAGGCTCTTGCCCGCCCCGGTCTCGCCCGTCAGGACGTTGAAGCCCTCCGCGAAGGTGATCCGGACGCGCTCGATCAGGGCGAGATCGGCGACCCCGAGCTCGAGCAGGCGCCCGGCGGCAGGCTCGGGGCCGCGCGGGTCGGCCATCGATCAGGAGGGCAGCAGCTGCGCCTTCTGGCGCAGGAGGTCCCAGAACGGGAGCGCGCCGTCCGGCTCGAGGAAGCGGACCGGGCGTTCGAGCGCCGCCACGGTTACCACGTCGCCGACCGCCAGCCGGACGTCCTCGCGTCCATCGATCGAGACGAGCGCCTCGTGGGCCTCCGCCACGCGACAGTGGACCACCTGGTCCGGGCTCACGACGACCGACCGGATCGCGGACAGGTACGCCGCGATCGGCGACACCACGAGGTTCCGGCTCAGCGGGTCGAGGATCGGGCCCCCGGCCGAGAACGAGTAGCCGGTGGAGCCCGTCGGACTGGCCACGACCAGCCCGTCCGCGATGAAGGTCGCGAGGTGCGACGGCCCGATGTCCACCTCAAGGCGCACGACCCGGGCGAGCGAGCCGCGCGCCACCACCACGTCATTCAGGGCAACGAACGTGCGCCGCGGAGCGCCCCCGTCGGGTCCGTTGATCGCGCCGCGGAGCGCCATGCGCGGCTCCAGGCGGTAGGCGCCAGAGACGATCCTCTCGAGCAGCGGCTCCAGCTCGTGCGCTTCCGCCTTGGAGAGGAAGCCGATCTTGCCGAGGTTCACGCCGACCAGCGGGACGTCGACCTCGGTGACGGCGGCCGCGGCGCGGAGGAAGGTCCCGTCGCCCCCGAGGACCACGAGCACCTGCGTCCCCGCGAGCGCCCCGACCAGCGCGGCGTGGTCGCCCGACGCGAGGGTCCAGCTCTCGATGCCGTGCGCGGCGCACCACCCGGCGGCCCGGGCGGAGAGCTCGACCGCGTCCTCCTTCGTGGGGTTGAAGGCGAGGCCGATGCGCCGGACGGCGGTCATGGAGCGGTGCACTCCGCCACGCGTCCCGCGAGGTCCGGGCCGGCGTCCTGCGACGGTCCATCCCCGGCGCGCTCCCGTGGCACGCGCAGGTGGACGAAGAACTCGCGGTTGCCGGCCGGGCCCAGCAGCGCCGAACGCACCACGTCGAGGGGGAAGAGGCCCGTGCCACGGGCCATCGCGAGCACCCGCTCGATCACGGCCCGGTGGACGTCCGGGTTGCGCACGACCCCGCCGGGCACCTCGCCGCGGCCGGCCTCGAACTGCGGCTTGACGAGCGCGACGACCAGACCGCCCGGGTTCACGCAGCCGGCGATGGGCCCCAGCACGAGTCCGAGCGAGATGAACGAGACGTCCACGACCGCCAGCGACACGTGTTCACCCAGCGTCGCCGACTCGAGGGTTCGCGCATTGACCCGGTCGTGGACGACCACGCGAGCGTCGGCGGCCACGGACGCCGCGAGCTGGCCCCGCCCGACGTCCACCGCGTGGACACGCGCTGCGCCGCGCTGGAGCAGCACGTCCGTGAACCCGCCCGTCGAGGCGCCCGCGTCCAGGCAGACCAGGCCGGCCGGGTCCACCCCGAATGCGTCGAGCGCCGCAGCGAGCTTCTCGCCGCCCCGCGACACGTAGGGAAGCGGCGCGATCAGCTCGACGGCGAGAGCGCCGTCCACGAGATCTCCCGGCTTCCGATCGACGCGTGCCGCGTCGCCCGATCCGACCCGGACCCGCCCGCCGAGCAGCAGCGCCTGGGCCCGGCTCCGCGATCCCGCCACGCCCCGTTCGACGAGCAGCTCGTCCAGGCGGACGCGGGGCGCGCGGCGCGCCCGGGTGGAGCCTGCCGGCTCGGAACCCGAAGACGTGTGGTCGACACGGCGAGCGGTGCGCACCACGCGATCATGCCACGCGACACTGCACTCCGGCGTACCCGGCCGCGGCGCGGTCCTCAGGCGAGCGACGCCGTCGAAGGTGCTGCCTCCGGTGCGCCGGCCGGACGCGCACGGAGAAGCGCCAGCGTCTCGCGAACCTGCTCCAGGATCCCCGCCGCGTCGAGCCGCGTGAGCGCGCGAAGGTCGCCTACCGAGCCGTGGTCGACGAACCGGTCGCCGGGGATGCCCACGATCCGCAGGGCGACGTCGCGATAGGCCGGGTCGGCGAGCCGGGCCTCTTCGAGAACCTCGAGGACCGCCGACCCGAATCCCCCGATCGCGGTGCTCTCCTCCAGGGTGACGACGAGCCGCTTGCCGCGGGCCTGGTCGAGGATGAGCTGGCGGTCGAGCGGCTTGAGAAATCGGGCGTTGATCACACCGGCCGACCAACCCTCGAGCGCGAGCGCCTCGGCCACCTCGACGCCCCGGGCGACGATCGGCCCGAAGCCGACGATGAGGACCTCCCGTCCCTCGCGCAGGACCTCGCCCCGCCCGACGGGCAGGATCTCGGGTGTCCGCTCGGGCACGCCGAAGCCGGCGTCACGCGGGTAGTTGACCGCGAACGGGTGGTCCTGCGCCAGCGCGGTGCGGACCAGCGAGCGCAGCTCCTGCTCGTCCTTCGGAGCCGCGATGACGAGGTTCGGGACCTGGCGGTGCGCGGCGTAGGAGAACATCCCCTGGTGGCTGGTCCCGTCCTCGCCGACGAGGCCCGCGCGGTCGACGCCGATCAGGACGGGCTGGTCGTTCTGGGCCGCGTCGTGGACGATCTGGTCGAACGCGCGCTGGAGGAAGGTCGCGTAGATCGCGACGACGGGCCGGCTGCCGCCGAGCGCGATCCCGGTCGCGAGCGCGACGGCATGCTGCTCCGCGATGCCAACGTCGACGAAGCGGTCCGGGAACTCGGCCTGGAAACGGTTCAGGCCGGTTCCCGTGGGCATCCCCGCGGTGATCGCGATGATCCGGCGGTCCTCGCGTGCCGCGGCGATCACCTCGGCAGCAAAGAAGTGCGTGTAGTTGGGCAACCTCGGGGTCCCGGCCTGCTCGGCCGCGGGGCGCAGCGCGCTGCCGTTCCGCGACGCCTTCCCGCTGGCGATCGCGGAGATCTCGCCGGCACCCAGCGGGCTGGCCGGGCGGCCCCGGCGTGCCTCGTGGCTATCCGCCATGGGCGGAAGTGCGGCGCCGTGGAAGCCGACCTGGTCCTTCTCCGCCGGCCGATAGCCGCGACCCTTCTGCGTGCGGACATGGACGAGGACCGGGGAATCAAGTGCGAGCGCGCTCCTGAACGTGTGCTCGAGCATGCGCAGGTCGTGGCCCGGCACGACGCCGATGTAGGTGATCCCGAGGTCCTCGAAGAGCTGCCCGGGCTGGGCGAAGCTCACCACGGACTTCCGGACCCGGCGGCTGAACTCGAGGGCCGTCGGTCCGACCATCGGGACCCGTTCGACGAGCTGGTCGTAGCCGCGCTTCGACTGCTGCCAGGCCGTCGAGAGCTTGATCTCCGAGAGGTACTTGGAGAGCGCCCCGACCGACGGGCTGATGGACATCTCGTTGTCGTTGAGGACGATCAGCATCGGGGTCCGGCGATGTCCCAGGTCGTTGAGCGCCTCGAGCGACAGCCCGCTCATGAGCGCCGCGTCGCCCACGACGACTGCGATCCGCTCCATGCCGTGGCGGACGTCCCGAGCCGTCGCGAGGCCGGCCGCGATCGAGAGGCCCGTGCCCGCGTGCCCGCCGTCGAAGACGTCGTGCTCGGACTCGCTGCGCCGTGGAAAGCCCCCCACCCCGCCGAGCTGGCGCAGCGTCCCGAAGCGTTCGTACCGGCCGGTGAGCAGCTTGTGCGGATACGCCTGGTGGCCGGTGTCCCACACGATCCGGTCGCGCGGCGACTCGAGGATCCGGTGGAGGGCGAGCGTGATCTCCACCACGCCGAGGGACGAGCCGAGGTGCCCTCCCGTCGTCGCGACCGTGGTGATGATCACCCGGCGGATCTCTTCCGCGAGCTCGAGCAGCTGCTGGTCGGTGAGCCCGCGAAGGTCGCCCGGACCACGGAGAATCGGGAGGATCGCCACGCGCTGGCTCCTTCGTAGGCCTTCCTGGGGCACCGCCGCAGGCGGTCGCCTCGATCCCAATTCGCGGCCGGCGACCGCGCGGATCGCGTCTGCCGGAATGCTCTCCGAGTCTACTCCGCGGCCCCCGAGACGGCGCCGGACGGGTTCTCCGCGGGCTCGCCGTCGAGCCGGATCTCGGCGACGGCCAGCGCCCCGCGCGCCCCTTCCACCAGCCGGCGCACCCGCAGCTCGGCATCCGCGAGCAGCGCCTCGCATCGCTGCTCGAGCGCCACCCCGCGCTCGTAGCGCGCGATCGTCTGCTCGAGGGGCAGTCCCCCGGCCTCGAGCTCCGCCACGGTCCGCTCCAGCTCGGCAAGGGCGGCGTCGAACGTCATTCCTCCCAGCGCCTCGCGCTCCTCAGCCACGCGTCTCGCCTCCATCGTCGTGCCGGGCGGGCCCGCCCATCGGCTCTTGACCTGGCCGCGCGGGAGCGGACCTGCCGTCCGCCGCATGTCGCGCGGCCCGGGCCGGAGGCCGGGGCGAGGCGAGCATACCAAGGCCGATCCCGGCGGCGGCGACCAGGGCGACGAGGGGGCCGAACACGGCGAGGTCAGCCACCGGGGTCGGCCTCCGCCCGGGCGGCGAGGTCGCCGTTCGCCACGCGCACTCGGAGCAGGGTGCCCGGGGGGGAGTCCACCGGATCGCGGACGATCGCCCCGTCCGCGGCCCGCCGGACGATCGCGTACCCACGCGCGAGCGTCGCCTCCGGGCCAAGCGCACCCAGCGCGGCCGACGCTGCCGCGAGCCGCCCGCGTTCGTGCCGCAGCCGGCCCTCGGCGAGGGGCGCGAGGCTGCGAGCCGCGTTCTCGGCCGAACGTCGATCGGCGGCGATCGCCCCGGCGACGGCGGCCGTGGCGCGGTCCAGGAGGAACCCGGCGCGTTCGAGCGCGGCAGCCAGTCGCGTCTCCGGGCGCAGGCCGTCCAGCGCTCGCCGCTCGGCGGCGACCCGCCGGGACGACGTGGCCGTCTCTCGCTCGACGGCCGCGTCGAGGCGGCGCCGCTGCGCCCGGAGCGCGGCGAGCACGTCGAGACGATCCGGTACCGCGACCTCGGCGGCGGCCGACGGCGTGGGTGCACGGAGGTCGGCCGCGAAGTCGGCCAGGGTGACATCCGTCTCGTGGCCGACGCCACTCACCACCGGGACCGGGTGGGCGGCGATCGCGCGCACGACGCGCTCGTCGTTGAAGGCGAGGAGGTCCTCGAGGGAGCCGCCGCCGCGGGCCACGATCACGAGGCCGGGCGCCTGCTCCGGGTGGTCCCGCTCGCGACACCGCCCGTCGTAGCGGGCCAGGCGCGCGAGGGCCGCAACCACGCTTTCTGCCGATCCGTCGCCCTGGACCCGACAGTCGCTCAGCACGACCTCGACGAGCGGCCAGCGCCGGGCGAGCACGCGCAGGATGTCGTGAATGGCCGCCCCGGAGAGGCTCGTCACGACCCCGATCGTCGTCGGCCGGGCGGGCAGCGCCCGCTTCCGGCGCGCCTCGAAGAGCCCCTCAGCCGCGAGGCGTGCCTTTGTCTGCTCAAATCGGACCGCGAGATCGCCGAAGCCGGCGGGCTGGATCGCCGTCACGTAGCACTGGTAGACGCCCTGCGCGTCGAAGACGTCGATCCTGCCGTGAACCACGACGCGCATCCCCGCCTGCGGCTCGAACGCGCTCGCCTGCCGGTCCTCGCGGAAGAAGACGCAGGCGAGCTGGCTCTTCTCGTCGCGCAGGGTGAAGTAGGCGTGGCCGGCGGAGCTGACCGTCACCCGGCCCACCTCGCCTTCCACCCACAGGTCGGCGAGACGGCGATCCTCGCGAATGGCGTCGCGGACCGCCCTGGTGACCTCCGTGACCCCGAGGATCCGCAGCCCGGACGTCCCGGGGGGACGGGCCGCTCCCGGGCGGCCTGCCGGTCGCGCTCCGAGGTCGAGCGCGTCCCAGCTCGGGAGTGCCCAGTCTGGCGGTTCGTGAGCGGGCACGGGCGACGCCGCGGTGCGCGAAGGGCGTCGATGCGGCGCGCGAAGGCTGCCGCGACGCTACAACCGGGTCTGGTACTCGCCGGTCCGCGTGTCGACGCGGATCGTGTCGCCCTCGGTCACGAAGAGCGGCACCTGCACGACGAGCCCGGTCTCGGTCGTGGCAGGCTTGCGGGCGCCGGTCGCGGTGTCACCCGCGAAGCCGGGGTCCGTCTCGACGACCACGAGGTCGACCGTGATCGGCAGCTCGACACCCAGGGTCTCGGACTCGTAGCTGATCCGATCGAGCTGCATACCGTCCTTCATGTAGTTGACGGCATCGTCGAGCTCCGCCGCGTTCAGGTGGAACTGCTCGTACGACGCCATCTCCATGAAGTGGAAGTCGTCGCCGTCGCGGTACATGAACTGGATCGGCCGCCGGTCGAGCTGGGCCCGGGGCCACTTCTCGCCGGCCTGGAAGGACCGCTCGACGGTGGAGCCCTTCTTCACGTTCTTGAGCTTGATCCGGACCTGGGCCGAGCCGCGACCCATCTTGATGTGGTGGTAGTCGAGGATCTGCCAGAGGTCGCCATCGAGCTCGATGACGACGCCCTTGCGCAGTTCACCGGTGGAGATCATGCGGGGCTCCCTCGGGATGCCGGCGGGGATGGGCGGGCGCCGGCGCGGGTGGTCGTGATGGTGGGATGGATCCTAGCAGACGAGGGCGCGCGGACCGGCCAAACCGTCACCCGACGACCAGCACGTCCCGCGGGAAGCGGGTCAGCCGCTCCACGCGCCCCGCCGAGGCGTCGAGCAGCACCAGGTCCTCGATCCGCACGCCCATGCGACGGTCCAGGTAGACCCCCGGCTCGACGGAAAAGACGGTCGGGCCCGGCAGCGCGGTCTCGGGCGCCCCGCGCGACAGCGACGGGAGCTCGTGAGTCGCCAGCCCGATCCCGTGCCCGGTGCCGTGCCCGAAATGGGCGCCATGGCCGCCGGCGGCGATGACACCGCGGGCCGCCGCGTCGGCGGCCCGGCCGTTCGGTGTGCGGCCCTCCGCAAGCTCGCCGACGAGGTAGCCGATCGTGGCCGCCTGCGCCCGGGCAACCAGCTCGTAGACGGCGAGGTCGGCGGCGCGCGGCTCGCCGGCGAACAGCGTGCGGGTCATGTCGCTTCGGTAGCCCGCCACCTGCGCGCCGAAATCGAACAGCAGCACACCGCCCGCCCGGACGTGACGCGCCCCGGGCGAGCCGTGCGGAAGCGCGGCCCCGGGCCCCGCGAGCGCTGCCACGTCGAAGGCGAGCGCCTCGGCCCCGAGCTCCCGGAGATTGCGCTCCAGGCGCCAGGCGAGCGCCGCCTCCGTGACTCCGGGACGGATCTCCGGCAGGAGCGTGGCGAGGGCTCGATCGGCCACCGCGCAGGCGGCCGCGATCCGCTCGGCCTCGGCAGGCTCCTTGACCGCGCGGTCCGCGTCGACCCAGGCTCCCGCCGGGACGAGCTCGACCCCGGGTGCGGCCGCGGCAAGCTCGCCCCACAGGCCGTGACTGATGTCGGCCGCCGGAACCGCGACCCGCCGCGCCCCGATGGATGCGCACAGCGCCGGCCAGTGCGCGGCCAGGTCGTAGGTGACCTCCTCGACGCGTGCTCCGACAGCCTCGCGCCGTGCCTGGAGCCGGTAGCGGCTGTCGGCCAGGACCACGACGGAATCTCCGGACACGAGAAACCGTCCCGAGTGGCCGGCCACCTTCTCCTCCCCTTCGCCGAGGATCATGCCGGTCAGGTAGCGGATCTCCTCGCGGCGGAGGCCGAGATAGGCATCCACCCCGGCGCCGGCGAACCGCGCCCGCAGACGCGCGAGGCGGGCCGGCCGCGCCTCGCGATCGGCGTCCTCCCAGGCCCGGCGGCGCGCCGGGGACGGTGGACCTGCGAAGTCGGCCGGAACCGGGAAATGCACCGCCTCAGTTCCCGTACTTGGCGATGTTCGCCAGGTGCTCGGCGTACGTCTTGGCAAAGACCGTCGTGCCGCCCTTGGTGGCCAGGAAGAAGAGATAGCCGCCCCGCGTATCCGGGTGGAGCGCCGCGTCGATCGAGGCGACGGTGGGCGTGCAGATCGGCCCGGGCGGGAGGCCCTTGGTCGTGTAGGTGTCGTAGGCGGCGAGCCGGGCCGGGATGTCCGTCGCGAGCGCCCCCTGCATCGGCGCCCAGAACACGTAGCTGACCCATTTCGCGATCGGCAGCCCGGACAGCTGGAACGTGTCGTTCACGTAGAGGACGGTTGGATCCGAGCCGAGGAAGCCGGCCGCCTCGGTGTGCGGATTGAGCCGGTTCTGGAGGACTCCGGCGATCTTCGCCCGCTCCGAGTCCAGCCGCGCCTCCTGCTCGACGATGGACGCCATCGTGAGGACCTGCGTCCAGGTCAGCCCCCGGGAGGCCGGGACCTGCATCCGCTCGGGGCCAACGGTGGCGATGAACTGGTCGAGCATCATCCGAACGAGGTCCTCCGGCGACGCGTCCGGCAGGATCGAGTAGTCGCCCGCGGCGAGGTATCCCTCGAGCGAGCCGCCCTTTGGGATCCGGAGCCACGGGTAGTCCGCCAGGAGCGACGCCGGAGGGTTCCGGACCAGGTCCAGGAATGCCTGTGCCGACATCGTCAGACCCGCGATGCCCTTGGCGACCGGCTTCGCCTCGATCAGCGCCGCGATCTGCTCGAGGCGGAGCCCGGTCCGGATCGACAGGGTGATGTGGGGGTCGGGCGGCGGCGGGGTCAGCAGAGCGGTCACCAGCTGGTCCGGGGTCATCGATTGGCGAACGTCGAAGCTTCCCGCCTGGTAGCTGGTCGTCACGTTCCGCTCGACGGAGTCCAGGACGAAGGCCCGAGCGTCACGCAGCACCCCGGCGCTGACGAGGCGGTTCGCGATGGTCGTCGCGGTGTCACCCGGCTGGACGACGAACGTGACGTCCGCCGTGCCGGGCCCGGCCGGCTCCGTGAGGGCCGGACCGAGGTCCTCGCGAACCATGTCGGCCACGAACCCGATCCCGAGCGCACTCGGATTCGCGCCGGCCAGGCCGGCGACGACGCCGCGCACGAGCGGCCGGCCCAGGGTCACGAGCACGACCAGCACCAGCCCCGCTGCCACGAGCAGGAAGACCACGAACCGCAGCACGCTGGGCGGGCCGCCTCGGTCCCGCGCCCGGGCGAGCCCCGGCGCGGAACGGGGGCCCATCCGCCGAGGGCCTCCGCGATGGGGACGGGAAGGCCTCGCGCGCGGAGCATCCTCGCCGTCGCGATGTGCCATCGAGGCGGGCCCGGTCGCGTCCTCCCGATCGTCCCGGGGGTTCCCGCCGCCACGGATCGTCATCCACCGTCCTCGTGCGATCCCGGACCGGGAACGGCAGTCGTTGAATCCCCCGCCGTCCCGTCGCCGGGCCCCTGCGCGGAAGGCACAAGCGTACCCGACCCGGCCTGCGTGGCCTCCGCGCCGGCATCCGATCGCGCTCGGGGCATGATCCACTCACCGGGCGAGCCCAGCGCGCGCGCAGCCAGCTCGTCTTCGAGGATGACGCGGGCGGCCTCGCGGTCGATCCGGGCGCGGTTCGCCGCGCGCCGGGCCGGACCGGGAGGTCCACCCGACGGCCCACGCCTGGCCGGCCCCACGCGGCCCTCCGCCACGTGACTCGAGAGTCGCTCGTCGCGCAGCGCCACCGGGAGCCCCGTCGCGTCGGCGATCGCGACCGCCCACGCCCGCGCGGCTCCGGCGGCACGACCCTCCCCGCCGGACATGTCGAGCGGCAGGCCCACGACCAGCTCCCCCACCCCGTTCGCACCCGCGACCGTCCGCAGGGCCGTGGCGTCGGCACCCACCGAGCGTCCGCGGCCGATGGTGGCAAGCGGCCGTGCGCGGAGCGCTCCGGGCTCCGCGATCGCGAGGCCGATCCTCTTCGTGCCGAGGTCGATTCCCAGGATCCTGCTCACGGCGCCGCCGCGGACGGAGGGGTCGCGCTCGGCGCGGCAACCGGCAGGCCGACGATGCGCAGGCCGATGCGGGCATCGAGGGTTGGGATGGCCGACACCCAGTCGGGCCAGAGCGTGATGGTCGAATCGCCGTAGGGCGCCAGGATCAAGCGCGCCTCGGCCGGGGTGCGGCCCTTCAGCTGCGCCAGGAGCGCCGCCTGGTCGATCCGTGGCGCGCTCTCCTCCTGCGCAGTGACATCGAACTGCACCCGCTGGCCCACCGCGGTCCCCGAACCCACCGTCACCCGGGCGGAACCGGTGACGACGTCGCGCCCCGCGGGCACCGCGGCTGCCAGGCGCGCCTGGCCGAGGGCGAGAATCGATGCCTGGTCGACCGTCACGACCGTGCCGGAGGCGGTCGCGCCGAGGTCGAACTGGGCGACCTGCTGGCCGACGAGGGTGGTGGGATCGAGCGTGGGAGCCGCGTCACCGCGCGTCGCGGTCGCCGGGAACGCCGTGCTCCCTGCCAGCAGTCCGGCGGGAGCCGCGGCCGCGCTGGCCAGCTGCGTGTCGAGCTCCGTGCCGAGCGTCGCCAGCGCTGCGCTGATGTCCTTCTGGGTGACCTTTGGGTATTCGTTCTTGATCCCGCCGCTCGTGGGTGCCGGGTTCACGACCGAGATCACGACGCTGTTGTACGCGCCCGGAATCACCGTGATCGTGCCTGCCGCCACGTTGCCGGCCGGGCCGGGGGTTGCCGCCGTCACGGTCACCGCCCGGGACTCGCAGGTGATCGTCGGCACGTTCAGGATCGCCACCGGCAGGAAGAGCGCCTCGTCGGTGGCAAACCCGACCCCGGACTGCGTGCGTACCAGGGTGCCCTGCGGGATGGTGTAGGCGCGGGTCGGATCGCAGTTCCTCCAGCGCACGCTGCCCGTGGCTGGGGCCTGGTCGACACGCTTCCCCGTGGCCGGGAACGTCCCGCTTGCCGAGAGCGGGATCTGCAGGAGCGTCGCCGGCACCACCCCGCCTGCCGGGTCGGCAACCGCCGCAGCCGGGTCCGCCGTGACGCTGAACGCGAGCGGGCCGACCGGAGCGGAGCGGACCGTCAGCACGATCGACGCGCTGGGCAGGAGCAGGTACGCCGCCGTCCCTCCCGCGACCGCGAGGAAGACGACGATGAGCAGCCCGGCGAGGAGCGCCGCCCGCTGGCGTCGACGCGGCCGCGCGGGTGTCGCCCGGTCGGCCGCCGGCCCGAGCCCGGTGGAGGGGCCCGGCCGCGTGAAGTCGGTCGCCTGCTGCGGCACCGAGCCGCGGGCGACCGGGCCGCGGCCGACGTCCCGTCCCGACGCCGCGGCACGCGTCTGCGAGCCGACGGGGGCGGCGGCCCTGTCGGGGGCCGGGGCGATCACGCCTTCCGCAGGAGCCGGTGCGGCCGCAGCATCCACCGCCACGGCCGCCTCCGACAGCGTCGCCTCGTACTCGCGCATGGACGCGAACACGGGCAGGCCCGCGGTCGCTGCGAGCGCGCGAGCCGACGCCTCCGGGGTCACGATCGCCAGTCGGCGGTTCCGTTGGTGGGCCTCCCGGGCGAGGAGCCGGAAGTTGATCCGGCTGGTCGCGATCCGCGAGCCGGCAGGCAGGACGAGGACCACTGCGAGGTCGTCCGTGGCGCGAATCCGGGCGGCCGCGGAGGTGATCTCGTCGTCGATGTCGAGGTAGTAGACGGCCATCGGGACGACGCTACAGCTTCATCGCGCGCAGCACCCGCCGAAGGGCGGCATCCAGGGGATCCTGCTCCTCCTGGAGCTCGATCGCCTGGTAGGCAAGCCCGAGCGGCGTCACGTCCTGCTGGTCGACAAGCAGGTGCGTCGCATCCGTGATCCACTCCACCATCGCCGGCTGCATCACCACCACCTCGGGCGGGCGGCTGAACGGCAGGCGCCCATAGAAGGCCGGATCGCGGAGTGCCGTCGCCGTCTCGGGCAGGCGCGAACCGCCGCCGCACAGGTAGATCCGGCCGGGCAGCAGGTCGCCGCTGGCGAGCTCGTCGAGCACGAGCTCCACCCCTGCGGCCCAGACAGCGACGTCGTCGCCGACGATCTCGGCGACCATCTCGCGCTCCGCGATCGCCAGCCCCCGCGCGTAGTCGACCTTGAGCGCCTCGGCCCGGGGAAACGGAAGGTCCAGGCGGTCGGCGAGCGACTTCGTGAAGGCTCGGCCCGCGAGGGCGAACATCCGAGTCCCCTCGATGCCCCCCGCCCTGACGAGCGCCACGTCGGTCGTGCCGCCACCGATGTCCACGAAAAGGGCGCCCGCCTGCTGAACCTGCTCCGAGGCGAGCACGCGGGCGACGGCATACGGCTCGGCCACGATCTCCAGCAGCTCGAGGTCGAGCTGCGCGGCGACGCTCTCGAGGGCACCGAGATGGACGAGCGGCGCGAAGGCGTTGAAGATCCCGATCCGCACGTGGCGGCCCTGGAACCCGACCGGGTTCGTGACTGCGTACCCGTCGATGCTCGCCGACGTCACCGCCGCGTGGACGAGCCGCACGTCGACGTTGGGCAGGCCGGTCTCCCAGGTGATGGCCCGCTCGGCCTCGACGAGCGCCGCGCGCTGCACCCCGTCGATCAGCTTCTGGAGCTCCGCATCGGTGATCGGGGCGTCCGGCTTGCGGCGCTCCTGGGTATGCGACGTGGTGAAACCCTTCACCAGCTCCCCGGCGATCCCGATGACGACCTGGGTCGGGCGGAAGCCGGCCATCTCCTCGGCTTCCTGGAGCGCGACGGCGCAGTTGTCGACCACCGCACCGATGTCCGCGACGGTGCCTGACTGCATGTGGGCGAGGCCCTGGCGCTTGCGCCCGACGCCCCGTACGGTCCCCCGGCCCAGGGCGTCGATCTCGAAGACGAGCGCCTTGGCGAACTCCGTGCCGACGTCCAGCGCGGTGCAGGCGGCGAGCTGCTGGCCCCCGTCGCGCTGCCAGAACCGTCGGAGGAAGCCCATGGGCCGGCTGCCTAGCCGCCGCTGCCCGCGGCGAGCGCCGCGCCGATCGCGGCCAGCGCGGCAGCGAGGCCCTCGCGTCGCGAGCCCCGACCCTGCGCCATCTCCGCCCGCCCCCCTCCCTTCCCATCGATCGGCGGCAGGGCGGCCCGCACGAGGTCACCCGCTGCGATGCCCCGCGCCACGAGATCGTCCGAAACGCCCACGAAGAGCTGCGGCTCGTCGGCGTCGAGGCCGAGCGCGATCACGCCCGACGGCAGCAGCGAGCGCGTCTCCTTGGCGGCCGCCTTGAGCTCGTCGATCGAGGCCCACGGACCGGCGCGGAGGACGAGCCGGACCCCCGGAGCCACCTCCCGCGCGGACGCGGCAAGCTCGGCCGGCCGGGGGACGCCGGCGGCCCCGCCGGAACGCAGGCGCCGACGCGCGTCCCGGAGCTCCGCCTCGAGCGCCGCGATCCGCTCGGGCACCGCCTCCACGGCCTGGGCCCCCAGGCGCGCGGCGACCTCCGAGAGCAGCTCGGCGCGCTGGCGCAGGTGGGCATCCGCGGCGTCGCCGGTGAGCGCCTCGATCCGCCGGATCCCGGAGCCGATGCTGCGGTCCGCGGTGATCACGAAGGAGCCCACCTGCCCGGAGGCCCGGCAGTGCGTGCCGCCGCACAGCTCGAAGCTGTAGTCGGCGACACGTACCGTTCGCACCGTCTCGCCGTACTTCTCGTCGAAGAAGGCGTCCGCGCCCGCGTCGATGGCCGCGCGCATCGGCAGGAGCGCCGTCGTGACCGGGCGGTCCTCGCGGATGACGCGCCGAACCTCGTCCTCGATCCGGCGCCGCTCGTCGTCGGTGAGGGCTCGGTCGAAGGGGTAGTCGAAGCGGAAGTGGTCGGGCCCGACGAGCGAGCCCGCCTGGCGCGCCGAGGGCCCCGCGACGTTGCGCAGTGCCCGGTGGAGCAGGTGCGTGGCGGTGTGATTGCGCATCGTCCGGGCCCGGCGCTCGGCATCGACGACCGCGCTCACGACCTCGCCGGTCCGCAGACGACCGTGAAGGATCCCGCGATGGACGACCACGCCGCCGACGGGCCGCTGAGCGTCCTCGACGCTGAAGAGCGGCGAGCCGCCCCCGGCCTCGCGCAGCTCGCCGCGGTCGCCGACCTGCCCGCCGCCCTCCGCGTAGAACGGCGTTCGATCCAGGATCACCTCGGCCTCGCCGACTCCGGCCAGCTCGTCGAAGGCCGTCCCGTCGCGCAGGATCGCGAGGACCCGCGCCTCGGCCGAGGTGGACTGGTAGCCGACGAAAACCGTGTCGCCGGCGCGACGCTGGATCCCCTCGTAGAGCGCGGTGAGCTGGGCGTGACGCGCCAGCTCCGCCCTGCGGCCGCCCCGGCTCCGTTCCCGCTGCTCGGCCAGGGCGGTCTCGAAGCCGGCCCGGTCGACGACGACGCCGTACTCGGCGGCAAGCTCGACGGTGAGGTCGATCGGGAAGCCGTACGTGTCGTGGAGACGGAACGCGAACTCACCGGGGAGGACGGGCGAACCGGGGGCGACCTCCTCCGGGCGGCGTCCCACCACCCGCTCCGCGTCGGTCAGCGGGATCAGCGCCTCTTCGAGCTGGGCGGTGCCCGCGTCGAGCGTCCGGGCGAACTGGGTCTCCTCGCGCGAGATCGCCGCCAGGATCCGCTCGCGCTCGTCGCGCAGCACCGGGTAGGCCTCGCCCATCACCTCGATGACCGTGGCCGCGGTCTCGGCGAGGAACGGCTCGCGCCGGCCGAGCAGCCTGCCGTGCCGCACGGCGCGGCGGATGATCCGGCGCAGCACGTAGCCGCGGCCCTCGTTCGCGGGCAGGACCCCGTCGGCGATCAGGAAGGTCATCGCTCGGCTGTGGTCGGCGATGACCTGGTAGCTGAAGCGACTCGCCTCGAAGGCGTCCGGATCGTGGCCGAGGAGGCGCCGGAGCGTCTCGTGGATCGGCGTGAAGAGGTCCGTGTCGTAGTTGGACAGGACGCCCTGGAGCACGCTGGCCAGCCGTTCCAGCCCCAGCCCGGTGTCCACGCTGGTGAACGGGAGAGGCACCCGTGGCCCCTCGGGAAGCTGGTTGAACTCCATGAAGACGAGGTTCCAGAGCTCGAGCCAGCGCGGACAGTGCTCCGAGTGGTCCGGGACGCATTCCGGTCCCTCGGAGAGCTCGGCGCCGCGGTCGAAGTGGATCTCGCTGCATGGGCCGCACGGACCTGTGTCGGCCATCCGCCAGAAGTTCTTGTCGTCGCCCGCCTCGACGTTCCCCCAGCGCGCCATTCGCTCGGGCGGCAGCCCGATCTCGTCACGCCAGACCGCCCAGGCGACCTCGTCGTCGCGGTAGGTCGTTGCCGCCAGGCGCTCGCCCGGGATCCCCATCTCGAGGGTGAGGAACTCCCACGCCCAGTGGATGGCCTCGCGCTTGAAGTAGTCGCCGAAGCTCCAGTTGCCGAGCATCTCGAAGAGCGTGTGGTGCCGGGGCGTGCGGCCCACCTCCTCGAAATCGTTGTGCTTGCCCGCAACCCGGAGACAGCGCTGCACGTCGACCGCCCGGGTGTAGCTGCGGGTCGCCGCGCCGGTCAGCACGTCCTTGAACTGGACCATCCCGGAGTTCGTGAACAGGAGGGTCTGGTCGCCGGCAGGCACCAGGCTCGCGCTCGGGACCACGGTGTGCCCGCGCGCCGCGAAGAACGCCAGGTATCGCCGGCGGATCTCCGCGGCCGCGAGCGGGACGATCCGCGGATCGGGGTCGGGCACGGCGAGAGGCTTCGACATCGCGGTAATGGTAGCGAACGCCGGGCGGGGCTCACGGCCGCCTCCGCCGCCAGCCTACGACCGCGGAGCGTCCACCTCGCCCGCAGCGCCCGGCGAGGCAGCTGCTCCCCGCGGGAGCGAGCGTCCCGTACCGGGCGTCGGCGCACCCGTCTGCGGCCGGCGCGCACGCCGCCAGATCGCCGAGCCGGCGATGATCGCCCCGACGAAGGCGCCAACGGTCGCGCTGCGCACGAACACCGCGAACGGATCCCCGTCCCGCGTGCGCAGCCACGATCGTCCGCGAGGCGCCATCACTCCCCCCTCGCGCCAGGCTCCGGCCGCGTCGGGCCGAGCACGGACAGCACCACCACGAGGACGAGGCCCGCGAGCGCGCCCAACGAGGCCGGCAGCACCCGGAAGTCACCGATCCGGAGGAGGTCGAATGCTCCGCCGACGCGCGCGCCGATCGCGTCCCCCGCCCAGGCTCCGGTCACGGCGAGGAGCAGGAGGAAGGGAAGGCGCGCGCCGGCGGCACCGCGGACGAGCACCGCGGCGGCCGTCCAGAAGATCCCCAGCAGGACTGCAAGGACGAGCGACGGTCCGATCGCCGGCACCCGGGCGCCCCTACCCGTCGTCCCGGACGATGCGGCCGCCACCCAGGACCACGTCCGGGTCGCCCGGGTCGTAGAGGACACAGGCCTGGCCGGGCGCAGCGGCCCATACCGGCGACTCGGTCTCCACCACCCAGCGTGGGGCGGGCGTTCCCGGCCGCGCCGGCCCGGACGCAGCAGGGCGGACGTGGGCCGCCACCGCCTCGGCACGATGTCGCACCTGCGCCCGCGCCGCGAATGGTCGATCGGCGCCGCCCGGCGGCCGGCCGGAGACGAACGTGACGTCGGCGATCACGAAGCGACGCGTCTCGAGATCCCGGCGGCGGGCCAGCACGATCGTGTTCGCGACCGGATCGACGCGGCTCACGTAGCGGGGCTCGCCGAGGGCGATCCCCAGTCCGCGGCGCTGGCCGACCGTGAAGCCCGCCGCGCCGCCGTGGTATCCGACGACCCGCCCGTCGGCAGCGTCGAGCGCCGGGCCCGATGCCGGCAGCCATCCCGCGCGCTCCCGCAGCGCGTCGCGCGGATCGCCGCTCGGCACGAAGCACACCTCCATGCTCTCGGGCTTGTCGGCGGTCGCCAGGCCGCGCGCCCGGGCAAGCTCCCGGACCTCCACCTTCGTCAGGCCACCGAGCGGGAACTCGGCGTGGGCGAGCTGGTCCTGGCGGAGCCCGAACAGGAAGTAGGCCTGGTCCTTGGTCCGGTCCAGACCACGCCGGAGGAGATGGACCGTGTGTCCGTCCGCGCCGGTCACCGTCTCCCGGCGGGCGTAGTGGCCCGTCGCCACCGCGTCGCACCCGTAGAGTCGCCGGGCTCGCCCCAGGAGCGCTCCGAACTTCACGACACTGTTGCACGCCACGCATGGGCTCGGCGTCTCGCCCCCGAGATAGGCGGAGAGGAACGGCGCGATGACGCCCGCCTCGAACTCGCGCTCCAGGTTGAGGACGAAGAACGGGACGCCGAGCTGCCCGGCCACCCGGCGGGCGTCCTCGGCGGCGTCCGCCGAGCAGCAGCTCTGCCTGATCTCCGAGTAGGCGTCGGCTCCGGCGTGGACCCGCATCCAGACGCCGACGACCTCGTGCCCGGCCTCCGCCACGAGCGCCGCCGCGACCGAGCTGTCCACCCCGCCGGACATCGCCACGAGCACGCGCGCCATCCGGCCTAGGCCCCCAGCCAGGCGCCAAGGGGGTCCGCGGCCTGGGCAGCCGAACCATCGCGGACTGCCGCGATGACCCGCGGCACGACCAGGCACGCCTCGCTCACCTCGGCGTCGGTGGTGGCCCGGCCGAGCGACAGGCGCAGCGCGCCCTGCGCTTCCGCCTCCGTATAGCCCATCGCCACGAGGACGTGCGATGGATCCGGCGAACCCGTCGTGCAGGCCGACCCCGTCGACGCGGCGATCCCGTCCATGTCGAGCGCCACGGTGATCGCAACCCCGTCCGCTCCCCGGACCAGGAGCGAGAGCAGGCCGGGGAGGCGCTCGGTCGGGTGACCGGTCAGCTCGACGCCCTCGATGGCGAGGCAGGCGGCGGCCAGGCGCGAGCGGAGCGCCGCCAGGCGAATTGCCGTGGCCGTCCGGTCGGCGCAGGCGCATTCGTAGGCGACCGCCATCCCGACCGCGCCGGCCACGTTCTCCGTGCCGGCTCGCCGGTGGCGCTCCTGGCTGCCGCCGTGGACCTGGGCAAGGAGCTGCGTGCCCCGCCGCACCCAGAGCGCCCCGACGCCCTTGGGTCCTTCGAACTTGTGGGCGGAGATCGTCAGCAGGTCGGCCCCCAGGGAGGCAACGTCCACCTCGAGCGTCGGGGCAGCCTGCACGGCATCGACATGGAAGAGGATGCCGCGCCGGGCCCGCACCCGATCGGCGATCTCGCGGATCGGCTGGATCGTCCCGACCTCGTTGTTCGCGAGCATCACCGACACGAGGGTGGTGTGATCGTCCAGGGCAGCCTCGAGCCGGTCGGGGTCCACCTGCCCGACGCGATCGACCGGCACCTCGACGACCTCGAACCCGAACTTCTCGAGGTGGCGCATCGCGTGACCGACTGCGTGGTGTTCGATCGCGCTCGTGACGAGCCGATGGCCGCGCGCCTTTCCGGCCCAGGCGGCGCCCTTGATGGCCAGGTTGTTCGCCTCCGTGCCGCCGGATGTGACCACGATCTCGCGGGCCGAGCCGCCCAGGGCGGTCGCAAGGTGCTCGTGCGCCTCGTCGAGCGCGTTCCGCGCGACCCGGCCGAACGAGTGGGCCGACGATGGGTTCCCGAACGCGCCGCCGAGGTACGGGAGCATCGCCTCCAGGGCCTCGGGACGCAGCGGCGTGGTCGCCGCATGGTCCAAGTAGATCGCCATCAGAGCGGGATTGTACGGCCGGACGCCGGGAAGGCCCGCTGGCTATCCTGTCGGGGTGAACAGCCGTCCGAAAGCTCCCGCGCCGGCGCTGCGCGACCGCGCCACGCGGCCTGCCGGCTGGCTGCTGGGCTACCCGACCGACCACCTCATGGGAATCCTTCCCTCCCCTGGGGCGGCGGAGGCGGCCGTTGCCGCGATCGTCGCCGCGGGCGAGCCGCGTCCCGCGATCCGTGTCCTCGTCGGCGAGGATGCGGCGCTTCGGATCGATGGCCGCGGCAAGCACCACGGCCTCGCAGCGCGTCTCTATCGCCTGATCCAGTTCACCCAGATGGACCAGGCACCGGACTTCCGACGGTACGAGATCGAGGCCCGACGCGGCCATCCGGTGATCGCGGTCCGCGAGATGGATCCGCTCCGGCGTCGGACGATCCGGGCGCTGCTCCGGCGGCAGGGCGCGCACTTCATCAACTTCTACGGACGCTACGCCACCGAGACGCTGGACCCGTACGAGGGCCCCGACGAGGGCGACCTCCCGATCTAGCTAGCCCTGTCGCCCGCCGGGTCCGCGCTCGTCGGCGGCCGTCCATGATCCTGGCTCTGGCGCCTGGAACGGGACCTCGGCGACCAGGATCCCCGGGCGGCCGGCAAGGGCATCCCGGATCCGGTGGACGTTCTGGTTGAAGAGGATCCGTTCCCACCAGTGGTGGATCACCCGCTCCGGGAGCAGGACGACCGTGACGCTGCTCGCGTCGCGCTCCGCGGTCACCTCGAGGTAGCGGATCAGCGGGTCGACGAGGTTCCGATAGGGCGACTCCACGATGACGAACCCCACCCCGGGCAGCTGGCGCTCGAACCGCTCGCGGATCCGTTCGGCGGCTGCCACGTCGTCTGTCACGAGGACCGCGGTGATGTCCTCGGTCATCGACCGCCCGAAGCGCACCGCCTGGATGACGTCCCAGCGGACGTCGAAGACCGGGATGACGACCCGGCGGCGATGGACCGGCGGCCCCCAGACGAGGTCGGGCGAGACGGCCAGCTCCACGATCCCGCGGGCGTACTCCCGGTGCACGAGGAGCATCAGCACGATGAGGACCGGGACGACGACGAGGATGATCCAGGCGCCGAGCGCGAACTTCGCGATCGCGAAGATGATCACGACGATGCCGGTGGTCGTGGCGCCCAGGCCGTTGAGGAACGCGCTCCGCCGCCATCCAGGTCCGCGCTCGACATACCAGTGCCGCACCATGCCCGCCTGGGAGAGCGTGAAGGCCGTGAACACGCCGATCGCGTACAGCGGGATCAGCGCCTCGACCCGGCCCCGGAAGGCGACCACGAGCACGATCGAGACCAGGGCCAGGGCGACGATCCCGGCGTTGAAGGCCAGCCGCTCGCCGCGGAAGGCGAACTGGCGGGGAAAGTAGCCGTCCTTGGCGAGGATCGAGGCGACACGGGGAAAGTCCGCGAAGCTCGTCTGGGCGGCCAGGACGAGGATCCCCATCGTCGAAAGCTGGAGCACGTACCAGAGCGGACCGGCGCCGTACACCGCGCGGCCGATCTGCGAGAGAACCGACTCGCCGCTGGCGGCCGGCAGCGCACCGCTCACGTGCGCCAGGAACGACGTTCCGAGGAACATCGTGCCGAGCAGGAGCGACATGATCAGCATGGTCGTCCGGGCGTTCTCCCACTCCGGGGGCTTGAAGGCCGGCACGCCGTTGGCAACCGCCTCGGTCCCGGTCATCGCCGAGCAGCCGTCGGCGAACGCGCGCATGAGCAGGAGCAGCCCGAACGTCTCAGCCGGGACCTGGAGCGGAGTCACGCCGGTCACCTGGGGCGGCATGCCGAGCAGCGCCCGCACGACGCCGGCGCCGATCATCACCAGGGCGCTGACGAGGAAGATGTAGGTGGGCGCCGCGAAGAAGGTGCCGCTTTCCCGGATGCCCCGCAGGTTGACCGCCATCACCATGAGGATCAGGGCCACGATGATCGGCACCGCGAGCGGAAGCAGCGGCGGAAAGAGCGAGTAGAGCGCCTGGACGCCCGACGAGACACTCACCGCGACGGTCAGCACGTAGTCGGTCAGCAGCGCGGCGGCCGCGACCAGGCCCGGCATCACACCAAGGTTTGCGCGGGCCACGATGTAGCTCCCGCCCCCGTTCGGGTAGGCGCGGATGGTCTGGCGGTACGAGAGCGTCACCAGCGCGAGCACGCCGACGATCGCGACCGAAATCGGGAGCAGCCAGACGAAGGCCTGGGTGCCTGCCCCGAGCAGTGTGAAGAGGCTCGCCTCGGTCGCGTACGCCACCGAGGACATGACGTCCGAAGAGAAGACCGGGAGCGCCTTCCACTTCGGGAGGCGCTCGGTGATCTCCGCCTCTGACTCGATCGGTCGGCCGAATAGCCGGCGGCGCGCGGCGAACGCGGCGCGGCCGAGCGGCGTCCGCGGCTCGATCGCCGTCGGGCGCGCGGTCACGACGCCGGGTGCCGCATATCGGAAGTACTTGGACTCGGGCCGCGTCACGCGGACGCGTCGGTCACCCGGCTTCTGCCCGCGGAGGAGATTCGGGTCGTGGCTCACCGAGAGACTGTACTCACGCGGGCCCGGACCCGCGCGGCCTAACCTCACCCAGTGCGGACCTCGACGTCCCAGCCGCCGCCGAACCGGATCATCGGCTCAAGCACGACGCCGGCGTCCGAGGCAGCCCCGGCAAGTCTCGCGATGTCACGGCCCGTGCACGAATCGTGGCAGAGCACGACGCGGTAACCCGGATTCCGGGCCACCATGGCGATCGCCATCCGGACCTCGCGATCCCAGTCCCAGCCATCTCCGGGATCGAGGCCCGCGGTCGGGCCGACCGGGAGCTCGGCGACGTTCATGCCGCAAGTCTTGCGCCCTGCGCCAAGAGGCCGGCAACGCCCGAGCACGTCGACGCGCTCAAGGATGGCTCAGGAACGGTCCCTCTCGCCGGGCTGGACACGGTATCCGACGCCGGGCTCGGCGCTGATCAGCCCCGCGAGGTCGCCGGTCGGATCGACCGCCGCGATCTTCCGGCGGATCTGGCTCACGTAGACGTGGAGATAGTGGGCCTCGTCCGAGTAGGCGGTCCCCCACACGGCCCGCAGCATCCTGCCGTGCGTCACCAGGCGCCCGGCCGAGTTGAGCAGCACCTTGAGCACCTCGAACTCGCGCGGCGTCAGCAGCACCGGCCGGCCGGCCACCGTGACCTCGTGGCGCGTGATGTCCATCCTGAGGTCGCCCACGACGATCGCCCCGGTCGGCTCACCGGCCGGACCTGCCGCACGCCGGAGGAGCGCACGCAGCCGCGCCAGCAGCTCGGCCGCCCCGAACGGCTTGGTCACGTAGTCGTCGGCACCCGATTCGAGCGCCGCGACCTTCTCGGCCTCCCGGTCCCGGGCCGACAGGACGAGGATCGGCGTGGTCGCATCGCGGCGCACGCGACGGATCAGCACGGACCCGTCGAGATCCGGCAGGCCGAGGTCGAGGACGACGATGTCGGGCCGGTGCGCCATCCAGCGCTCCCATGCCGTGGCGCCGTCGCCGGCCTCGTCGATCCGGAAGCCGTGAGCACGCAGGAAGGTCGCCACTTCCCGCCGCGTGGCCACGTCGTCCTCCACGAGGAGGATCGCCGCTCCGGCGGACGGCGTGGAGGTCACGATGTCACCGGCTGATCCGCGCGATCGCCGATCTCGACCGGCCTCGCGCCCGGGACCGCCCGGAGCTCCACGTCGACCGCCAGCCCCCCGAGGTCGCTCGTCCCGGCCCTGGCGACCCCGCCCATCGCCTCCACGAAGCCGCGGACGACCGCGAGGCCGAGCCCGCTGCCCGGCCGGGAGCGAGCCGTGCCCGACGGCACCCGATAGAACTTGTCGAAGACGTGCTCGAGCGCCGCGCGGGGCACGCCGGGGCCTCCATCCTCGACGCGCAGCCGGACCGTCCCGGCCGCCGTCGCCGTTCCGAGGACGTGGACCGGCGTCCCGGGCGGCGTGTGCCGGACCGCGTTCTCGAGCAGGTTCGTCACGACCTGGTCGAGCAGGATCTCGTCGACCGCGACGGGTGGAAGCGACTCCGGGAATGAGACCTCGAGTCGGCGCCCGGCGAGCTCCCCCGTCATGCGCGTGACGGTCGCCCGGACCAGGTCCTCGAGCGGAAAGACCTCAAGGCGTGCCTCGAGGTCACCGGCCTCGATCCGGCTCATGTCGAGCAGGTTCGTGACGAGACGGTTGAGCCGCTCGGCCTGGCCGTCGATGGCCGCCGCCCGTGCGCGCCGGGCGGCATCGTCCAGCGGGATGTCGGGGTCCATCAGGCTCCCGGCAGCCGCGCGGATCGACGCCAGCGGCGTCCGAAGGTCGTGGGTGACCGAGTCAAGGAGCGCCGTCTTGGCGGCTTCGCTGCGCCGGGCGATCTCGGCACCCGTCGCCTCGCCGGCGAGCCGATCGCGCTCGAGCGCCTGGCCGATCTGGTCGGCCGCCGCGGCGAGGACGCGGGTGTGGCCGCGGCCGGGAGGACCGACAGGCCGGGGCCGGGTCACCCACAGCGACCCGAGCACAACGCCGCCGGCGCCCAGGGGGGACCGGTACGCGACGATTCCCGTGTCGCGCGGCTCCGCCGAAGACGGCCGCGGGTCATGGACACGGACCCACACCGCGGGCGCATCCCCGGGACCGCGCTGGAGCAGCGCATAGGAGACCGGAACGGAGGGCCTGCCCTGCGGATCGCTGTCGGCCGCGACCCGCTCGTGCCCCACGTCCGGCCCGAGCCCGATCCAGGCCCGCGCCGCCTCGACCTCGGGGCACAGGATCCCGAGCACCGACGGCAGAGCCTCGCGCGCCGTCGCGGCGGTGGCGAGCTCGCGTCCCACCCGGTACTGGGTGCGGGCCTGGCGCTCCCGGAGCAGCGCAGTCTCGGCTCGCGCCCGCTGCATCCCGGCGAGCTGCCCCACCAGGATGCCGATTGCGAGGAGGAGGAGCAGGTTCAGCAGCTCCGCCGGATCGGCGATGATGAGCGCGCCCCTGGGCGACACGAACAGGTAGTCGTAAAGCACGAACGACCCGAAGGCCGTCGCCACGGCCGCCGGTGTCCCGAACACGACCGCCACGGAGACCACTGCCAGCAGGTACGTGGCCGAGGCGTCCGGGATCCGGAGCGCGCCCTCGAGCGCGGCCACGGCGAGCGTCGCAAGGCCGAGCGCGACGGCCATGACGACGGCTTCCCTGGCCGCGCGCGCCGTTGCCCTCAGCCTGGCCCGCTCCACGCCCTGATGGTAGCGGTGCGTGACCGGGGCGTGCGGTCCGGTACCGGATCGTGGACCGCCGCGCGGCTCAGCGCTCCTCGGCGCCTCGGGCGTCCTCTCGCGCCCCGGCCTGCCGGCGCCGGTCGTGCTGCAACAGCAGGCGTTTACGGAGCCGGAGCTGGGTCGGCGTTACCTCCACCAGCTCGTCGTCGCCGATGAACTCGATGGCGTTCTCCAGGGTCATCGGCCTCGGGGGCACGAGCCGCAGCGCCTCGTCGTGGGCGTGGGTGCGGATGTTGGTGAGCTTCTTCTCCTTCGTCACGTTCACGTCCATGTCGCCGGAGCGGGCGTTCTCGCCGACGACCATCCCCTCGTAGACGGCTTCCCCGGCACCGATCAGCATCTCGGCACGCTCCTGGAGGTTGAACAGGCCGTAGGCGTTCGAGATGCCGGCGCGGTCGGCCACGAGCACGCCGTTGGTCCGGTGTGTGACCTCGCCCGCGTACGGGCCGTAGCCCTCCCCGATCTGGTGGAGCAGGGCGGTGCCGCGGGTCTCGGTCATCAGCTGGCCGCGATAGCCGATCAGGCCCCGGACCGGCAGGACGAAGTCCATTCGCACCCGGCCGTCCGCGTCGGTGGTCATCTGCTCGAGACGCCCCTTCCTGCCTGCCAGCGCCGTCTGGATCGTGCCGATGTACTCGGGCGGAACGTCGATGGTGATCCGCTCGTAGGGTTCCTGGACGCTCCCGTCGATCGTCCGCAGGATGACCTCCGGGCGGCTGACCTGAAGCTCAAACCCCTCGCGGCGCATCTGCTCCACGAGGACCGCGAGCTGGAGCTCGCCGCGGCCGCGCACCTCGAAGGTGTCGGCCGATTCGGTCGGGAAGAACTGGATCGCGACGTTGCCCAGGATCTCCTTCTCCAGCCGCGCCCGGAGCTGGCGGCTCGTCAGGAACCTGCCATCTCGACCGGAGAGCGGCGAGGTGTTGACCCCGAAGGTCATCCGCAGCGTCGGCTCGTCCACCTCCAGGCGCGGCAGCGGACGCGGGTCGGACGGGTCGGTCAGCGTGTCCCCGATCGTCACCTCGGGCAGCCCGGCGACCGAGACGATGTCACCCGGGCCGGCCTCCTCGATATCGGCCCGCTCGATCCCGTGGGCGGTCTGGAGCGCCGTCACGGTCCCGGACAGGGTGATGGTCCGTCCGGGCTCGACGACACCGTTCGGGTCATCCGGCTCCTCGCGCACGACCACGATCCGCTGGCCGACCCGGATCGTGCCGTTCATCAGCCGGCCCACCGCCATCCGCCCCACGTACTCGTTCGCCGAGAGGTTGGTCACGAGCAGCTGGAGCGGGTGGCCGGGCTCGAACGTGGGAGGCGGCGTCACGGCCACGAGGAGCTCCAGCAGCGGCCGCAGGCTCGTCCCCGGCACGGCGAGCGCCCGCGTGGCGGTGCCGGCCCTCGCGTTGGTGTAGACGACCGGGAACTCGATCTGGCCGGCATCCGCGCCGAGGTCCATGAACAGCTCGTAGATGTCGTCGAGCACCTCGGCCGGGCGCGCGTCGCCACGGTCGATCTTGTTGATCGCGACCACGACGGGGAGGCGCCGCGCCATCGCCTTCTGGAGCACATAGCGCGTCTGCGGGAGAGGTCCCTCCGCCGCGTCGACGAGGAGCAGCACGGAGTCCACCAGGTTGAGCGATCGCTCCACCTCGCCCCCGAAATCGGCGTGGCCCGGCGTGTCCACGATGTTGACGTGGATGCCGTCGAAGTCGACGTTGGTCTGCTTGGCCAGGATCGTGATGCCCTTCTCGCGCTCGAGATCCATCGAGTCCATCACGCGCTCGGCGACGACCTGGTTCGCCCGGAACGACCCCGTCTGCCGGAGCAGCGCGTCGACGAGCGTGGTCTTGCCGTGGTCGACATGGGCGACGATCGCCACGTTGCGCAGATCGGCGCGGACGGCGGTCGCCCGGCCTTCCGCCGGCTGCGCCGCTGCGGGCGGAGCAGCCGCGGCGGGCGCGCGGGATCGGAGGCTCGTGTCGGTCATGGGCGTCTGGATTGTCGCACAGGTGCGAACGACGGCTGCGTGGGCGGCAGGCGCGCGCCTGCTAGGATCGCATCGATGACGGTCGCAGCCTGCATCCTTGCCGCCTCCGCCGACGTCGCCACCCGCACCGTGGACGGCACCCCGAACATCCGCCGGCTGGTGGATCTCGCCTGGGCCGGCGGAGCCGTGCCCGTCATCGTGCTGGCGCCCGATCCCGACGGCACGATCGCTGTGGCCCTCGCCGGGGCGCCGGTCGTCCTGGGCGCCCCGGCGCCGGCCGGGCTGGGACCGGCGGGACAGATGGCACGCGCGATCGATCTGGCCTGCGCCGAGGTTGAGGCGACGGAGGCCGCGCTCCTGTGGCCCGCGCAGATGGGATGGCTCGACGCGGAGACCGTCACGTCCCTGATCGAGGTCCACGGCGCCGACCGCGACGCGGTCGTCCGGCCCGCCTTCCGGGGAGTCGCCGGCTGGCCGGTCCTCGTCCCGATCGGGCGACTCGCGGCCCTGCGCACGCTCGCCGCGACCCTCGGAGCGGACGACATCCCGGAGGCGCTCGCCGGGCTGCCCCCCTCCCGGGTCGTCGAGCTGGGCGACCCGGGGATCGTGCTCGGCCTGGAGACGGCGCGCGCCGACCTGCCTCCGTTCGAAGGACCGCCCGAGCGCGCGGTGGATCGACGCCACGAGTGGGGCGCGCTCGTGGCCTCCGGTCCCGACGAGGCGCCGGAGCCGCCGACGCCCCGCGGCTGAGCTACGCCTTCGGCTCCTGGTGGCCGCCGAAGCCCAGGCGCATCGCCGAGAGAACCCGGTCTGCGAAGTCGGCCTCGCCGCGCGACATGAAGCGCTCGTAGAGCGCCGTGGTCAGGACGGGCGCTGGCGCGCCGACGTCGATGGCGGCGATGCTGGTCCAGCGTCCCTCGCCCGAGTCCGAGACGCGGCCGGCAAATCCCGCGAGCGCAGCGTCGCGCTGGAACGCCTCCGCGGCCAGGTCGAGCAGCCATGAGGCGACCACGCTGCCGCGGCGCCACACCTCGGTCACGGCCCGGATGTCGATGTCGTACTGGTAGAGCTCGGGCTCGCGAAGCGGCGTGATCTCGGCGCTCACCTCGCGCGCCTGCCGGCCGGCGTTCGCGTGGGCGAGGATGTTGAGGCCCTCTGCGTAGGCCGCCATCACGCCGTACTCGATGCCGTTGTGGACCATCTTCACGAAGTGCCCGGCGCCGCTCGGGCCGCAGTGCAGGTAACCGTTCTCGGCCGTGTCCGGGTCCCCCGTGCGGCCTGGCGTCCGGGGCGCGGCGGCGACGCCGGGCGCGAGCGCCCGGAAGATCGGGTCGAGGCGCCCCACTGCCTCGGCCGGGCCGCCGATCATCAGGCAGTACCCCCGCTCCAGGCCGGCCACGCCGCCGCTCGTGCCGCAGTCGAGGTAGTCGATCCCCGCCTCCGCCAGGGAGCGGGAGCGGCGCAGGTCGTCCACGTAGTAGGAGTTGCCGCCGTCGACGACCACGTCGCCGCGGGAGAGGAGGGGCACGAGATCGTCGAGGGTCGCGTCCACGGCCCCGGCCGGCACCATCAGCCAGAGCACGCGGGGCACGGCCAGCTGGCCCACGAGGTCCTCCAGCGACGTCGCCCCCGCCGTGATCGCCGTGTCGGCGAGCAGGCCGTTCACCGTCTCGGCATGGCGCGCGTAGCCGACGACCGTGTGGCCCGCGAGCAGCCAGCGGCGGGACATGTAGCCGCCCATCCTCCCCAGGCCGACCAACCCGATCTGCATCCTCGTCCCCTTCATTGCCGTCGGAGCGACGGCGCACTCATCGTCCCGCGGCCGCCGCCAGCAGCGGCGCAGCCGGGATCCCGGTGAAGCGTACGCGTTCGGCGACCGGGCTCAGCCGAGTCCGAGGGCGCGCCGGGCGCGCCCGACGTCGTCGACCGTGAAGGCCGTCTCCACGATGCCCTCGCGCCGGCCCAGGAACAGGACCCCCTGGATGTCAACGCCCGCCGCGGCGAGCTTCTCCGTCGTCTCGGCGAACCCACCCGGTCGATCCTCGATCCCGATCACGAGCGCCTCGCCCTCCACGAACGGGTAGCCGAACGAGCGCAGGACGGAGCGCGTGGCGGCGTCGTCGTCGGTCGTCAGAACCGCGTATGCGTGCTCGCCCGAACCGCCCCCCGCGATCTCGCCGATGCCGATCCCGCGCTCGGCCAGCGCGCGGGCGAACGTGGCGAGGGCACCCGGACGGTTCTGGAGCTGGACGACGAACTGCCTGCTCATGGCTGCCCTCCTGCGGCGGATCCACCGGCTCCATTGTCCCGCGCCGGACAAGCGCCGCCGATCACGACCGGCCGGGCACCCCGACGAAGCGGAGCCCGAGCTCGGCGTACTGCCCGGGGTCCGGGATCGACGGGGCGTCGAGCATGAGGTCTGCCCCGGAGGACGTCTTGGGGAAGGCCATCACCTCGCGGATCGTCAGCTGGTCGGCGAGGAGCGCGGCCCAGCGATCGATCCCGATCGCGATCCCTCCGTGCGGCGGGGCTCCGTACTCGAACGCCTCGAGCATGCCCCCGAACTTCTCGCGCATCGAGGCGAACGAGTGGCCCTGGAGGGCGAACGAGCGCTCCAGGAGCGCCCGCTGGTGGATCCGGACCGACCCGCCGCCGAGCTCCCACCCGTTGAGCACGAGGTCGTACTGCATCGCCCGCGCCCGACCCGCGGGATCATCCGGCGACGGCCGCTCCGGGTCACCGGATGCCGTCACCAGCAGCGGCTCGTCCTCGGGCACGACGCCAGAGAACGGGTTGTGGGTGGCGTGCCAGCCGTTGCGCTCGGCATCCCATTCGTACATCGGGAAGCGGTCGACCCAGCAGTAGGCCAGGACCGCGGGGTCGGCCAGCCCGATCCGCAGCCCGATCTCCGCCCGCAGCCGGCCCAGGACGTCCGTCACGACGTGAGCGCGGTCGGCCACGACGAGGACGAGGTCGCCCTCGACTGCGCCACAGTGATCGGCGAGCGCCGCCGCGCGCTCGTCGCCGAGGTGCTTCACGCTCGGGCCATGGACCCCGGCGGCGCCCACGGCGAGCGTCACGAGCCCGCCTGCACCGAAGCGCCTGGCCGTCGCGGTCAGCTCGTCCACCCGGGCGCGGCTGGCGTCCGCCAGGCCCGGAACCGCGATTCCCTTCACGCGTCCGCCGGTCGCCAGCGTCTCGTCGAAAACCCGGAACCCCGAGCACGGCGAGCCGTCCGCGCCGACGAGCCCCGGGCCGAGGTCCGCGAGCTCCATCCCGAAGCGCAGGTCGGGCTTGTCGGAGCCGAATCGTTCGAGCGCCTCGGCGTACGTCAAGCGCGGGAACGGGACCGCCTGGAGCGGTCGCTCGGGCGTCACGGCCCGCGACACGTCGATCGCCATCGCCTCGACGAACCCCGTCACGGTCTCCTCGGTGACGAAGCTCATCTCGAGGTCGAGCTGGGTGAACTCGGGCTGGCGATCGCCGCGCAGGTCCTCGTCCCGGAAGCACCGCGCGATCTGGAAGTAGCGATCCATCCCGGCGACCATGAGCAGCTGCTTGAGCTGCTGCGGACTCTGCGGGAGCGCGTACACGCTGCCCGGCTGGAGGCGCGACGGCACGATGAAGTCCCGGGCTCCCTCCGGCGTGCTCTTGATGAGGATCGGGGTCTCGATCTCCACGAAGCCGTTCGCGTGGTGTGCGCGGCGGATCTCCTCCACCAGCCGGCTGCGCAGCAACAGGCGGCGCAGCATCGGCTCCCGCCGGATGTCCAGGTACCGGTACTGCAGGCGCACGGACTCGTCGACGGGCGCATCCGGCTCGTTGATGTAGAACGGCGGGGTCTTCGCCTCCGAAAGAATGGTCAGCTCGCGCGCACGCAGCTCGATCTCTCCCGTGGGCAGCCTGGCGTTCTCCATGCCCGGCCGGCGCCGCGCGACGGAGCCGGCCACCGTGATGACGAACTCGTTGCGACAGCGCGCCGTCACCGCATGCGCTTCGGGGAACTCGTTCGCGTCCACGACGACCTGGGTGATCCCGTGCCGGTCCCGCAGGTCGAGGAAGATGAGCTGGCCGTGATCGCGCCGGCGATGCACCCAGCCTGCGAGACGGGCCTCCGCGCCGGCGTCACCCCCGCGGAGCGCGCCGCACGTGTGGGTCCGGTAGGGTGTCGCAAGGTTCGTCATGGATCCAATCCTAGCCGCGAGGCCGGGTGCGCGCGACGCGTCAGACGGGCGCAGCCCGGTCCTCGATCTCCCAGGCGTGGTCGAGCGCGTGCCAGGCGATCCTGCGAGCGGCATACCGAACCGGCCAGCGCCCCCCGGGGATCAGCCCGCCGTCGCTCGGGGCGGCAATCACGCTCAGCAACGCCGCGCGCAGCGCAACGAGGGTGGCGGCGTCGCCGGGGTGACGTTCGGCGGGCCGGATGCCCATCTGGCGCGCGTAGGCGGCTTCGGCGTCGACGACGTGCGCGAGGATCGCATCGCGGTCGCGTCCCCCGCCGCGGGGCCCCTTCCGCAGCTCGGCAGGCGCACGCCCTGCGGCCTGGTCGAGGGATGCCCAGGACGCTCGAACCAGCGCAGCGAGGCGCTCGCAATCCCCAGCATCCACGAGTCTCGCGTCCGCGCCGAAGATGACGCCCGGGACGCCAAAGACGGTCGACGCCGAGCCGGCCGCCCGCTCCACGACGTCGAGATCGGCGGCCGCGGTCGTCGGGAGGGCAAACCCCGCGGCGCGCACCACGCCACCATAGCGACCGGCACACGCGACTAGGGCCGCAAGCGCGCCGGCCTCGTCGCGCCCCGAGCGGCTCCAGCCGGGCCACTCGAACGCGCTCGCGAACACCCGTTTCGGGGTCGATTCCAGTCCGACCGCGATCGTGTCTCCCACGCCAACGATCAGGCGCGCACCTTGCGGTGAAGGAGCGTCGCCAGGTCGGCGAGCGCGACTGCCTTCTGGGAGCCGCCGTCCAGGTCGCGCAGCTGGACATCGCCGGCCGCGAGCTCGTCACCGAGGATCACCGCGAACTGCGCCCCGTCGCGCACGGCAGCTTCGAGCTGGCGGCCGAGCTTGCGGACGGACAGGTCGGCCCGCACCGGCAGGCCGGCATCGCGGAGCCCGGTCGCCACCCGGAGCCGGCCCGCAGTGTCGGAGGGGTCGGCGCCAACGATCACGGCGACGGGCGGCGTCTCGTCCGACGCACCGGCGCCGGCCGAGGCGAGCGCGAGGACGACCCGGTCCAGCCCGAGCGCGAAGCCGATCCCGGGCGTCGGTTTGCCGCCGAGGAGCTCCACCAGTCCGTCATAGCGGCCGCCCCCGCCCAGTGCCTGCTGCTGTCCTTCCGCGCCGCGGCGATAGAACTCGAACGCCGTCCGCGTGTAGTAGTCGAGGCCGCGGACGAGGCCGGGCTCGAGGCGATAGGAGACGCCCACCGCGTCGAGATGCGCGCACACCCCGGCGAAGTGCGCCGCGCACGCCGGGCAGAGGTGATCCGTGATCCGCGGGGCCCGGACGTTGACCTCGGCCATGGCGGGGTCCTTGGAGTCGAGCAGGCGCAGGGGGTTCGTCGCCAGGCGTCGCCGCTCCCGCTCCGGCAATCGGTCGATGCCCGATTGGTAGTAGGCGACGAGCTCGGCAAGGTATGCCGGCCGGCAGACGGGATCGCCGATCGAGTTGAGCAGGAGCTCGACGTCGCCCAGGCCGGCATCCCGGTAGAAGCGGGCTCCCAACTCGACGAGCTCGGCGTCGACCGCGGGGCCCGGGTCCCCGATCGCCTCGACATCCCACTGCCAGAACTCGCGATAGCGTCCGGCCTGGGGCCGGTCGTAGCGGAACATCGGCCCGGTGAGGCTGAGACGCACCGGCTGCGGCCAGGTTTGCAGGCCGTGCTCGACATAGGCGCGGCAGATGCCCGCGGTGGCCTCCGGGCGGAGCGCCCACCCCTCGCGCTCCTCGCCCCGGCTCGGCGCGACGCGGAAGAGCTCCTTCTCCACGACGTCAGTGACGGCGCCGATCCCCCGCTCGAAGACGGTCGCCTGCTCGAACAGCGGCGTCTCCATCTCGCGGTAGCCGTAGCGCGCCGCCAGCTCGCGTGCGATCCGCTCCAGGCGGGCGAAGGCGGCGTGCTCGTCGGGCAGGAGGTCCCGGGTGCCCCGAGGGGCGCGGAGGGCTGGCGGCATGGCGCCAAGTCTAGCCCGCGGCGACCGGGCCTCGTGGGAGGACGAGTCGCCACCGAGGCGTCATGGCCGACCCGACCGCCACCGGGCGGGGCTCAGTGGTGCCGGCTGGGCCCTGCGCCTGCGCGCGCGTTCACTCCGCTCTCGTCAGGGCACTCAGCCCGTGGCCCGGCACCGTCGACTCTCATCCGTTGACGGGCATCGTCAGATATTTGGTGCGGTGGCGCAGTGCACCCTAGCGAACCGTCGTAGCCGCCAGCACCTCACCCGTCATTGCATCGACGAAGGTCACGAGCTCGTGATGAACAGCGGAGGCGTCCGACGTGCCACCCATCGGGAACAATTGCAGGCCCGTCATCTGCACGGCGTAGACGAGGCGCTTTGTCACCTGCAGCGGTGTGTTCTCATCACCAACATGAGCACCGGCTATTGTGAGCGTGCCAAGGTAAGCGACCGGCGCCTCAACCGGAGTGTTGAGAGCGGTCGCCGCGGCGATCGCCTGGGCCCCGTCAATGGATGGGCTGACTGTGAGGTTCGAGGTCGTCGTGGTCCCAAGGATGAAGCCATCGCGCCCCAGCGCTTGCGCGAGGTCGCTCGGGGCGGTCAGCGGTCCGGCTCCGGCGACGTGCCGAGGAAGGCTCACGAACGCGGCCGCCACGACGGCGAACACGGCAGTAGCGAGTAGGGCTCGACGAGCAAGTGCGGCAGTAAACATCGCGCTCTTACCTCTGAGTCCAGACATTGAAGGCGGTAGGGTTCGACACCCACTCGTACTTATAGTAGGAAGCGGCACTTCCCAACGGGATAGCCCATGAGGGATTGCTCGGACTGCAGCTTCGGCAGGTGATCACCTGGATCGAGGCGAAGCTGGTCTTGGCAGAGGCTGTTCCAGGAACGTCGTCGCCCAAGTTCAGGGTCTCGCCGAACACCTGCCCAGTCCAGCCGGGCGACCACGTCGAATCTGCGCCCCATGGAGTTGTGGCTTTGGTAGAGCCGTCGACAGTCATCGAGACATGGCCGGTGGAGTAGCTGAGTGACACGATGTAGCTATGCCTAGTCGAGAATGGGCTCCAGATTCCCGGCCAGAACGTTCGGTTCCAACCGGGGGGCGTGCTCGTGCCGTCGTTGTACTCGGTGAAGGTTTGTGTGGCGGACATCCCGGCGATCTTGGCGAAGCCGATCTGCGCGTACTGGTTGCCTCCACCTCCGGCGATCTTCTGGAGCTGGACGTCCGCGAGTGGGGTCGCACTCCTGCAGGTGGACTATCCGGCCCTTTCCCGCAACAATGCAGGGTGGGAACTCTTTATGACTGCGCCCGATGCAACGGGCTCGTGGCGCCTCTGGCCACTCCGGTGACGTCACTCTCGAAGTAGCGGGACGCCACGAGCCGTCGTCTGGTTCGGTGGTTGGGGGCAGCCCTCGCGCTGCCCCCGCTGGCTATTCGCTAGGCCGAACTTCCGGCGCCCGGCGAGCACATTCGACCACGAAATCGGCTCGTGAGGCTGCGGCGTTCTGTCTACACGCTCACGGGAGCGACCCCGATCAGCTCGA
>DAOTXE010000028.1:0-32288 GCA_034435355.1 Chloroflexota bacterium
CCGAGCTGACCGCCCCGGCGAACACGCCGTTCCAGATCGCCTTCACGAACAACGACGCCGGGATCCCCCACAACGTCTCGATCCACGTCGGCTCGCCGACCGGGACCGAGGTCTTCAAGGGCGACATCTTCAGCGGGACGGGGTCCCGGACGTATGACGTGCCGGCGCTCCCTGCCGGCACGTACAGCTTCGTCTGCTCGGTCCACCCCAACATGGTCGGCACTCTGACGGTCAAGTAGCAACACGTGCCGGCGACTCGTCGCGACCCGCGTGTCGCGACGGCGCCCTCCCGGCGCCTGAGAACCACGCTCGTGAACCTGCGCTCGCATCGGTCCTTCGCGCTCGCCGCCCGCTTCGCTGCCGCGGCCGCCCTGTCAGGCGCGCTCGCGGGCTGCGCCACGGGCGGCGTGGCGATCACGCCGGCTTCGTCGGTGATCCAGCTGGGCTCACCGCTCGTCGGCAAGCCGGCCCCCGGGCTCGTCGGCACGACGCTCGACGGCATGAAGTTCGACCTTGCCTCGCTGCGTGGGTCCCCCGTCCTCCTCAACTTCTGGGCCTCGTGGTGCGTCCCGTGCCGTGACGAGTTCCCGCTCCTGGCGGCGGCCGAGCAGCGCCATTCTGCCGATGGGCTCAAGATCGTCGGCGTGCTGTTCAAGGACGACGCCGCGCCCGCCCGGGCATTCGTGGCCCAGGAGGCGGCAGACTGGCCGACGGTCGCCGACCCGGACGGGACGATCGCCCAGCCGTGGGACGTCCTCGCGCCGCCGCAGACCTACTTCATCGACCGCGCGGGCATCGTCCGCGACCTCCAGATCGGGCAGGTCCAGGACGCGACCCAGCTGGACGCGATCCTGGCGGCGATCCTGAAGTGACCGGCGCAGGAAGCGTCGTGGCCGACGCACCCGGGTTCGCACCGCGGCGCGGCGCACCGTCCGTGGCGGTCGGTGGAGCGTCCCTCGCGATCGACGTCCGCGGACTTCGCAAGCGGTATGGCGCGTTGCAGGTCCTCGACGGCCTCGACCTCGCCGTTCCCCGCGGGGAGCTCGTCGCCCTGCTCGGGCCCAACGGCGCGGGCAAGACCACCACGGTGGAGATCATCGAGGGATACCGCGCCGTCGACGGCGGCGAGGTTCGCGTGCTGGGCATGGACCCGGCTCGCGACCGGGCCGCGCTCCACGTCCGGGTGGGCCTGATGCTCCAGAACGGCGGCATCACTCCGCAGGGGCGGCCGCGCGAGCTCGTGCGCCTCCATGCGCGCTTCTATGCCGATCCGGCCGACCCGAACGAGCTGCTGGACCTCCTGGGGCTCTCGGAGGCCGCAGACCGGCGCTACAAGCTCCTCTCCGGCGGCGAGAAGCAACGGCTGTCGCTGGCGCTCGCCCTGGTCGGGCGCCCCGAGCTGCTGGTCCTCGATGAGCCGACCGCCGGCATGGACCCGGCGGCGAAGGCGGTCGTGCGCTCGATCCTCGATGACCTGCGTGCGGCCGGCCGCACGATCCTCCTGACCACGCACGAGCTGGCCGACGTCGAGCGGCTGGCGGACCGGGTCGTGGTGATCGACCGCGGGCGCGTCGTGGCCGCGGGGACGCCAGCCGAGCTGGTCGCCGGATCCGTGCCGGTCCTGCGGTTCCGGCTCGCGGGCGGCCGGGGCAACGGCGTCGAGGTCGACGCGCGCGAGCTCGACGCACTCGGCGTCGGGCTGGGTGGGATCCTCGAGCCGGACGGCGGACCCGGACGCCTCCGGCTCGCCGGGCACGCGCCGGACCCTCGCTCGATCGCCTACCTGGCCGACTGGTGCGAGCAGCGGGGCCTGCTCCTCGCCGAGCTGCGGACGTCGGGCAGCACGCTCGAGGAGCGCTTCCTCGAGCTCGTCGCCGGGGCGGGGCCGGACGCCGCGGGTGCCGGCGCCGATCGCTCCGCGGCGGGGACGCCGGACCGGGGTGCGGCGTGAGCGGCTCCGTGACGCCCGACGTGCTTCGGAGCGGCGACGGCCGGCCGGCCTCGCCGCTCGCACGAATCGCCTCCGCGTTCGAGATGGAACTGCGCCTCACCGGCCGACGCCTCGAGAACCTCTTCGTCACGCTGGCACTGCCGGTGGTCCTGCTGCTCTTCTTCGGATCGATGAACATCCTGCCGGCCGCCGCTACCGCAGCGGCCGGGGCACGGCCCATCGACACGGTGCTCCCCGCCATCCTCGCGACCGCGATCGTCGCCGCCGGCCTCGTGAACCTCGGGATCTCGACCGGGTTCGAGCGGTCCTACGGGGTCCTCAAGCGGCTCGGAGGCTCACCCCTCACCCGGGGCCAGCTCCTCGTCGCGAAGATGGTGACGATCGTCGTCGTCGAGGCCGTCCAGGCTCTCCTCCTCGTCGGGCTCGCCGTTGCCGTCTTCGGCTGGCGCCCGGGAGCCGGGTGGAACCCGCTTGCCGTCGGCCTGGGGATCGCGCTCGGCACGGCAGCGTTCAGCGCGCTCGGCCTGCTCCTGGCCGGCACGCTCCGGGCCGAGGCGACCATGGCACTCACGAATGCGCTGTTCCTGCTCGCGCTCCTGCTCGGTGGCCTCCTCGTTCCGGCCCACCAGCTCCCGGGCGTGCTGGGTGCGCTCGCCTCGCTCCTCCCCTCCGCCGCCCTGGCCGATTCGCTCAGGATCGGCCTCGGAGGCAGCACCGGCGACCTGCTCGGGCCGCTCCTGCTGCTCGGCGCCTGGGCGGCTGGCGCGTCCGCCCTCACCGCGCGCACGTTCCGCTGGGAGTAGCCCGGGGCGCCAGCGCGCCCTGCCTGACGAGGGATCTGGCGGTCACGCCGCCTGGTTCGGGGCGTGAATCACGAACCCCGGCGGGCGGGCCGGGGTTCGCTGGTGGATTCGGGATTGGTTGCGGGGAAGGGATTCGAACCCTTGACCTTCGGGTTATGAGCCCGACGAGCTGCCGCTGCTCCACCCCGCCCCGGTACTATACACGTCCGAGCCCCGATCGGCAAAGAACTGTCCACGCATCCGGGCGTTTGCGCCCAGATGTGCTTCCCGTGACGGAGGTCCCGATCCGATGCCACGCCCCGCCTCGCCGGACGACCTCCTCGCCGCCGCGCTCGCGGCACGAGTCCGGACGTACTCGCCCTACTCCGGCTACGCGGTGGGCGCCGCCCTGCGCGACGAGCACGGGACGGTGCACGCGGCGACCAACGTCGAGAACGCGGCCTACCCGCAGGGACAGTGCGCGGAGGCCTCCGCGATCGGCCTGCTCATCGCCTCCGGGAGCCGCCGGATCACCGAAGCCCTGGTCGTCGCGGACCCCGCGGCCGGGCTCCCCACGCCGTGCGGTGGCTGCCGCCAGCGGCTCCGCGAGTTCATGGCGCTCGACGCCCCGATCCACCTGGCCGGCCCGGGCGGGGTGCTCCGGACCGTTACGCTCGGAGACCTTCTGCCGCTCAGCTTCGGTCCCGAGTTCCTGCTCAGGGAGAGGTCGAGATGATCCCCGGCAGGTCCGGCAACCCCGGCAGCTCCGGCAACCCCGGCAGGTCCGACGACCCGCGGGCAGCCGCGGCCGTGATCCGGGAGCGCGCCAGCGGCCGTGCGCCGCGCCTCGGGATCGTGCTCGGCTCGGGGCTCGGCGGCCTTGCGGACCTCCTGGAGGACGCAGCCGTGATCCCGTACGCCGAGATCCCCGGCTTCCCGACGTCGACCGTTCCCGGCCATGCCGGCCGCTTCCTGGTCGGCGAGCTCGACGGCGTCACGGTCGCCTGCATGCAGGGCCGCTTCCACCTCTACGAAGGCCATGCTCCTGACCTGATCCGCCTGCCGATCCGGACGTTCGCCGCGCTCGGGGCGGAGGCACTCGTGCTGACGAATGCGGCGGGCTCGCTGCGGGAAGAGGCAGGACCCGGCAGCCTCATGCTCATCACGGATCACCTCAACTTCATGTGGACGAATCCGCTGGTCGGGCCCAATGACGACGACTGGGGCGAGCGTTTCGTCGGCCTCGAGGACGCCTACGACCCGGCGCTCCGATCGCGCCTCCGCGCGCTCGCCGACGGGCTGGGGATCCGCCTGCACGAGGGCGTCTACTGCGGGCTCCTCGGTCCGCTCTTCGAGACGCCGGCCGAGATTCGCGCCTACCGCGTGCTCGGGGCGGACGCCGTCGGGATGTCCACCGTGCCGGAGGTCATCGTCGCGCGGCACGCGGGGCTGCGGGTTGCCGCGATCAGCGCGATCACGAACCTGGCCGTCGGCATGAGCGACGTGCCGATCGACCACGAGCAGACCCTGCGCGGCGCCGCCGTCGCGGCCGAGGACCTCACCCGGCTCGTCCGCGCGTTCGTCGGCTCGTTCGCGTCAGGGCAGGGATCGGACGCGTAGCGCGTGCTCCCGCAGGAGGTCATCCGGGCGAAGCGCGACGGCCGGGCGCTGACGGACGCGGAGATCGCGTCCTTCGTGGCCGGGATCACCGATGGCTCGATCACCGAGGGACAGGCGGCCGCGTTCGCGATGGCGATCTTCTTCCGCGGGATGACGCGCCCGGAGGTCATCGCACTGACCCGTGGCATGCGCGATTCGGGGACCGTCCTCGACTGGTCGGGCGCGGACCTGCCGGGGCCGCCGCTCGACAAGCACTCGACGGGCGGCGTGGGCGACAAGGTCTCGCTCATGCTCGCCCCGATCGTCGCGGCATGCGGCGGTGCCATCCCGATGATCTCCGGGCGCGGCCTGGGGCACTCCGGCGGCACGCTCGACAAGATGGACGCGATCGCGGGCTACACGACCACGCCCGACAACGCGACCTTCCGGCACGTCGTCCGCGAGGTCGGCTGCGCGATCATCGGCCAGACGGCCGACCTGGCCCCCGCCGACCGGCGGCTCTACGCGATCCGCGACGTCACCGCCACCGTGGAGAGCATCCCCCTGATCACCTCGTCGATTCTGTCGAAGAAGCTGGCCGCCGGCCTCCGCGGCCTCGTCATGGACGTCACGTTCGGCACCGGCGCGTTCATGAGCACTGCGGAGGATGGGCGCGCCCTTGCGGAGAGCATCGTCGCGGTCGCCAATGGCGCCGGGTGCCAGACCACCGCGCTGCTGACCGACATGAACCAGGTTCTGGGAACGACGGCGGGGAACGCGGTCGAGGTGCGCGAGGCGATCGCCTACCTGGCCGGGGAGGGCGCTCATGATGAATCGGCGGGCGGGCCGCCCGAGCACGCGCCAGGGCCGGGAGGGCGGGAGGCTCGACAGCACGAGGTGACGATGGCGCTTTCCGCCGAGCTGCTGGTCACCGGCGCGTTGTTCCCGACCGTTGCCGAGGCGCGGATCGCGTGCGAGCGTGCGCTCGCCTCGGGCGCAGCGGCCGAGCGGTTCGCTCGCATGGTGGCCGCACTCGGCGGGCCGGCCGACCTGCTCGAGCGCCCGGAGGCATACCTGCCGCTGCCCGAGGTCACGCTGGCCATCCAACCGTCGCGTGCGGGTTTCATCGTGGCCGAGGACACGAGGGCCATCGGCGTCGCGATCGTCGGGATGGGCGGCGGGCGCGTTCGCGCGGACCAGCAGATCGACCGTGCGGTGGGATTCACCCGCTTCGCGCCGGTCGGCGCGGCGGTCGGCCCGGACCGGCCGATCTGCCTCGTCCATGCCCGCTCCGCGGCCCAGGCCGAGGCCGCCGCGCGCGAGATCCGTGCCGCGGTCATGATCGGCGACGCGCCGCCGGACGCCGCGCCGGTCGTGCTCGAGCGAATCGCCGGGTAAAGCTTTCCGGGGCAGCGTCCAGGGGGCGGTTCTCGGGCGGTGCCGGACCGCGATCTGCTCAAATGATCGCCTGACGAGCCGTATGCGCGGTCGCCCGCCCGCGGGACCTCGACCAGGCGATCAGATGCTCGCCTGCCCGGCCATCTGACAGGATCGACCTGCCCACCCAGGGCGGAATCGCGGCCGGGAACCGTGTGGGCGGTCTCCGGCTGCGCCCGGAGTCGCCCTACGGTGCGCCACACGAACATCCGAGAGGATGCGGCCTCCCGGGTACGGGCCGACCCGGGGCTTCTCCAGCGAACAATCGGAAGCGTTGCCGAGGCCGCGCCCTCGCGAACAGGAGCATGTGCGCCACTGCGCCGCGCGCGGCGGTCGCGCGGCGGTCGCGCGGAGGTCATTGCGCCTCGCGCGGCGATGATAATGAGCCCGGGGCGCGCGCCGGCCCCGAGCTTGGGAGGCACGTCGAGTCGATGCAACACCTCGTGGCGTGGCGAACGCTCTCCGCCCTGGCAGTTGCCGTCGTCGTCTCAGGGTGCGCGACCGTTCCTCCATCGCCGTCACCGTTTCCATCTCCGGCGGCGTCCGCCAGCCGATCCGCGACGCCGCCATCGACGGCAGTCCCGACCCCATCAACGTCGCCCGAGCCGTCCCTGACGGCAACGCCGCCTCCCGCCACTGCCGACGTCGCGAGGTCGGACGTGGCACGCGCCGCGGCAGCGCCGGCCGAGGCGAGGAAGGCCGCCGCGGCAATCAACGCCCTTGGCCTCGACCTCCTCAGGCGCGCCGGCGAGCCGGGCGCCAACGTCGTGCTCTCACCCGCCAGCATCGCGATATCGCTGGCCATGGCGCGCGCCGGAGCGCGGGGGGAGACCGCCATCCAGATGGATACGGTCATGCGGTCCGCGGGTGCCGAGCGTCTTTCGGCTGCGATGAACGCCCTGGACGCGGCCCTCAGGACGCGGAGTGGTTCCTTCAACGACCAGGACGGCCATCCGCTGGAAGTCACCCTGCGGGTCGTGAACGCGACATTCGCCCAGCGGGGGATGCCGATCGAGCAGTCGTACCTCGACGCGCTTGCCGCCCGCTTCGGGACGGGCGTCCGGCTGGTTGACTATGCGGCCGACCCCGGCGCCGCCCGCCGGGTGATCAACGCTTGGGTGAACGGTCAGACGGCGGGGCGAATCCCCGAGCTCCTCAAACCCCCCGACGTGACAGATGCGACCCGCATCGCGCTCGTCAACGCGATCTACCTGAAGGCACCCTGGCTCAACCCCTTCGGGCCGGACCAGACCGCCCCGGGCCTCTTCACCAGGTCCGACGGATCGCGCGTCACGGTGCCGATGATGCACCTGGAAAGCACGGGCCTCGGCCCCAACTTCCCGGCCGCGATCGGCGCCGGCTGGCGCGCAGTGCGGATGCCCTATCTGGGGTCTCAGTCCACGCGGTCTGGTTCCGACGAGCTCGCGATGACGATCATCGTCCCCGACGATCTGGCGGCCTTCGAACGGCAGCTGACCGCGACGAAGCTGGCCGACCTGACGAACACGCTGGACGACGGCGGCCTGCTCGACTCGCGCAAGGTCGACCTGACGCTTCCACGCTTCTCGATCGAGTCGAGGTTCGATCTCAAGGACGTCCTGGGCGCGTTGGGAATGCCGCTTGCATTCGATCCGATCCGGGCCGACTTCACCGGCATCGCGACGCTGCCATTCGGGCTCTTCATCAAGGCGGTCATCCACCAGGCGACCATCGACGTCGACGAGAAGGGCACCGAGGCGGCCGCCGCGACGGCCGTGTTGGGCGCGACCGGCGGGCCGGGCGACACGTCCAAGCCTGTCGTCATCCGCGCCGACCGCCCCTTCCTCTTCGTCCTGACCGACGTCCCGACCGGCGCGGTCCTCTTCATCGGACGAGTGGCGGACCCGTCGGTGAAATAGCGGCGGCCCACGCGGAGGGGTCGGTCGGCGGCCAGGGCGCGGTCGCAGCGCCGATCAGCCGGGCGCGCCGCCGTCCTTGCGGAACAGGACCTCCGCCCCGATCGGACGAAATCCGGCTGCGAGAACAGCCCGGAGCGATGCGATGTTGCCGGGTGCAACCTGCATGAAGACCCGCTCGCCGCGCGGCACGGCAAGCATGGAGACCGCCGCGAGCGTCCGGCCCAGGCCGCGGCCGCGCGCCCCCGGAGAGACCTCGAATGACGCCTCCCATCGGCCGGCAAGCCCCCGCCCCACGACGAGGAGGCCATTCCCATCGGCCGACTCCCACGCGCGGATGTCGGAGCGGTAAAGGTGCGCGCGGCCGACCCTACCGCGTCGACCGTCGGGGACGATCTCGCGAATCCCATCGGGGAAGGGCGGGGCGCCTGCGCCGGCCCGCGCGGCGAGCACCACGTCGAGCGTCCCGGGAGCGGCGCCAAGGCGCCCGCCGAGCCACGCGAGGAAGGCGGCGCCCATCGGCGCCGCGATGTCGTCCGGGTCCAGGTGCGCGGCGACCTCGCCCGGGTCGACGTCGGCCGCGACGAGGTGGTGCGCCGTGAAGGCGAGCACGGCGTGGACGGGTCCGTCCGGGGAGGGGACAACGTCCGTTGCGCCGTCGGCTGGCGGGAAGCGTCCAGTCGCCGCGTCCTCCAGGATCCGCCGCAGCGCGGTCGGGTCGGCGTCGCCGAACGCCCAGCGTTCCGCAGCCCCGGTGACGCCGGGTGCCCCGTGCTCCGCCGCGTCGTCGCCGCCGGCCGTCACCGACGACGCCGAGGCCGCGCCTCGACGGCCGGGCCTTCCCCGACCCGACGGTCCACCGCCGGGTCCTGCGGCGCGGAGCCGTCCAGCGCCGGGCCTGCCGCGGCGCGCCCCTCGACGACGGCGTCCACGATGCCGACCACGACCGTCCGGATCGGCGCGCCCGGGGCGGCGAGCACCTGCCGGGCCGAGTTGCCCTCGTCGAGGAGGAGCACCATCTCGCCGGCACCGGCGCCCACCGAGTCGACGGCGATGAGGTAGCCGCCGGACGGTCGGCCCGATGGGTCGAGGAGGTCACAGAGAAGGAGCGTGCGTTGGTCGAAGCTGGGGTGATTGATGGTGGATACGACGGTGCCCACCACGCGGCCGAGCTTCACGGCCCCTGCCTCCGCCGGCGAGCGGCTCGCGCTCTCGGCTCGCCTCGGGTCGCACCGGCGGTCGGGGGTCCGCTGCCGGCCGGGGGTCCGCCGCCGGCCAGGGGGCCGCCTGTGGCCGAGGGTCCGCCTCCGGCTGGGGGGCCGCCGACGGCCAGGGGCGCGCCGCCGGACAGCGCCTCGACCGCATCCACGATCCCGACGATGGCGTGATCGACCGGCACGAACGGGTCGGGCATCGCCTGGGCAGCTTCGCGGGCTGCCACGAAGTAGACGAGCTCGCCGGGGCCGGCCATGTGAACCGCGTCCGCGGCGACCAACTGGCCCCCGGTCGGCCGGAGGTGCCGGTCGAGCGGCTGGATGACCAGGAGCTTCACGCCCTGCAGCCCGGGCGACTTCACGCTCGCGACCACGGTGCCGACCACCCGGGCGAGCTGCATCGCCGCTACTCCCGGACCCGAGCGGCAAAGTGCGCGGCGGCGGCAAGGTTCCCGGCCATCTCGGCGTGCAGGCGCGGGATCACGCGCAGGATGAGCCCGGGCGAACCTGCGATCCGCCCCGCACCGATCTCGACCGCCGCTTCGACGTCGGCGATCGCTCCGTCGAAGAGCAGGTAGCCCTTGCCGCCGAGGTCGTCGGCCAGGCGCAGCTCGAGGAGGTGGACCTGCGCGCCCTTGAGCCCGGCGTCGGCGGCCTCGATGATCGCGGCGACCGTCGCCGTCTCGATGATGCCCAGTGCCTCCCTGGCGGGGGGCCGGCGCGTCCCGCGGATCGCGGCCTCGAGCTCCGGGTGGACGTTGGGCAGGAGGACAACATCGAGGACCGAGGAGCCGCCGACCTCCCGGCCGGCCTCGAGCGCCTCCTCGACGTCGCCGACCGCGCCGCCGATGAGGACCAGGTACTTGCCGGGATGGACCGTGCCTGCCCGGAGGACATCGATCGGGGCGCGTTTCGCCATCGCATCCCCGGCCTCGATGCCGGCCGCGATGGAGTCGAGCTCGAGGAGCGCGAGGGCCGGCCCGACCGCGGGCAGGACCTGGTCGGCGGGCAGGATCACCGTCAGACGATCCGCAACGCGCCGACGACGGTGATCCGCCGCTCGCGCGAGAACGTCCGCGGGCGCGTCAGGCCATCGCCGGACGGGCTGGCGATCGAGAACGAGGTGAAGCCTTCGCCGCCTTCGCCGAGCCCCGCGACGTTGGGCCCGTTCGTCACGAAGATGCTGCAGTTCATGGCGCGAGCCATCCTCGTGATCGTCTCCACGTTCGTGGAGTGGATCGAGGCCGTGTGGCGGAAGCCATGCTCCATGCGCACGGCGAGCTCGATCGCCTGGTCCACCGTGCCGACCCGGACGACCGGGAGGACCGGCATCATCTGCTCGGTCCATGCCAGGCTGTGATCCCGCGGGACGTCGGCGACCAGGAGGCGGGGCGCCGGCTCGGCCTGGACTCCGATCTCGGCGAGGATCCTCGCCGCGTCCCGGCCGATCCAGGTCGGGTTCATGACACCCGGCCTGCCGGGCTGACCGAGCTCCGCGAAGATGACCCGCTCCAGGCGCCGCAGCTCGTGCTCCTTGAGCAGGTAGGCGCCGTTCTGGGTCATCGCCCGGATGAGCCGGTCGGCCACCGAGTCCACGACGAGCACGACCTTCTCGTCGATGCACACGATGTTGTTGTCGAACGAGGCACCCCGGACGATGTCGCGAGCGGCCCGCTCGACGTCCGCGGTCCCGTCGACCACTGCCGGCGGGTTGCCCGGGCCGGCCGTGATCGCGCGTTTGTCAGTCTTGAGCGCCTCGCGCACGACCGCCGGACCGCCCGTGACGAGCAGGACCCGCACGCCCGGGTGGCTCATGAGCGCGCGGGCGGTGTCGATGGTCGGCGTGGCGGCCGCCGTGACGAGGTTCCGCGGCCCGCCGGCCGCGACGATCGCCCGGTTGATGAGGCGGATCGTCTCCGCGGAGCAGCGCCGCGCGTTGGGATGCGCGTTGAAGACAACGGCGTTGCCGGCCGAGACGATGCTGATCGTGTTGTTGATGATCGTCGAGGTCGGGTTCGTGACCGGCGTGATCGCGGCCACCACGCCGAACGGGGCGAACTCGGTGACCATCATGCCCGCATCGCCGGTGACGGCCTGGACCTCCAGGTCCTCCGGGCCTGGCGCCCGGGACGCCACGAGCCGGTTCTTGACGATCTTGTCCTCGACACGTCCGAGGTGTGTCTCCTGGTGGGCCATCCGGGCGAGCTGCTCGGCGTGATCCAGCATCGACCGCCGGACCGCCTCGATGATCAGCTTCCGGCCGGCCAGGCCCTGGGCCCCGAAGGCGCGGAACGCCTGCGTGGCCGCCGCGACGGCGTCGTCGATCGTGGCGTGGATCCCGTCGCCGAGCTCCGCCGTGTCCACGGCCGCCAGCGCAGCATCGGCGCGCAGGCCGGCGCCCGGGCGCTCGTCGCCCGCCGACGCGACCCGCCGCCGGACGCGCTCGATGATCTCGGTGATCTCTCGCTCGTTGAGCTCGCTCATCGCTCTCTGCCCACTACTTGCGATAGACCTCGGTTCCGCCGATCTCCCACGTGTCCACGATCGCCATGATCACCGCGTCGCAGGGCCGGTCCTTCGTCATCTCCGTCTGCCGCGCCGAGCTACCCGTGGCGTACAGGACGACCTCGCCGACACCCGCTCCCACCGCGTCGGCAGCCACCACGTAGCCGCCCGCCTCGTGGTTCCCCGCGTCGAGCTGGCGCACCACGAGGAGCTTCCAGCCCTCCATGAGGGGCTCTTTCTGGCTCGCGACCACGGTCCCGGTCACTCGTCCAAGGAGCATCGTTCACCGCCTGCTGGGGAACGGCGCGCCGGCGTCGAGCCGGCGCGCCCGGCCCGCGTCCTAGTCCCGGTTGCCTTCGGCCTTCGCCTCCTCGAGCCGCCCGAGTGGCAGCACGAGGTCAACGTTGACGTGCGGCCGGGCGATGACGTGGCTGGCGACGACCTCGCCGACCTTGGCGGCATTCCGCACGCCGGCCTCGACCGCGGCCTTCACGGCCGCGACGTCGCCGCGGACCACGGCCGTCACGTAGCCGCCGCCGGTCTTCTCATAGCTGACGAGCTCGACCTTGGCCGCCTTCACCATCGCGTCGGCGGCCTCGACCACCGCTGCGAACCCGCGGGCCTCGATCATCCCGAGCGCTTCTGCCATCGATCCGTACTCCTTCTCGATCCGTTGTCTCGACATGTCCGCTGATGCTGCGCCGAGCGCGCGGCCGCTATGGCTTCGCTTCGCGCCCTTCGAGCCCCTCGATCGCCGCCAGCGCGGCGCGCCAGCCGACGTCGATGTCGCGCTCCTCGCCGCCGAGGTAGATGCGCCCCATCGAGCCGAAGGCCCGTACCTCGAGGATGTTGATGTGGGCCGCCTTCTCCGCCTCGTTGGCGGCCAGCGCGGCGTAGGCTGCCGGCTCCAGCTCCAGGACATACAGCGTCTGGCCGGGGATGAGCATCTGGCCGTGGCGCGTCCGGTTGATGAGCTGAGCCTGGTGGTCGTCGATCCGGCGGATGATCTGGCTGGAGAGGACGCGGGGCTTGATCCGGTCGGTCTCGGCCACGCCGACCTCGGCGAGGATCGCGGCGCCCGCGGCCCGGACCTCCGCCTGCGACGGTGAGTGGATCTCGAGCATCCCGTAGTAGCGCTCGATGATCTGCATGCCCGGCTTCACGGACGTCGTCTTGAGGGCGATGTCGGTGAGCCGGTTGATCTCGATCCCGGGCGACACCTCGATCGAGAGTGAGGCGTCACCGGCGAGGGGCAGGAAGCCCTGGGCGACCGTGCCCAGGAACGCCGCGTACTGGGCCTGGAGGCTGTCCAGGAAGACGTACGCCCGGAGGTCAATATTGCCCATGCACGCCCTTCTCTCCCGTGACGATGCTGACGCCGGCCGAGGCCCCGATGCGGGTCGCGCCGGCCGCGATCATGTCCTCCACGTCGTGGGCGGTGCGGATCCCGCCGGCCGCCTTGACACCCATCTTCGGGCCGACCGCCTCGCGCATGAGCGCGACGTCGAAGACGGTCGCGCCGCCCGACGCGTACCCGGTGGAGGTCTTCACCATGTCGGCTCTGGCCTGGCTGGCAAGCCGGCACGCGACCACCTTCTCCTGGTCCGTGAGGAGGGCCGTCTCGATGATCACCTTGTTCACCGCGCCCGCCTCCCGGCAGGCGTCCGACACGCGCGCGATGTCCTCGCGGACCAGGTCGAGCATCCCGCTCTTGAGCGCCCCGATGTTGATCACCATGTCGATCTCGCGGGCCCCGTCGCGGATGGCGCGACGTGCCTCGAGGGACTTGACCTCGCTCGTGCCCGCCCCGAACGGGAAGCCGATGACGGAGGCCACCCGGACGTCCGTGCCGCGCAGGTTGTCGGCCGCGCGGCGGACCCACGTCGGGTTGATGCAGACGGCGGCGAACCCGTACTCGGCGGCCTCGCCACACAGCCGGTCGATGTCGGCAGCGCTGGCATCCGGGCGAAGGAGCGTGTGGTCGATGTAGCGGGCGAGGTCGGCCGGCACCTCCGCGGCCCGGCCCTGGAAGTCGATCCGCGTGGCACCCCCGGCCACGACGTCCCGGACCTTGCTGGTGCACTGGGCCGCGCAGGCCCCCCGGCAGTTCGCACACGGGTCTCCGCCCCCGGTCACGGTGCTCGAATCGGCAGCCACCCCGGCGCCGGCGGCCGTGCCCGCTCCGACGCCGAGCGCCGCGAGCACCTCGCGGGCGATCGCCTCCACCAGGTCGTCGCGTTGGCTTCTCGTCTCGGTCATGCTCTTCGGCCCTCACCCGGTGATCGCGTGTAGCGGCGCTCGACGTCCGTGATCTTCTCGACCCGGGCCGCGTGGCGGCCGGGCCCCCAGGCGGTCCCCAGCCAGGCCCGCACGATCTCGATCGCGAGGGCCTCCCCGATGAAGCCGGCGCCGAGCGTCAGGACGTTCGCGTGGTTGTGCTCGCGGCTGTTGCGGGCGGAGGACAGGTCGTGGCAGAGCGCGGCGCGAATGCCGGGGACCTTGTTGGCGACCATGCAGGAACCGATGCCCGCGCCGTCGACGATGACGCCCCAGCGGCAGGTCCCGTCGGCCACGAGGCGGGCGACCGCGTGGGCGAAGTCCGGGTAGTCGACGGGTGCGCTGCCGTGCGTGCCGCAGTCGTGCACCGCAAAGCCGGCATCCGTGAGGACGCGCCCGATCCGGTCCTTGAGCGCGGCTCCGCCATGGTCGGCACCGATCGCCACGGCCACCGGGGCGGTCCCCGGCACTCCGCCCGGAGCGGACGTTGCCGTCGGCGCGACCGCCGCCTCGCCGGCGAGTCGTTCGTCCACGAGCCGGCGCACGACCTCGCGAATCGCATCGGGAGACACGGGCGACGCGGGCGAGAGGGGCGGCGGCACAGGCAGATCAGGCATGCTCGAGCACCCAGGCGGCGGTCGTCTCGTCCGCCACGAGCACGGAGATGCACCCGGCTCGAAGCGCGGCGAGCGCGATCGGGCCGCGTCCGGCTCCGGCAGCGAGGCCCACGGTGAGCGCCTTCGCGCGGAGATCCGCCAGCGGCAGTCCGATCGTCCGCCGGTCGAGCGAGGCGAGCGCGATGCGGCCGTCGAGCGAGAGGAAGCGTCCCAGGACGTCGCCGACCGCCCCGGCATCGGCCAGCGCGGCAAGGTCCTCGCCGGCGAGGTACCCCGAGGCCACGTGGACGCTCTCGGGCCCCGTGACACCCATGCTGAAGACCGCGGTGGCGGCGGCGCGCGCCGCCGCGAGCGTCTCGCCCACGGACGGATCGTCCTCGAGCGCGTCGCGGAGCTCGGGCGAGCCGACGATCGCCGGCGCCGGCATCAGCCGGATCGCCGCGCCGCTCGTGGCCCCGAACCGCTCCACGATCTCGTGGGCACGCGTCGGGCGGGCCGAGCGCGATGTCGCGCCGTTGAGCTGGACGATCTCCGTCGCCTGCGTCCAGCCCGGCCGCAGGTGCGCCGCGAGCTCGAGCATCGTCCGGCCCCAGGAGACGCCGATCGCCCCTGTCGGCCGGAGCGCCGCGAGATGCGCGGCACCCGCTGCCGCGACACGCTCGCGGGCCAGCAGCTCGTCATCCGCCGCGGACCCGGTCACCGGCGCGTCGACGACGACCGCGCTGCGCAGATCGAAACGGCGAGCCAGGGCGTCTTCGAGCTCCACGAGGCGCGCCGCCGGGTGGACGATCTCGATTCGCACGGCCGATTCGCGCAGGGCGCGGTCGAGCAGCCGGCCGACCTTGAAGCGACTCACGCCCAGCCTGGCACCCACCTGGTCCTGGGTGAGGTTGAGCCGGTAGTAGAGCTGGGCGGCGCGCAGCATGAGCCGCGTCTCGCTCGAGAGCGGCTCGCCCTCGCGCGGGGGCGCGGCGCTGGAGACCGGAGGTGGCGTGGCGATCGACATGCTCAAATGTGCAGCCTTGCGCTCATGTGTGGATCAACGTACGCCGCCGCCCGGCTCGTGTCAAGGGATTCGGCACGAACCGTGGATTCGGCACGATCCGGCGTCGCTCGCGTGGGCGGGTCGGGATCAGGACGGAGCGGGCTCCGCGTGTCCCGGGACAGGCGCGGCGGCGTCCAGCACGCCGCGGCCGATCAGGAGCCCGACGAGGAGGGCGGCCACGAGCACCACCACGAACGCGTAGAAGGGCAGGTGCAGGTTCGAGGCGTACAGCGTGCCGGCGACCACCGCGGCCACCATCGTCCCGAGCGTGCCGGCGGCCCCGAAGATGCCCTGGGCGGTCGCGGAGCGTCCGACGGGCGTGCCGCGGGCGACCACGGCGTAGAGGGCCGGGCCCAGCAGCCCTTCGGCGACGCCCTCGAAGATCACCACGGGAATGACGAGGTCCGGATTCGCCAGCGTGGGGTACAGGAGTCCCGCGGTCACGATCCCCAGGCAGCCCAGCACGATGAGCGGCAGCGGGCCGTGGCGATCCGACCACTGCCCAGCGAAGGGGGAGACGATCACGACCCCCAGGCCGAACGCGGCGAAGCTGAGGCCGATGAGCCCGATGTCCGCGCCGAGCGCGTGCATCCAGAGGCTCCAGATCACGTCGTACGTGCCAACGGCGAAGTAGCTCCCCAGGTTCACGACCAGCGCCGCCGCGAGCGGGCGGTTCCACAGCGACGAGGGAGCTGACATGGCCGCCGGGGCCGGCCGCGCCGGGTCTGGAGCGTGAATCGGCACGGGACGGCGCAGGACGGTGAGAGCGAGCAGCACTGCGGCACCGGCGACCGAGACTGTGCAAAAGACGAACGGGAACACGTAGCCACCGCCCAGGGCCGCCCCGATCCCCCCGAACGCCGGGCCGAGCAGGAGGCCACCCATCTGGGCGGCGCCGTACAGCCCGAACGCCGCGCCGCGCTGTTCCGGTGGCGTAGCGTCGAGGATGTAGGCGCGCGCGGCCGGGTCGTACGACGCGGTGGCCAGGCCGGCAAGGCCTCGGGCGAGGAGGAACGCCGGTGCGCCCGTGAGCACCAGCGGCATTGGCACGACCACGGCCGTGGCCAGGATCCCGGCGAGCATCAGGACCCGCTTGTCCCCGCGGTCCGCCAGGGCGCCGAGCAGTGGCTCGCCGAGCAGGCGCGCAGCCGGCCAGGCCGCCACGATCCAGCCGAGCGTGGCCGGGTCGATCCCCTGTTCCGTCAGGTAGAGCGGCAGGACCGGGAGCAGCGCCCCGAACCCCAGCCACAGGATCGCCTCCGCGACCAGGACGGGGAGAATGGGAAGCCTCCAGGATAGTCGGCCTCGGATGCTCCCCGGCTGGACCGCGCTCACGCCGGACATCGTAGGGCCGCGCGAACGCGCCGATCCGGCCGGGAGCGCGGTGCCTGCCGAAGGCGCTCGCGGCTCGCGATGCGCCTACGAGGATGTGGGCGGACGCTCTCGGCGCGCCCGCAACGCGTCGCGCCACGCGTCGAGCGCCACCGGCCACCACGCGTCGACGTTGACACCGGTGCCGTACCAGGCCGCGCGCCGGCTCGGGCCGTGAATCGCGTCGCCAAGCACGACCTGGCGCGAGCCGGGCAGGAGCGCCGCCGCCACCGGGACCAGCCCGTCGCCCTCGACCGCCTCGAGGTCCGGCTGCGGGTAGACGTCCTCGTACAGGCGCCGAACGAACTGCTCGCGACCGTCCCCCACCTCCCGCCGACCGACCAGGTCCCGGGAGGCGACGCTGACGTAGGCAGTGGTCGGCGCGAAGGTTGCACCCGGGACGTGGCGCTCCGCGAAGCGAGCCCCGGCCTCTCCGACGCGACGTCCCCAGCGGCCGCCCTCGTCGATCGCGGACGGCGCCGCGTGCGGCGTCCCGAGCGTGACGAGCGCCCCGATCCTTCCGGCGGCACGCATGGTCCGCCCCTCGAACGGGGCGGGGGACGTGAGCAGCCGGCCGATCAGGCCGCCAGCACTGTGCCCGACGTAGAGCACCGGGGCGCCACGTGATCGCGACGATTCGTCCGAGCGGGCACCAGCCTCGAGGAGCGACCGACCCACCCGGGTCGTGATCGGGCCAAGGCCGCGCACGGCGGCAAGAATCCAGTCCGGCGGGAAGACGGCCGCGACGACCACGTCCGCGGCGCCGCGCTCGCGCAGGCCTGCCGCCAGGCCGTCGTACCAGGTAGGCATCGTCAGGAAACCCCCGACGACCAGCACGACCGGCTCGAGCACCCCGGGATCGAGGTCGCGCCAGGCGCGCGACGCGGGGCCTTCCCGGACGCGGCTGGAGACGAGCGGTGGCGCCGCGGGAACCCAGGATATCCTTCCGATCCTCATCGGCGGCAATCCTAACGGTGGGGCGCGCCGACGGGCGCCGGGCCGGCAGTCCGTCGCCCGCGACCCGAGCGGGTGCCGCGCGAAGACTTCTTCACTTTGTCATAGACCGTTAGCCGGTTGACAATACTTTAGGTCGGCCCGTAGTATACTGGCCATGCCCCAAGCCCCCGTCGCCGCCGATCGCCTGGCCGTCGTGATGTCGGACGTGGCCCGCGCGTTCCATCTCCCGGGCGGCCCGCGCCTCCCCGACTGGCTGGCCCAGGACCTGACCCTGGCCCAGGTGCGGACGCTCTTCCTGATCGCGCACGAGGCCCCGCTTCCCATGGGCCGGATCGCGGAGATCCTGGGCGTCTCGGTGGCCTCGGCGTCCGGGATCGTCGACCGCCTCGAGCGGCACGGCCTCGTCATGCGCCAGCACCGCACGGACGACCGCCGCATCGTGGACTGCGTGCTGACCGAGGCCGGCCGCGGCCTGATCGACGAGATGTCGGGCCAGCGCGTCGAGATGGCGCGGCGCGCGCTGGACGTGCTGACCCCCGACGAGCTCGACGAATTTCATCGCCTCGTCTGCCTGATCGCAGACAGGTCTGCGGAGGGTGCGAGATGACCCGGCTGCTGGTGCGTTACCTGAGCCCCTACCGGCGGGCGCTCGTTCTCGTGGTGTCCCTGCTGCTCGTCCAGTCGCTGGCGAACCTGTACCTGCCGGAGCTGTACGCCGACATCATCAACAACGGCGTCGCCAAGGGGAACACGGACTACATCATGCGGACCGGCGGCCTGATGCTCGCCGTGACAGCCGCCCTGGGAGTGGCCTCGATCATCGCCGTCTACTGGGCCGCCAAGGTGTCGATGGCGTTCGGGCGCGATCTCCGCGCCGCCATCTTCGGGCAGGTGCAGGCGTTCTCCCAGGTCGAGGTGAACCACTTCGGAGCGGCCTCGCTGATCACCCGCAACACGAACGACGTCCAGCAGGTCCAGACGGTCGTCCTCATCGGCCTCACGGTCATGGTGTCAGCACCGATCATGCTCGTCGGCGGCGTGATCATGGCCCTGCGCCAGGACGTCCCCCTCACGTCGATCCTGGTTGTGATCGTGCCCCTGATGGCGCTGATCATCGGCACCCTGGTCCGCCGCGCGATGCCGCTCTTCCGCGCGATGCAGATCAGGATCGACCGGATCAACCAGGTGATGCGGGAGACGCTGTCCGGCGTCCGCGTGATCCGGGCGTTCGTGCGGACGGAGTACGAGGAGCAGCGCTTCGACCAGGCGAACGAGGACCTGTTCGGGACCGCCCTCGGGGTCAACCGGCTCTTCGCCCTGATGATGCCGGCCCTCATGGCGATCATGAACCTGTCCACCGTGGCCGTGCTCTGGTTCGGCAGCATCCGGGTGGACAGCGGCCAGATGCCGATCGGCAACCTGACCGCGTTCCTCCAGTACATCATCCAGATCCTGTTCGCGATCATGATGGCGACCTTCATGTTCGTGATCGTCCCGCGGGCCGCCGTGTCCAGCGACCGGATCCGCCAGGTGCTCGACACCGAGCCGTCCATCCACGATCCGGCCGACCCGGTCAGCCCGCCGCGCAGCGGCCACATCGAGTTCCGGGACGTCGAGTTCCGCTATCCGGGCGCGGAGGAACCGGTCCTGCGCCGGATCTCGTTCGTGGCGGGCCCGGGCGAAACCACGGCCATCGTGGGCAGCACGGGCAGCGGGAAGTCCACGCTCGTGAACCTGCTGCCGCGTTTCTACGACGTAAGCAGCGGGTCGGTGCTCGTCGACGGGGTCGACGTGCGCGAGATGGACCGGGCCGACCTCTGGGGCCGGATCGGGCTGATCCCCCAGAAGGCATTCCTCTTCAGCGGCACGGTCGCCAGCAACCTCCGCTACGGCGACGAGTCCGCCACGGACGCGGACCTCTGGCGCGCGCTGGAGATTGCGCAGGGCCGGGACTTCGTGGCGGAGATGGAAGAGGGGCTCGAGGCCCCGATCACCCAGGGCGGCACCAACGTCTCGGGCGGCCAGCGCCAGCGCCTCGCGATCGCGCGCGCCCTGGTCAAGAAGCCCGATGTCTACGTCTTCGACGACAGCTTCTCGGCGCTCGACTTCCGGACGGACGCCCGCCTTCGCGCGGCCCTGATCGAGAACCTCGCCGACGCGACCGTCCTCATCGTGGCCCAGCGGGTCGGGACCATCCTTCACGCGGACCGGATCGTCGTCCTGGACGCCGGCGGCGTGGTCGGCATCGGCACGCACGACGAGCTGATGCACTCGTGCGAGACCTACCGCGAGATCGTCTACTCGCAGCTCTCCGAGGAGGAGGTCGCGTGAGCGGGCCGCACATGGGCGGTCCGGGCGGCGGCCGGCCCCCGATGCGGGCGGGCGGGCCCGGCCGTGGCGGGCCGATGGGTTTCGCCGCCATGCCGGTCGCCAAGCCGAAGAACTTCCGGGGCTCGTTCCGGCGCCTGCTCGGTGAGCTCCGGCCCGAGCGCCGGCTCGTCATCACGGTGATGCTCCTCGCGATCGTGAGCGTCACGCTCGCGATCCTCGGCCCGAAGATCCTGGGCAACGCCACGAACATCCTCTTCAACGGCGTGATCGGCAAGCAGCTGCCCGCCGGGGTGACCAAGGCCCAGGCGGTCGCCGGCCTGCGTGCGTCGGGCCAGACGAACCTGGCCGAGATGCTGGCCAGCATGAACGTGACGCCCGGCGTCGGCGTGGACTTCGGCACCCTCGGGGGTGTCCTCCTCACGGTGGTGGGCATCTACGCCGTCAGCTCCGTCTTCTCCTGGGCCCAGGCCTACCTGATGGCGGGCGTGACCCAGCGGACCGTCTACCGCCTGCGCCGGCGCGTCGACGAGAAGCTGGGCCGCGTGCCGCTCGCCTATTTCGACCGGGAGTCGCGGGGCGACATCCTGAGCCGCGTCACCAACGACATCGACAACATCTCGCAGACGCTCCAGCAGAGCCTGACCCAGCTGATCACGTCGGTGTTCACGGTCGTCGGCGTCCTGATCATGATGTTCTCGATCAGCCCGCTGCTGGCGGTGATCTCACTGCTCGTCGTGCCCGCCGCGCTGGTCGTGACCGTCCTGATCGCGAGCCGGTCCCAGAAGCAGTTCGCACGGCAGTGGGAGCGGACGGGCACCCTCAACGGCCACGTCGAGGAGATGCATACCGGGCACGCCATCGTCAAGGCGTTCGGGCGCCAGCAGGAGGCGATCGACAAGTTCGAGGTGGAGAACGAGGCCCTCTTCCAGGCCTCCTACAAGGCCCAGTTCATCTCCGGGACCATCCAGCCGGCGATGAACATCATCTCGAACCTGAACTACGTCGCGATCTGCGTCATCGGCGGCGTGCGCGTCGCATCGGGGACGATGTCGCTCGGCGACGTCCAGGCGTTCATCCAGTACTCGCGCCAGTTCACGATGCCGATCGTCCAGACGGCCAGCATCATGAACGTCCTGCAGTCCGCGGTCGCCTCCGCCGAGCGGGTGTTCGAGCTCCTGGACGAGGCGGAGGAGGCGCCCGACGCCGCCACTGCACGGCCGTCGCACGAGGGCGCCGGCCGGGTCGTCCTCGACGGCGTCTCGTTCCGCTACCTGCCCGACGTCCCGCTCATCGAGGACATGAGCCTGGTCGCGGACGAAGGTCACACGGTCGCCATCGTCGGCCCGACCGGTGCAGGCAAGACGACCCTCGTGAACCTGCTCATGCGCTTCTACGAGATCGACGCCGGTCGGATCACCGTGGACGGCGTCGACGTCAAGGAGATGACCCGCGACGACCTTCGCCGCACGTTCGGGATGGTCCTCCAGGACGCCTGGCTCTTCAACGGCACGATCCGCGAGAACATCGCCTACGGGCGCCTGGACGCGACCGAGGAGGAGATCCTGCAGGCCGCCGAGGCCGCCCATGTCGACCACTTCGTGCGGACCCTGCCGGGGGGCTACGACACCATCCTCGACGACGATGCGACGAGCGTCTCCGCCGGCGAGAAGCAGCTCCTCACGATCGCCCGCGCCTTCCTCGCGGACCCCCGGGTCCTCATCCTCGACGAGGCGACGAGCTCCGTCGACACCCGGACCGAGGTCCTCATCCAGCGTGCCATGGCCAAGCTCATGAAGGGGCGCACGAGCTTCGTGATCGCCCATCGCCTCTCGACGATCCGCGACGCCGACCTGATCCTCGTGATGAACCACGGCCGGCTCATCGAGCAGGGCACCCACAAGGAGCTGCTGGCCCGCAACGGCTTCTACGCCGATCTCTACAACAGCCAGTTCGTCGAGGCGCTCGAGGAAGCCGTCTGAAGGTCCAGGCGCGGATCGACGGCCCTCGTCGCCGCGGGCGCTCCCGCGAGCTCGCGGGAGCTCGCGGGAGGCTGCGGCCGGGCCTGGTTGACGCCGCTGTCCGTCGTTCGGCGATCCTGCGCGTGCTCGCCGGTCAGAGGTAGTAGTCGAAGTCGGCCTCCGTCCGGACCCGCCGCCGGATCGCGAAGACGTGCGCCTGGCTGACCTCCGGGCGCAGCTCGACGTAGTTGCGCGGGCCGTACCAGAGGTACCGCCGGTCGGCCAGCAGGTCGTGGACCTGGTAGGGCTGGCGCGGGTCGATCCGGAGCTCGTCGAGCGGCAGCTCCACGAACCCCGCGTTTCCGTGGTTCGGATCCAGGTTCACGACCACGAGCACCTGGCTGGCCCCGTCCTCGGTGCTCTTGGAGTAGGCGATCAGCCGGTCATTGTCGACGCTGCGAAATCGGAGATTCCGGTTCGTGCGGAGGGCCGCGTTCTCGCGCCGGATCCGGTTCAGGCGGCCGATGAGCCCGGCCAGGCTGGCGCCCCGGTCCGGATCCCAGGGCCGGATCTCGAACTTCTCCGAGTCCAGGTACTCCTCCCGGCCCGGGCCGAGCGCCACGTTGACGCACCGCTCGTAGGCGGGACCATAGATCCCGTAGCTCGGACCCAGGGTTGCCGCCAGGACGAGCCGCGTGACGAACGCGGGGCGCCCGCCGTACTGCAGGTACTCGGGCAGGATGTCCGGCGTGTTCGGCCACAGGTTGGCGCCGAAGAACTCGCGGACCGGCGCCCGGGTGAGCTCGGTGAGGAACTCCGTCAGCTCCTCCTTGCTGTTGCGCCACGGGAAGTAGTTGTACGACTGGGTGAACCCGACCTTGGCCAGGCGGTAGAGCACGTTGGGGCGGGTGAACGCCTCGGCGAGGAAGAGCACCTCGGGGTGTTCCTTCTTGACCTCACCGATGAGCCATTCCCAGAACGCGAAGGGCTTGGTGTGCGGGTTGTCCATCCGGAAGATCCGCACGCCCTGCTCGATCCAGAAGTCCACCACGCTCTTGAGCTCGTCCCAGAGCTCCCGCCAGTGGTCGGTCTCGAAGTCGAAGGGGTAGATGTCCTGGTACTTCTTGGGCGGGTTCTCCGCGTACTGGATGGTCCCGTCGGGTCGCAGCCGGAACCATTCCGGGTGCTCCCGGACGTACGGGTGGTCCGGCGAACACTGGAATGCGATGTCGAGGGCGATCTCGATGTCGGAGTCGGCAGCGCGCGCCAGGAGGTGTCGGAAGTCCTCCAGCGTGCCGAGCTCCGGGTGGACGGCCTTGTGCCCGCCTTCCGTCCCGCCGATGGCCCACGGGCTCCCCGGGTCGTCGGGCCCCGCGGCGGAGGTGTTGTTGCGCCCCTTGCGGAAGGCCCTGCCGATCGGGTGGATCGGCGGCAGGTAGAGCACGTCGAAGCCCATCGCCGCGACGTCGGCGAGGCGGTCCTCCACGTCCCGGAACGTGCCGTGGCGGCCGGGCTCGGTCGCTGCGGAGCGCGGGAACATCTCGTACCAGGCGCCGAAGCGGGCCCGCTCGCGGTCGACGACCACGCTCAGCTCGGGCGCCACGCTGACGAAGGGCCGCTCCGCGTACCGGGCCATCAGCCCGGTCAGCTCCGGGGCGAGCGCGGCGCGCGCGGCCTCGCCGCCGCCCGTCCGCAGGAGCGAGGCCACGGCCGCCAGGCGGGCGGCATCGCCCCCGCTCGCCCGTGCCGCGGCGGCCTCCACCAGCTCGGCGCCGATCAGCAGATCGACGCCCAGGTCGAGCTCCGCACCCAGGCGCTTCGCCAGGTCGTGGGTCCAGGTCGCGAACCGATCCACCCACCCCGCCACCGTGTACCGGTAGGGGCCGATCTCCTCGACCACGAAGGCGGCCGTCCAGCCGTCGTTGGCGAGCGGCTCCATGCGGACCTCGGCCCATGCCGCGTCCGCCTCGCGACGGTAGAGAAGCGCGCACGCGACGACGTCGTGCCCGTCGCCGTACGCCACGGCCTCCACGTTCACGGTGTCCCCGACGATTCGCTTGATCGGGAACTCGCCGGAGTCCACGCGCGGGGTCACCCCGTCGATCACGACGCGGTTCCGGCCATCAGTTACGCTCACGCCGCTCTCTCCTGCACCGGGGCGGTCGCCGCCGCGTCCGCGAACATCAGGCCCGCGGCGGTCACGGATGATCCGGCCCGGCCTGCGCGCCGCCCGCAAGAGAGCGGTAGAGGTCGAGCGTCTGCTGAGCGATCGCCGCCCAGCTGAAGTGCTCCTCGACGCGCCGTCGCCCGGCCGACCCGAACCGCTCGCGCAGGTTCGAATCGAGGGCGACGCGATTGACCGCCTCGGCCAGGTCGGCCGAGAACCTCGCCGCGTCGACAGGGTCGAACGTCCCGGGCTTGATCTCGAGATCGACGAGCAGACCCGTCTCGCCGGGGACCACGACCTCCGGGATTCCGCCGACAGCCGAGGCGACGACGGCTGTCCCGCATGCCATCGCCTCGAGGTTGATGATCCCGAACGGCTCGTAGACCGACGGGCAGCAGAAGACCGTGGCGTGCGAGTAGAGCTGGATCGCCGCTGCCCGGGGGATCATCTCCCTGATCCACACCACGTCGGCCCGGGAGGCGCTGACCTCGGCCACGCGCGCGGTCATCTCCTCGCCGATCTCCTTCGTGTCGGGCGCCCCCGCGCACAGGACGACCTGGAGCGACGGATCGATCGACGGGACCGCGTTGACCAGGTGGATGATCCCCTTCTGGCGCGTGATCCGGCCGACGAACAGCACGTACGGGCGCTCCGGGTCGATCCCCTGTTCCAGCAGCGCGTCCACGGCGGGGTCGAAGCGGTACTCCGCGGGGTCGATCCCGTTGTGGATCACGCGGACCTTCTCGGGCGCGACCGAGAAGTGGCGCAGGACATCGTTGCGGGTCTCCTGCGACACCGCGACGACGGCGTCGGCGTCCTCGAGGGCCGTGCGTTCGATCCAGGCGCTCAGACCGTAGGCATTGCCGAGCTGCTCGACCTTCCACGGGCGCAGCGGCTCGAGCGAGTGCGTGGTCACGACGAGCGGGACGCCCCACAGCTTCTTGGCCAGGAAGCCCGCCATGTCCGTGTACCAGGTGTGGCAGTGGACGATGTCGGCGTCCAGGTTGTCCTTCGCCATCGCGAGGCTGCGCTGGAGGGCATCCAGGGCGCTGCCGAAGCGCGGATCGGTGTTCGTCGTTGCCTCGGCCCACGGCCCATACCCGCGGACCCGGAGGTTGGGCTGGCGGATGTCCTGGCTTCCGAAGCAGCGCACCTCGACCGGGAGCAGGCGGGCCAGCTCGCGGCTCAGGTACTCGACGTGGACGCCGGCGCCCCCGTAGACCTGCGGGGGGTACTCGTTCGTGAAGAGCGCGACCCTGTCGACGGGCGACACCCGGCAACTCCTCCATGGACCTGGCCCCTGCGGCTCTGGCAAGAGGCTACACGGTTCGGTGGCTCCCGGCGTGCTCAGGGCTCGGCGGCCGGCCGGTCGGAGCCTGGTGCCGAGGCGGTGCCTGCCGCGTCCTCCCAGTCCACGTAGTCGACGTGGTGCCCGAACAGGTAGGCCCTGACGGCCATCCCGACGGTCGGGTGGAAGTGGGCCTCGCCGAGCCGCGCGTAGATCCCGTAGGTCTTGAGCCGGTCCTTGACCTGGCCCTTCATCTCGGAGAAGTGGAGCTCGATGCCGGCCCGCGCGAGCTCGGTGATGAGCTCGTCGAGCGCGTCGGCGCCCGTCGTGTCGACGTCGGTGACCGGCTCGGCCGAGACGACGAGCCAGCGGACGGGTGGGTCGACACCGCGGACGACCGCCCGGGCCCGCCCCAGGAAGAGGTCCGCGTTGGCGAAGAAAAGCGGCGCGTCCCAGCGATAGAGGAGGAGCCCGGGCACCTGGTGCGCATCCGGGTGACGGGTGATGTCGTGGTAGCCCTTGTAGTTCGGCACGCGACCGAGGACCGCGTCGTGCGGCCGCCAGGCACGGCGGATGAAGTTCAGGAGCGAGAGGCCCACCGCGATCCCGATCCCGGGCAGCACGCCGAACACCGCCACGCCGAGGAAGCTGGCGACGGACAGCCAGAAGTCGGCCGGGTAGAGACGGAGCAGCCGGCGCAGGCCGCTGATGTCGAACAGGCTCAGGGCGGCGACGATGACGACCGCGCCGAGCGCCGTCGAGGGCAGGTTGGTCAGGAGGCCAGGCACCGCGACGAGGACGAGCACGACGACGCCCGCACCCACCAGGCCGGTCACCTGCGTGCGGGCGCCGGCGGCCTCCGCGACGGGTGTCCGGGTTGCGCTGCTGCTGGTCGGGAAGCCCCCGACGAGCCCCGAGGCGACGTTGGAGAGGCCCAGGGCCGCGAGCTCCCGGTCCGGGTCAACCGACTCCCCGTGCCGGGAGTTGAAGGTCCGGGAGTTGACGCTCGTGTCGGTGAACGCGAGCAGGGCGATCCCGAGCGCCCCGGGGACGAGCGCCATGAGGTCGGCGAGGCTGACGGCCGGGATCCCCGCGGCGGCGAAGCCACGCGGGACCTCGCCGACCACGGCGAGCTGGTTGGCGAGCCCGAAGACGGTGGCCGCGAGCGTGGCGAGGACGACCGCGATGAGGATGCCCGGGACCCGGGGCGAAACGCGCCGCAGGCCCAGGATCACCGCGAGGGAGCCGACGCCGATGACGAGCGCGACGGGCACCGCCCGGCCGGCGAGCACGCCCTGGACGATCCCGATCAACTCGCCCACGAGGTCGGATGCGGAGACGGAGAATCCCAGCAGCCCGGGGACCTGGCTCACGATCACGGTGAGGGCGATGCCGTTCATGTACCCGACGCGGACGGGCCGCGAGAGCAGGTCCGTCAGGAAGCCCAGCCGGGCGGCCGCCCCGGCGATGCAGGCGACGCCCACCATGAGGGCGAGTGCCGCGGCGAGCGCGGCGGCGCGGCCGGCATCGCCACCGGCGAGCGGGATGATCGTGGCCGCCATCGGGGCGATGAGCGCCGAGTCCGGCCCCATCACGAGGATTCGCGATGGGCCAACCAGGAAGTAGGCGACGAGCGGGCCGACGGTCGCGTAGAGGCCCGTGATCGCCGGAAGCCCGGCGGCCTGGGCGTAGCCCATTGCGGCCGGGACCATGATCGTCGAGAGGACGATGCCCGCGACGACGTCCGCGCGGAGGGCCGCGGGCCCGTAGCCGCGGAGCGAGGCAAGGATCGGGAGCCGGTTCGCGATCGTGGGCCGGGCGGCACGCGGCGGAAGGGTCTCAGGCGGCGAGTGAATCTCCGACGGATCGACGGACATGCGTCGGGCACCATCCGTTTCGCGCGGCTCGCCGATTCGACGACCGGCCCGGGCAGTATGCGGCGCAGGCCGACGTCGGGGCAACGTCCTCCGACTATTCTTCCGCAGAAGGATCTTCGGCTGGGCACAAGCCCGAAAGGAGCCGTTCTCATGGCTGAGGTCGAGTCCCGGCGCGAGACTCCGGCGGCCACGGCGGGTTCGCGACCCCTGTCCGACGGGGAGCTCCAGCGGATCGACGCCTACTGGCGAGCCGCGAACTTTCTCTCGGTCGGCCAGATCTATCTGCTCGACAACCCGCTGCTCCGCGAGCCGCTGGCTCCTGCGCACTGCAAGCCGCGCCTGCTGGGCCACTGGGGCACCACCCCGGGCCTCAACTTCATCTACGCCCACATGAACCGGGTGATCCGGAACTGGGACCTCGACGCGATCTACGTCATCGGGCCCGGCCACGGCGGCCCGGCGATCGTGGCCAACGCGTACCTCGAAGGGACCTACAGCGAGGTCTACCCGACCATCACCCGCGACGCGGACGGGATCCGCCGCCTCTTCCGGCAGTTCTCGTTCCCCGGCGGAATCCCCAGCCACGTCGCGCCGGAGACGCCGGGCTCGATCCACGAGGGCGGCGAGCTCGGCTACGCGCTCTCGCATGCCTATGGCGCGGCGTTCGACAACCCGGACCTCGTCGTGTGCTGCGTCGTCGGGGACGGCGAGGCGGAGACCGGGCCGCTGGCCACGAGCTGGCACTCGAACAAGTTCCTGGATCCCGTCCGCGACGGGGTCGTCCTCCCGATCCTCCATCTCAACGGCTACAAGATCGCCAACCCCACGGTTCTCGCCCGGATCCCCGAGGAGGAGCTGCGGGCCCTCATGGAGGGCTATGGGCACCACCCGTATTTCGTGAGCGGCGACGACCCTGCCGTCATGCACCAGCAGATGGCGGCGACCATGGACGCCGTCATCGCCGAGATCGGGGAGATCCAGCGCGCGGCCCGCAGCGGGGGCGCCACGGAGCGCCCGCGCTGGCCGATGATCGTGCTCCGCAGCCCCAAGGGCTGGACGGGGCCGAAGGAGGTCGACGGCCTGCCCTCGGAGAACTCGTGGCGCTCGCACCAGGTCCCGTTCGGGGAGGTCCGCACCAACCCGGTCCACCTGGCCCTCCTCGAGAAGTGGCTCCGGAGCTACCGGCCCGAGGAGCTCTTCGACGCCGACGGTGCGCTCATCCCGGAGCTCGCCGAGCTGCCGCCGCGGAGCTACCGGCGGATGAGCGCCAACCCGCATGCGAACGGCGGACTCCTCCTCCGCGACCTCGCCCTGCCCGACTTCCGCGACTACGCGGTCGACGTGCCGGCGCCGGGCGCCACCACGGCCGAGGCGACGCGCGTCCTCGGCACGTTCCTCCGCGACGTCATCGATCGGAACCGCCACGCGTTTCGGCTCTTCGGCCCGGACGAGACTGCGTCGAACCGGCTCGGCGCGGTGTTCGACATCACGGATCGCCAGTTCGATGGCGAGATCCTGACGACCGACGAGCACCAGGCGCTGGAGGGCCGGGTGATGGAGGTCCTCTCGGAGCACCAGTGCGAAGGCTGGCTGGAGGGATACCTGCTCACGGGCCGGCACGGCCTGTTCAACTGCTACGAAGCCTTCATCCACATCATCGACTCGATGTTCAACCAGCACGCCAAATGGCTGAAGGTGACGCGGCAGCTGCCGTGGCGACGTCCGATTGCGTCGCTCAACTACGTGCTCTCGTCGCTCGTGTGGCGGCAGGATCACAACGGCTTCACGCACCAGGACCCCGGCTTCATCGACGTCGTGGTCAACAAGAAGGCCGAGATCATCCGCGTCTACCTGCCGCCCGATGCGAACACGATGCTCTCGGTCACCGACCACTGCCTGCGCAGCCGCAACTACGTCAACGTGATCGTTGCCGGGAAGCAGCCCGCGCCGAACTGGCTGACGATGGACGAGGCCATCCTGCACTGCACCCGCGGCATCGGGATCTGGGACTGGGCCAGCAACGACCAGGGCGGCGAGCCCGATGTCGTGATGGCGTGTGCGGGAGACATCCCCACGCTTGAAACGCTCGCGGCCGTCGACCTTATGCGCAAGCACCTGCCAGGAATCAAGGTCCGGGTGGTGAACGTTGTGGACCTCATGCGCCTCCAGCCGGAGTCCGAGCACCCGCACGGGATGAGCGACAAGGAGTTCGACGCCCTCTTCACCACGGACCGGCCGGTGGTCTTCGCGTACCACGGCTACCCCTGGCTGATCCACCGCCTCACATACCGGCGCCACGGCCACGACAACATCCACGTCCGCGGTTACAAGGAAGAGGGCACGACCACCACCCCGTTCGACATGGTCATGCTGAACGACCTGGACCGTTACCACCTGGTGATCGACGCCATCGACCGGATCCCGGGGCTGGCGCCGCAGGCAGCCCACGTCCGGCAGCTCATGCAGGACAAGCGAACCGAGGCGCGCGCCTGGACGCGGGCCGAGGGCGAGGACATCCCCGAGGTGGCCGGCTGGTCCTGGCAGGGCTGAGCCGCCGGCGATTTCGCCGCGACGACCTGCCATCCCAGGGACGTCGGCCGCCCGGACGACCGGCAGCGGGCGACAGACCGGAACCGTCGACGCGGACTTGTGGAAGGCTGGCTCAGCGAAGCCAGCTGACTTCGGTCTGACGTCCGAGCGGCCCGGTCATACGCTCTAGCTCTTCGGCGATGCGGGCCTCGGTCTCCGGTGTCACCTGGGCGAACGACGACAGGGTGAACTGCGCCTGGTTGCGGGCCCAGGCCCCGACCAGCTCGCCGTCGACCATGATCCGGCCCGCCATTGAGTTGACGAGCCTCTGCCCGACGGCTGCCGGGTCGAGGTGGACAACTCGTCGGCTGTCGCCCATCACCAGGTCGCGATCCAGGTAGAGGAGCGGATCGTCGGGCGCGAGGAGCCGGACACCCTCGACCGGCTCGGCCCCGAGCAGCTCGGGCAGGTCCGTCTCGAGATGCCAGCGACGCAGACCGGCCACGGCTACGGCGACCAACTCCTCGCCGAGTCGCGTGAACGTGGTCCGCGCATCCGATGCCGAGACCGCCGCCCAGATCGCGAACTGGCGCTCGCTGGCCGGGCCGTGCCAGCGGAGGAACCGCCGCGCCAGCTCGAGCCGGGCCTGTTCCGGGTCCGACCGCGGAGCGTCGGCCGGAATGACCTCGGTCGTGCTTGCGTCCCAGCGGATCAGCACACGCCCTGTCGGGCCGGCCAGGCGGACCAAGCTCAGATCGAAGCCGGCCGCCTCGATCTCCGCGTACGACTTCGGCCTCCCTCCGAGCGCCCTCAGCAGATCGGTGGCCAGCCTGTTGAGGGCCGCCGCGTGATCGGAATCGCGCGGCATCGCGCCGAGTGTGAAGACGTCGGCATCTGCACGGGGAACGATGTATGCCGCCCAGCGAAGCCAGACCTGGGCGAGGTCGGGCGCACTCCAGCCGTCCGGGCCGACACCCTCCATTCGGGAGTGGAGCTCCAGCAGGCCGGATCGCGGAGCAGTGTCCTGAAGTCCTGCCCATGCGGCCTGTCGCTCGGAACCTGCGGGCAGCCGGCGATGCAGCCCGCCTGCCCGAGTCCGGTACCAGCGGACCTGCATCGGATCCACGCCGAGATCCGACTGGTCGGCCTGGACCTCGAGGCCCCGGCCACCGGTCCTGACCGATCGCATATAGGAGGCTATACCGTGCGAGAAGGCCATGGTCGGAGTGTAACGGGGCGCGGCGGAATGCCGGGTCCGGAGCTTGGGGCCGGCGCCGCGTCGTCGACGAGAGCATACGACCGGCCCCAGGTTGCAGCGGCGACCGCGGTCGACCGCGCGACTGCACGAAGGCGCTGTCAAAGCCCGATGATTCGGACGTTCTCACGGACGCCAGCGAGGGACAGGGGATACAGATGAGCAGGATCCTGCCGCGTTCAACGCCCGAGTCGGTCGGCATCCCTTCGGCGGCCGTGTCCGCGCTCTTCGATCGGTTCGAAACGGCCGGCCGGGGAGTCCACTCGCTGATCGTCGTCCGGCACGGCAGGGTCGCGGCAGAGGGCTGGTGGTCACCCAACGGCCCCGACCATCCGCAGATGCTCTTCTCGTTGTCGAAGAGCTTCACCTCTACGGCCGTGGGCCTCGCGATCGCCGAGGGCCGCTTCGGCCTCGACGACCAGGTGATCTCGTTCTTCCCGGAGCGCCGCCCATCGAAGGTGAGCCCGAACCTGGCGGCCATGACGGTCCGCCACCTGTTGACGATGTCTGCCGGCCATACCGAGGAGACGGTCGGGCCGCTGCTTCGCCCGGAAGGTGCCGACTGGGTCCGCCAGTTCCTGGCACTGCCGGTGGACGAACCGCCGGGATCCCGCTTCGTCTACGACAGCGCGGCCACGTACATGCTGTCCGCCATCATTCAGCGGACGACGGGCCTGAAGCTGGTCGACTACCTCGGCCCGCGCCTGTTCGAGCCGCTCGGGTTCGAGAACCCGTTCTGGGAGGAGGACCCGGACGGCATCTGCACCGGTGGTTGGGGGCTCTACGTTCGAACCGAGGAGATCGCGGCCTTCGGGCAGCTCTACCTGCAGAAGGGGTACTGGAACGGCCGCCAGCTGGTGCCGCACGACTGGGTCCGTGCCGCCACCTCCCTCCAGATCGCGAACGGCCCGGACCCGAACGTTGACTGGGCGCAGGGCTACGGGTACCAGTTCTGGATTTCGCGCCACGGCTACCGTGGCGACGGGGCGTTCGGCCAGTTCTGCGTCGTGGTCCCCGGGCAGGACCTGGTGGTGGCCATCACTTCCGGCTCGACCGGGATGCAAGCAATCCTCGACGACCTGTGGAGCGTGCTGCTGCCGGCCCTGGCAGGGGAGTCGCTGCCGCCGGATCCACCCGCCACGTGCGACCTGGTCCTCGGGCTTCGCCGCCTCCGCATAGAGCCGCCGGCCGGCGAAACCTCGAGCCCCCTGGAGTCGATCCTGGCCGTCAGTG
>DAOTXE010000029.1:0-58936 GCA_034435355.1 Chloroflexota bacterium
CCGGAGGTGCCGCGAATGGGACTCGACCCTGCGACCACGATCACCTGGTACGGCCACGCCTGCGTGGAGGTCAGGACCCCAGGGGGGAAGACCATCCTCATCGACCCGTGGTTCGGCAACCCGAAGAGCCCGAAGGCTGCCGCCGCAGTCACGTCGTGCGACCTGCTGCTGGTGACCCACGGCCACGGCGACCACATGGGCGACGCGATCGCGCTTGCGAGCCGGCTCCGTCCGACCTGGCCCTGCATCCACGAGATGAGCCTGTGGCTGGCGCGCCGCCTCCCCGGCGGAGCAGACGCGCTGACCGGCATGAACAAGGGCGGCACGTTCGCCTTTCGTGAGATCGGCGTCACGATGGTCGGCGCCGACCATTCCGCCGGCGACTGGAACCCCGGCGCCGAGACGACGCTCTACCTGGGCGAGCCGGCCGGGTTCGTGGTCCGGCTGGAGAACGGCTACACGATCTACCACGCGGGCGACACGAACGTGTTCGGGGACATGCGCCTGATCGCCGACCTGTACCGGCCGGACCTCGCGCTCCTGCCGATCGGCGGCCACTTCACGATGGGGCCGCGCGAGGCGGCGCTCGCTGTGGAGATGCTGGGCGTGAAGGACGTGATGCCGATCCACTACGGCACCTTCCCGCTCCTCGCGGGCACACCCGTCCAGCTGCGCGAGGAGCTCTCGGCGCGCGGCCTGGGCGACGTCGTGGTCCACGCGCCGCAACCGGGCCAGGCCGCGGCATAGGGCGGGCGGCGCCCCGGGCGGTACTTCTGGGCCGTCGCCGAAGCGCCGCCCGGCGCGAGAGACTCGGGCGGGACGGCCCGCATCGACGCGTTGTCGCAGGTCGGGAGGCCGTCCGAGCGCACGAGGCGGCTACGATTGTCGGGATGGCGGATGTCGAGCTTGATCTGACCGAGACGCCCGCCTGCCCGCTGCTGGGCCTCCCGTTCGATCGCCGCACGCATTACGCCACCCCCGACGCTGCAAACCGCTGCTTCGCGGCGGCCCAGCTCATGACTCCCGACACGACCCTCCAGGCGACCTACTGCCTGAGCGGCAGATTCCGGGAATGCGCTCGATTCCGCGGCTCGCAGCACCCCGACGCTGCGGCGATCCTGTCCAGCGCGCCGGCCAGAGTGGATCCGGCTGCCGATCCCGCGACACCCCCGGTGGCGACCGCCGACGTCGTCGCCGAGGAGTCCAGCGCGGCTTCCGCCGCCCCGGATGCGGCTGCTCCCGAGGTCTCGCCGCGACGTCTTCTCGCACGCGACGCCGCCGCCGTGCTGCTCGTGTTCGTGGTAGCCGTTCTCGCCTTCGGCGTCGTCGCGCGCCCTGGCGGGACACCCGCGGGGGGTGTGCCCGCCGCCGCACAACCGACGGGATCGACACTGGCGACACCGACAGCCATCCCCACCGCGACCCTGAACGAGACGCCGACACCGAGCCTGGCGCCGTCGGCGAGTCCATCCCCACCGCCGACACCCGCACCGACACCGAGCCTGGCGCCGTCGGCGAGTCCATCCCCATCGCCCACGCCGACGGTCCGGCCAGCGCCCACGCCGACGGTCCGGCCAGCGCCGACGCCTACGCGCCAGCCAACCCCGCCGCCTACGGGCCAGCCAACCCCGCCGCCTACCCCAGCCCCGACCCCGACCCCGACCCCAGTCGTGATCACGCCACCTCCGGCGTGATGGGCGGGAGGTGACCGCCTGGTCCTCCGACGCGTCGCGCGCCGCGGCCAGAGCCGAATCGGCGGGCCTGGAACGTGTACTGTGCCCGGCGTGATGATCCGGTCCACGCGAAGGACCATGGGAACCGGCACGTGAGCCCGCGGATTCCGCCCGCCGGCACCGGCCACGTCGGCAAGCCAGCAGCCGCGCGGGTCGCGCCGGGAGCGGGGCGCGACGCTGACCTCGCTCCCGATGACGCGGCTGCCGGACGGCCGCCTTCGACGCCCAGGGGCAGGCCGGGGGAGGTCGAGACAGCGCCCAAGGTGCTGCTGCAGGCCCCGGAGAGTGTCTTCAGGGCTGCCGACGACTTCTTCGAGAGCCTCGCTCGCCACGTCGAGGGCGACCACTGACGTGCGGACGATCACCCTGTCCAACAACAAGGGGGGCAGCGGCAAGACCACCTCGACGGTCAACCTCGCGGCAGCCTTCGGCGAGCGGGGCCTCCGCGTGCTCGTCATCGATCTCGATCCGCAGGGTTCGGCGACCGGCTGGCTTGGGGGCAGCGAGTCTCCGACAGGCCTCGTCGAGTTCTCCGCTGGCGGGATGCGGCTCTCGAAGCTGGTCGTGACCTCGACGGCACCCGGGGTCGACCTGATCCCGTGCAGCGCCGGCCTGGTCCCGCCCGGCGACAGGGGCAGAAACGAGACGGGCCTCGCGATCGTCCGTGCGTTTGCCCGGTTGCCCGACTACTGGGACCTCGTCCTGGTCGACACGCCACCGACGCTGGGCTACCTCTCGCTTGCACCGCTCGTGGCGAGCGACTGTATCGTCATCCCGGTCGAAGCCCACGCCCTTGCGCTGCCGGGTGTCGCAAGCGTCGTCGCCTCGATCGATCGCGCACGACGGCGGGTCAACCCGCATATCGAGCTGCTCGGGATCCTCGCCTGCCGGGCCAACGCAACCGTCCACGCTCGCGAGGTCATGGCCCGTCTGCGCTTGCAATTCGGGAGCTCAGTGCTCGAACACGTGGTGCGTGAGGCGGTTCGCATCGCGGAGGCGCCGTCGTTTCACCTGCCGATCACCCTGTACGCCCCGACGAGCCAGGTTGCCGCCGACTATCGGGCGGTCGCGGCGGAGATTCTCGAGCGGATCGGCGACCTGAGCTCCTGAGCCACGACGCCGGCGATGGGACGACCTCCAGCTCGATGGCGCGGCAGGCGGCGTCTCGCGGCCGACGTCGCGCAGAAGGTAGGCTCCGCAACCGATGGAGCCGCTCGTTCGCCGCATCGAGCCCAGCCTTCCGGTCGACCTGCGCCTGACGCTGGCGATCCACCGCCGCGGACCCGGGGACCCGACGTTCCGCTTCTCGCGCGATGGCTCAGCATGGCGTGCCACGCGAACGCCCGAAGGGCCGGCCACCCTCAGGCTGGTCGAGGATGGCAACGCCGTCCGGGCGCAGGCGTGGGGTCCGGGCGCGGGCTGGGCGATCGGCCAGGCGCCCGATCTGATCGGGGCGAATGACGAGGCGGTCGGCTTCGGAACAGTGGTGGCCGGCCATCCGCTCCTCCGGGACCTGCACGCCCGGCTCCCCGGGATTCGGATCGGGCGGACGCGCCGCGTGCTGGAGGCGCTTGTGCCCGCGATTATCGAGCAGAAGGTGACCGGGGGCGAAGCCGTGGCGGCATTCGTCGCGCTCGTCCGTCGCCATGGAGAGCCGGCGCCGGGTCCGTGGGACGAGCCGGGGGCGCGCCGGCTTGCGTCCCTCCGCCTGCCGCCGGCCCCGGAGACCATGGCCGGGCTCCCCGGCTACGCGTACCACCCGCTCGGCCTGGAGCGACGGCGCGCGGATGCGATCCGCTTCGCCGCTGCGCGGACGGCTCGTGTCGAGTCGTGCGTGGACATGCCGCTGCCCGACGCCTATGCGCGGCTCCGCGCCCTGCCGCTCGTGGGCCCCTGGACCGCGGCGGAAGTCGGGCTGCGGGCGCTCGGCGACCCGGACGCGGTGAGCGTCGGCGACTTCCACCTCTGCCACTCCGTCTGCTGGGCGCTCGCCAGGGAACCGCGCGGCAGCGACGAGCGGATGCTCGAGCTCCTGGCCCCCTATGCGGGCCATCGAGCGCGCATCATCCGCCTCATCGAGGCGGCCGGCATCCAGGCGCCCCGCCGCGGGCCGCGCATGGCGCCGCGCTCGATCGCGGGAATCTGAGGGCGACCGGCCCGGCGCGGGCGTCCATTCGGCAGATGACTGCCCCCCGTGCGCGGGCGATCATGCGCTCCGTCGATGGATCCGTGGACGGCGATGTTCGTCGCGTTCGGGCTCCTCTCGCAGGTCGGGCTGCTCCTGTATTTTGCGGCCAGGCGATGGCGCCCAATCCTCGAGCGCCGCTGGGGCTGGCTCATGTACGCCTTCGGCCTGCCGGCGGCGGGCATCGCGCTCCTCGGAATCGCGACCAGCGCGCGACCCGAGCAGGTGCTCGCCTTCGGTCTGTTCGCGGTCTGGGCCGCATTCGGCGTGCTCATCGACCTCCGGCTTGGGATCAAATGGCGGAACCCGGTCCGGCCGGGGATCTGCGCCACGTACATCGGCCTCTTCACGGCCGCCCAGTTCGCGTTCTGGATCCCGCTCTGGTGGATCGGCCGGGAGCTCTGGCTGGCCTTCGCGGTCGTGTTCGCGGTGCAGACGACGGTGAACGTTCTGGGTCACCGCGCCTCGTGAATGAGCAGGGTCTGCGCGAGGGGCGCGGCGGCGCCGGGGCCGGTTGAATTCCGAGTTGGAGAAGGGTCCGAGGGGCTTCTGGGGCATAATCAGCGGAGTGACCAGGAGGACCGCTGCCCGGGGAAGCAGGCTCGCCGCGCGTCTCGCCGGCAGCCGGATTCTCGGCCTCGCGCTGGCCGTCGCGGCGACTCTTGCTGCGTGCGCAGGCGCGACGCCGTCCATCACCGCGCTGCCCGTTGCCACCCCCGCACCGCTTGGCCAGCGCGACACCGCGTATGCGTCGCCCCACCCGGCACCGCCCCTGCAGCTCACCGATCAGGATGGCAAGCCGTTCGATCTCACCTCGCTTGCTGGCGCTCCGGTCCTCGTCTTCTTCGGCTACACCCACTGCACGGACATCTGTCCCACGACGATGGCCGACCTCCGGGCCGCCGTGAGGCTGGTCGCCAGCCCCGTTGACGTCGTGTTCGTCACGGTCGACCCCGCGCGCGACGATGCCGCGGCGATGAAGCAGTACGTCGACTACTACCAGGCCGGCTTCATCGGCCTTACCGGCAGCCAGGCCGAGATCGCTGCCGCAGCCGCGGCGTGGGGCGTTTCGTACACGAAGCTGCCCGCGGACGCGGCCGGCAACTACGACATGGACCACTCCACCGACGTCTATCTCGTCGGACCCGACGGCGTGCTGCGCAACCACATCTTCTACGGGGCGGGACCTGACCTCATCGCCCAGCTGGTCCGCGCCGTCCTGTAGTTCGACGCCCTGCGGCTACCCGCCGGCGCCCTGCACGTATGAGCCGAGGACGCGGACCAGTGTCGTGACCGCGCCGAGCTCCCCGAGCGCCGCCTTCGCCGCGGGCGCGGAGACGTCCGCGTCGAGGTCCACCCAGAAGACGTAATCCCACGGGCGATCGTGGGCGGGCCGCGACTCGAGGCTCGACAGGTTGAGCCCGTGGGCCGCGAACACCGCCAGGCAGCCCAGGAGTGTCCCGGGCGCGTTCTGCACGCCCAGCACGAGCGTGGTGCGCATCGCACCATCGGGGGCCATCGCGCCGGGAGCCGGGTCCGGGAGCGCCGCCCCGGGTTCGGTCACCACGAGGAAGCGCGTGCGGTTGTCCGCGACGCTCTCGATCCCGTCGGCGAGGATCTGGAGCCCGAACCGGGCGGCGGCCCGTGGCGAGAGGACGGCCGCGGCTCCCCGCTCCCCCCGCTCGACGATGGACTTGCCCGCGCCAGCGGTGTTGTAGGTCGTGAGCAGGGTCCAGGGCCGCGTCCGCAGGAAGGCGTCGGCCTGGCCGAGCGCCTGCACGTGCGAGTAGACCCGCTCGATGGTCTCGAGCCGCTCCCCCGGCAGCGCCGCGAGACACAGATGGACGGGAACGACGACCTCGCCCCGGATCGCCAGAGGGAACTCGAGAAGCAGGTCGTAGGTCTCGCGCACGGTGCCGTTGACCAGGTTCTCGATCGGCACGACACCGCTGACCGCGCGGCCCGCGACGACAGCCTCGAAGACGGCGCGAAAGCCGCCCACGGCGAGCGTCGCCGCGGCCGGTCCGAAGTAGGCGTGGACGGCGTCCTCGGCGAACGCGCCCGGCTCGCCCGAGAAGGCGGCGAGCGGCGTTGCCCCGGGCTGGCGGTCGGTCATCACTCAGGGGAGCATACGCGGCCCGTCACGGGGGGCGCCAGCTCGCGGGGAGTGCCGGCTCACGGGAAACGGGTGGCCGCCCGGTCCGGGCGCCTGCGGCATGTGGCCGCCCGGTCCGGGCGCCTGCACCCGGTCCGGGCGCCTGCGGCAGGTGGCCGCCCGGTCCGGGCGCCCGCACCCGGTCCGTACGCCTGCACCCGGTCCGTACGCCTGCGCCCGGTCCGCTCGCCTGCGCCCGGTCCGCTCGCGCCGCGACGTGGGCGCCTGCGTTTCGGGGCGGCCGCGGGCGTTTCCTATCGAATGCTCGCGTGGCGAACCGTCCGGCAGCTCCGGGCGGTCACGGGCCCCGCAACGGTGCCTGCAACCGATCAAAGGGCGTCCTGGAAGTGCGCGTGAGAGACTCCGATTCCTGCACGGTCGCGCCGGATCGTCTGGAGCCCCGGCCCACCCAGCATACGGTTCGCGACACGATCATCTGAGAGGATCGGCGGGCGTTTCGGGGCAGCCGAGGGCCGGCTGCCGCTGGATCGGCCGCCGTACCCGGGACCGCGGGGCAGCCGAGGGCCGGCTGCCGCTGGATCGGCGGGCGTTTCGGGGACCGCGGGGCAGCCGAGGGCCGGCTGCCGCTGGCGGAGCAGCCGCTGGCCGGCTGCCGCTGGATCGGCGGGCGTTTCGGGGCAGCCGGGTGGCCGCCTCGCCGGCTGCCGTTCCTACGCGAAGAACGCGGTGATCGCCGCCGTGTCGTCGGAGAACGCCCAGCGCTCTCCGAGCCTGCCATTCCGAACGTGGAAGATCTCCGCGGTCCGGTACTGCAACGTCCGGCCACCGCGGTCGGCGGTCGCATCGACGAGCGCGATCACGTGGTCGTCGTTGGCAATGACGTCGTGCACCGACGCCGTGACCGCGTAGTCGGACGCGCCGGCGCTCATCGCCGTCGCGAGCGCGGCCTTCCCGTGGCGTGCCTCCGACCGTCCGATCTCGTGCCACTCGACGCCATCGAGCAGGGCGTTCGACGCCGCCTGGCGGTCACCGTGGTTCATCGCATCGAGCATCTGGCGGACCAGAGTCGCGTTGGCGTGCTCGCTCATCGTCGTGTCCCCCATTGCCGGCACAGCGCACATGGCTGCGCCACCGACACCAGGTTCGACGCGTACCCGCCCGCGAACTCGCGCGAAAGGCCCCGGGGCGTTCTTCCGCTACGGGCTGAACCAGTCGGCGGAGTCGAACGCCGCGTCGGCGTCCAGCTCCGCTCGCGCGGCGGAGCGCGCGGCCTCCGCGCGCACGACGGCCAGCCGGTCATTGCCGGCGACGGACGTGGCGCCTGCCCACGCGTCGTCGGCGAGAAGGGCGCGCAGCGCCGCCAGGTATGCATCCGCACAGGCCGCGACGAGGTTCACGTGCCGCGCGGTACCCGGGTAGCGGCCCGTCGCGCGGTCGCCGGATGCGCCCGCAGGCGGCTCGATGGCGAGCTCCACGAGCGCGTCGGCCGCGGCGGTCTCGCCGATCGCATGGACGTCGAAGGCGACAAGGCGGACGCGGCCGCCAAGCACGTCCTCGAGCGCGGCGTCGACCGCCTCGAACAGCGCGCCAATCGCCCCGGCGCTCTCCGCGGTGCCCTCCCACTGCGAGTCGCCGGCCGCGAGGACGACCGCCGCCCGCGACCCCGTCGCGCGCTGCGCGCCAGAGCCGGTGGTCATCGTCCAGCGCCGGAGGTGGAGCCGCCCGTCCAACGTGCCCACCGCCGGGCGCGCCGCGTCAGGCGCTGCGCCGCCACCAGCCGGGGAGCCCGGACCTCCCGCCGCCGGGCGCGCCGCGTCGGGCGCTGCGCCGCCACCAGCCGGGGAGCCCGGACCTCGCTCCGCCGGGCCGGTCATCAGAAGACTCCTCCGCCCGCGGGAGCGGTGAAGTGGCGCTCGTCGCGCCGGCGCAGCTCTGCCCCGGACTTCCAGATCGCGTACTCCAGCGAGTCGGCGAGCGCCGCCGCAGAGGCCGCGATGATGTTCGTATCGGAGCCCATCGTGGACCACGTCAGGGCGCCCTCGGCGGAATCGATGACCACCCGCGTCCGGGCGGCCGTGGCCTCGTTGCCGTCGAGGATGCGTACCTTGTAGTCGCGCAGGTGGACCCGGTCGAGGACCGGGTAGAAGGCCCCCAGTGCCTTCCGGAGCGCGGCGTCGAGGGCGTTGACCGGCCCGTTCCCGTCGGCCGCCGTGTGGAGCACCTCCCCGGCCACCTCCACCTTGACCGTCGCCTCGGCAAGGAGCTCGCGGCCCTCGCGCTGCTCGACGAGGACCGTGAAGTCGAGGATCTGGAACGGCGCGATGTACCCGGCGCTGCGGCGGTGGATCAGCAGCTCGAAGGACGCCTCTGCCCCCTCGAACGCCAGGCCGTCCGCCTCCAGCTGCTTGATCAGGCGCGAGAGCTCGCGCGGGTCGACGCCCGCGAGGTCGTGGCCGAGCTGCTCCGCGCGGAGCTGCGTGTTCGCCTTGCCACCGAGCTCCGAGACCACCAACCTGCCGCGGTTCCCCACGAGGGCCGGATCGACATGCTGGTAGCTGCGCTCCACCTTCGCGACGGCGGCGCCGTGGACGCCACCCTTGTGGGCGAACGCGCTGCGACCGACGAAGGGCTGGTAGTCGCTCGGTGCGACGTTCGCGATCTCGGCCACCGACCGGCTGAGCTCGGTGAGGTTGGCGATCTCGCCGCCCCCGTGGGGCAGCAGCGGGAGGTCCGTCTTGAGGGCGAGGTTCGCGAGCACGCTCACCATGTTGGCGTTGCCGCAGCGCTCGCCGTATCCGTTGATCGTGGCCTGCACGTGGCGGACCCCGGCCTGGACCGCGGCGATCGAGTTCGCGACCGCGAGCTCCGCGTCGTTGTGGGTGTGGATCCCCCAGGTGACGGCCGGCGCCTCCGGGTCGGTTTCGAGCGCGGTGCGCGTCTCGCCGACGATCCGGAGCAGGTCGTCGGTCAGCGTGCCGCCGTTCGTGTCGCACAGCACCAGGCTCCGTGCGCCGGCCTGGCGGGCGGCCCGGAGCGTGGCGAGCGCATAGTCCGGATCGGCACGATAGCCGTCGAAGTAGTGCTCGGCGTCGTAGACCGCCTCGCGGCCACGCTCGACGAGGAACGCGACGGACTCCGCGACCATGTCCAGGTTCTCGGCCGGCGTCGCGCCCAGGACCTCGGTGACGTGGAGGAGCCAGCTCTTCCCGAAGATCGTCACGACCGGCGTCTCGGCCGCCACCAGCTCGCGCAGGTTCGGGTCCGCCTCCGGCCGGTTCGCCCGGTGCCGGGTGGAGCCGAACGCCGCCAGCTTCGCCCGTTCCCAGCGGATGGACTTTGCGGCCGCGAAGAACTCGACGTCCTTCGGGTTGGAGCCCGGCCAGCCGCCCTCGATGTAGGGCATCCCGTACTCGTCGAGCATGCGAGCGACCCGCAGCTTGTCGGCGAGCGAGAGGATGATGTTCTCGCCCTGGGTCCCGTCCCGCAGCGTCGTGTCGTAGAGGACGACCGGCGGGCGAGCCGCGGTCGTCGGCGTCGGGCCGCTCATCACAGCAGTCCCAGGAGCTGGGAGGTGGCGACCATCGTGGGGACGTCAAGGTCGGGGCCGCGCCGGGGCTCCCTGCCGGGAGGCTCCGGGGTCCCCTCGACGCGGGCTTCGATCGCGTCGGTCATGCCGGCCGTCCCGACCCGGACGCAGGTCTCGGCTGCCGCAGCGGTCCGCGGCCAGAGGTCGGGGGTCCGGTACCCGGCGTCGAGCGCCGCGCCCGCGGCGCGTTCCACCGCGTCGGCAGCGTCGGCCCGACCCAGCGACCAGCGCAGGAGCATCGCGGCGGAGAGGATCGTGCCGATCGGGTTGGCGAGATCCTGTCCCGCGATGTCCGGGGCCGAGCCGTGGATCGGCTCATAGAGGCCGTGCAGGCCGTGCGCGGTCCGGCGCGCGCCGACGGACGCCGAGGGGAGCATTCCCAGCGAGCCGGCCAAGACCGACGCCTCGTCCGAGAGGATGTCTCCGAAGAGGTTCTCGGTGACGAGCACGTCGAACGAGGCGGGCGAGCGCACGATCTGCATGGCGCAGGCGTCCACGAGCCGGTCCTCGAGGGCCACGTCCGGGTATTCGGCCGCGACCTCGTGGACCACCGTCCGCCACAGGCGCGAGGTGGCCAGCACGTTGGCCTTGTCCACGCTCGTGAGCCGCTTCCGGCGGCCGCGCGCGAGCTCGAAGGCGAGGCGCGCGACCCGGGCAATCTCGGGCTCCGAGTACGGGAGCAGGTCGTGGGCGGCCCGCGCCCCGGGCTCCCCCGCCGCCTCGCCCCGCGCGCCGAAGTAGAGCCCGCCGGTCAGCTCGCGGACGATGAGCATGTCGACCCCGTCGAGCAGCTCCGGCCGGAGCGGCGAAGCGGGCACGAGCGCCGGGTGGACGCTCACCGGGCGGAGGTTGGCGAACAGCTCCAGGCCGCCGCGCATCGCGAAGAGCGCCTGCTCGGGGCGGACCGAGGCGGTCGGATCGTCCCACTCCGGCCCCCCCACGGCGCCCAGCAGGACCGCGTCACTCGCCGCGCAGGCAGCCAGGTCCTCGGGCCGGATCGGGACTCCGTAGGCATCGATCCCGGCCCCGCCCACCACGATCTCCTGCCAGGCGATGGCGAACCCGAAGCGCTCCCCGGCCGCGGCCAGGACGCGCTTCGCAGCGGCGACGACGTCGGGCCCGACCCCGTCGCCGGGGATCGCGACGAGCCGGTACGTCGGGCCGCTTCGCGCTCCCGGCGCGGCCGTGCCCGCGCGGCCCCCCTCCACGGTCACGGAAGCCGCTCCGAGGGCCGCAGCGCGGGCAGCGCCGTCTGGTCGCGTTCGACCGCCCAGAGCTTGTTGGCCGCCACCACGTACGCCTCGAGCGAGGCCTCGATGATGTTCGTGGAGAGGCCGTGGCCGGTCACCACGATCGCGTCATCTCCCGCGTCGCTGGAGCGGCGACAGCGGAGGAAGACGCGCCCCTGGGCGTCCTCGCCCTCGGTTACGGCCTTGATCTCGTATTCGACGAGCGTCGGCTCCCAGCCCACGACGGGCCGGATCGCCTCGTCGACCGCCCGGTAGAGCGCATTGACCGGGCCGTTCCCGGTCGATTCGCCGGCGCGTTCCTCGCCGTCGAGCGCCAGCCGGACGCTGCCGGTGGACTTCCCGCCGTGCGAGGAGGTGACGCTCCACCCGTCGAGCACGATCGAGGCCGGCAGGTCGCCGGCGCGCTGCTGGACGAGCGCGCGGAGGTCCGCGTCGGTGACCTCCTTCTTCACGTCGGCCAGGGCGATCGCCTCGCGGTAGACGACGTCGAGCGCATCGCCCGAGACGTCGTGGCCGAGGTCGCGGAGCTTCTTCTGGAGCCCCTTGCGGCCGGACAGCTTCCCGATCGTGAGCTGGCTGCCGGACAGGCCCACCGACTGGGGGGTCATGATCTCGTAGGTGAGCGGGTTCTTGATCACGCCGTCCTGGTGGATCCCCGATTCGTGGGCGAACGCGTTGGCGCCCACAACGGCCTTGTTCGGCTGGATCGCGAACCCGGTCAGGTGGCTCACCAGCCGGCTGGCCGTCGTGATGTGCTCGGTCTGGACCCGGCTGATCAGCTCGGGGAACTGCGTGGGACGCGTCCGCAGCGCCATCACCACTTCCTCGAGGGAGGCGTTCCCGGCGCGCTCGCCGAGCCCGTTGATCGTGACCTCCACCTGGCGCGCGCCGGCCTGGACGGCGGCGAGCGTGTTCGCGGTCGCGAGCCCGAGGTCGTTGTGGCAGTGGATGGAGATCGTGGCGTCGCGCCCGACGAGGTCGACGACCCGGCCGACGAGCGCGGCGAACTCGGACGGGATCGCGTACCCGACCGTGTCCGGGATGTTGACGGTGGTGGCCCCCGCTTCGACCACGGCCTCGTAGACCGCCAGGAGGAAGGCGGGGTCCGTGCGGGACGCGTCCTCGGCGGAGAACTCGATCTCCGCGTCGCGGCCGAGCCGCTCGCGGCCGTAGCGGACCCAGCGGATCGCCTCGGCGAGCGCCTCGTCGCGCGACATGCGCAGCTTGTGCTTGAGGTGGATGTCCGAGGTCGCGATGAACACGTGCAGGTGGGGTCGCTCTGCGACCCGGATCGCCTCGACCGCCTTCTGGGGATCACCGTCGCGGCAGCGGGCCAGCGCGGCGACCGAAACGCCGCGGACCTCCTTCGCGATCCGGTTGACCGCCTCCCAGTCGCCGGGTGAGGCGGCGGGGAAGCCGGCCTCGATCACGTCGACGTTGAGGCGGACGAGCTGGCGCGCAACCTCCAGCTTCTCGGCCGCGGTGAGGCCCGCGCCGGGCGCCTGCTCGCCGTCGCGGAGGGTCGTGTCGAAGACCCGGACCGTGCCCGCGAGCACGAACGGGCCGGCCGGTACGGGGACGGGCATCAGCGACGCTCCCCCGCGGCGCCGGGGGCCGCGCCCGAAGTCGCCCCGGCCGCGGCCCCCGATGCCGCAGCCTGGGCTTGGCCGGCGACGACCGTGACCGGGTCGAGGAATGCCATGCCGGCCCGGAGGCGCGCGCCGACCTGCTCGATCTGGTGATCCCGGTCCACGGCGCGGAGCCGCTCGAACTCCACCCGGCCGGTCTCGTTCTCGGCGATCCAGCGGTCCGCGAAGGACCCATCCTGGATCTCGCGGAGGACCTGCTCCATGGTGGCCCGGGTGCGCTCGTCGATGATCCGCGGCCCGCTCACGTAGTCGCCGTACTCGGCCGTGTCGCTGACGCTGAAGCGCATGAAGTTGAGGCCGCCGCGGTACATCAGGTCCACGATCAGCTTGAGCTCGTGGAGCGTCTCGAAGTAGGCGAGCTCGGGCTGATAGCCGGCCTTGACGAGCGTCTCGAAGGCCATCTTCACGAGCGCCGCGGTGCCGCCGCACAGCACCGACTGCTCGCCGAACAGATCGGTCTCGGTCTCCTCCTTGAAGGTCGTCTCCAGGACGCCGGCACGTGTCGCGCCGAGCGCCCGCGCATAGGCGAGCGTCCGGGCACGCGCGGTCCCGGTCGCGTCCTGCTCCACCGCGAACAGCGCGGGCACGCCGCCCCCGGCTCGGTACACCGAGCGGACCAGGTGGCCGGGGCCCTTCGGGGCGACCATCCCGACGTCGACCCCCGCCGGCGGCGTGATCCGGGCGAACCGGATGTTGAAGCCGTGGGCGAACATCAGGAGCGCGCCCGGCTTCAGGTTGCCGGCGATGTCGGCCTCGAAGACGGCCTTCTGGGCCGTGTCGGGGACGAGGATCATGACGACGTCGGCGCCGCGCACGGCGTCGGCCACGTCCGCCACCCTGAGCCTGGCCTCCTCGGCGATGCGCCGGCTCTTCGAGGTGGGAGGGAGCCCCACCACGACGTCGACCCCCGATTCCGCCAGGTTGAGCGCGTGGGCGTGCCCCTGGCTCCCGAACCCGACGATCGCGACCGTCTGGCCCGCGAGCGCCGTGGGATCCGCGTCTGCGTCGTAGTACATCCGCGCCGTCATCGCTTCGTGGCCTCCTCGATGGACTGCGAACCGCGCGACATCACGACGGTCCCCGTCCGCACCAGCTCCTTGATCCCGTAGCCGCGGAGGAGCGCGATAAGCGCGTCCACCTCGGTCTCCGTGCCGGTCGTTTCTACGATCACCGTGTCCGGCGCCATGTCCACGATCCGGGCCTTGTACATCTCGACGATCGAGATCAGCTCGCCGCGGTTGCGATCCGTGGCGCGGACCTTCACGAGCACAAGCTCGTGCTGGACCGTCGGCTCGTCCGTGACGTCCTGGACCTTCAGGACGTCGATCAGCTTGTAGAGCTGCTTGGCGGCCTGCTCCACGTTCACGTCGTCGCCGCGGAGCGTGATCGTCATCCGCGAGATCGTGGGGTCGTCGAGATGGCTGACCGCGAGCGACTCGATGTTGAAGTTCCGGGCCCGCATGAGGCTGGCCACGCGGTTCAGGACGCCAGGGCGGTTGTTGACGATCGCCACGAGGACGTGGCGACGCTGGGCCCCGGTACCGGGGACGGTCCGCGGGGGCGGCGCGGCGTGCGCCGCGGGCTGCGGCGTGTCGCTCATTCCTCGACCTCCCCCCACGTCTCGATCAGGTCCGAGAGCCCCTTGCCGGCGGGCATGATCGGGAAGACGTTCTGCTCCTCCGCGATCTCGAACCAGACGAGGGTCGGCCCCTCGACGGCATTCGCCGCCTCGATCGCCGGGCGGACCTGCTCGGGCGAGGTCGCCTTCCAGGCCGGGATTCCGTAGGCGTCGGCGAGCTTCAGGAAGTCGGGCCCGAAGAGGTGCGACGACTGGAAGTTGCCCGCGTAGAAGAGCTCCTGCCACTGCCGGATCATGCCGAGCTTGTGGTTGTCCATGAGCCCGATGTGAACCGGGATCCGGTCCTGGACCAGAGTCGCCAGCTCCTGGACCGTCATCTGGAAGCCACCGTCGCCACACACGGCCCAGGTCGACTTGTCGGGCCGGCCCAGCGCCGCCCCCATCGCGGCCGGCATCGCGAAGCCCATCGTTCCGAGGCCGCCGGACGAGAGGTGGCTGTGCGGGCGCCGGTAGCCAGCGTAGCGGGCCGTCCACATCTGGTTCTGCCCAACGTCGGCGACCATCGTCGCGTCGTGGCCGGTGGCCTCGCCGATCTGCTCGACCACGAAGTCCGCGGTGAGGTAGCCCGGCCGCGAGGCGCCCGAGCCGTGCCAGCTTCCGGCCAGCGACTCGCGTCGCCACTCGGCCAGCTGCGCGTGGTACTCGGCGCGGTCCGCCGGGTCGGTCACCGGGAGCATCGGCAGGAGCGCGGCGAGGACCCTCTTGGCGTCGCCGACGACCGGCACTTCGACGGCCACGTTCTTGCCGATCTCAGCCGGGTCGATGTCCACGTGGACGATGCGAGCGTACGGGGCGTATGTCTTGACACTGCCAGTCACCCGGTCATCGAAGCGCATCCCGAGCGCGATGATCAGGTCGGCCGCCTGGATCGCCCGGTTGACGTGCTTCCAGCCATGCATCCCCATGTAGCCGTAGGCGAGCGGGTGCATCTCGTCGAGGGCACCGATCCCGAGGAGCGTCCAGGCCACCGGGATCTGCGTCCGCTCGGCGAATTCACGGAGCTCGTCCATCGCGTCGGCGATCAGCACGCCGTGGCCGGCGAAGATGATCGGCCGCTTCGCGCGGGCGATCTCCGCGGCGACCAGGCGGAGCTGGCGCGGGTGCCCGTCGAGGTTCGGGCGGAAGCCGGGCAGACCGGCCGCGACCTCCTCGTCGGTCGGGTGCGGCGCGTTCGTCTCCTGCTGGAGGGCGTCCTTCGTGATGTCCACGTGGACGGGGCCGGGGCGGCCGGTCCGGGCGATGTAGAACGCCTCGGCGAGCACGCGCGGCAGCTCGTCCGCGTCCCGGACCAGGTAGTTGTGCTTGGTCATCGGGAGCGTGATCCCGGTGATGTCGATCTCCTGGAACGCGTCCTTCCCGAGCAGCGCGCTCGCCACGTTGCCCGTGATCGCGACGATCGGGACGGAGTCGAGCTGCGCGTTCGCCAGCCCGGTGACGAGGTTCGTGGCCGCCGGGCCCGAGGTGGCGAGGCAGACCCCGACCTTGCCGGTCGCCCGCGCATAGCCGTCGGCGGCGTGCGCGCCGCCCTGCTCGTGGCGGACCAGGACGTGGCGAAGGGCGGGATGGTCGCCCAGCACGTCGTAGAGCGGGAGGATGACCCCGCCCGGGTACCCGAACAGGACGTCCACCCCCTGCCGGAGGATCGCCTCGCACACGACGTCGGCACCGATCCGGGCCCGGCGCTCGCGCCGCTCGGCCGCTTCCCGGTGCTCCCTCCCGCCCTCGTGAAGCATCTCGCGGCGGGCGCGCTCGATCGCCTCGGCCGCAGCCGTGCCGTCCCCCGGGAGATGACTCCGCCGCGTCGTCGGTGCCGCGTCCGCGGGAGTGGGTGCCCGGCCGCCTGATGCGCTCGTTGGGCTGGCGGGCGACCGGCCCGCGGCCCGGCCGGCGGTACGGCCGACGACCGGCCCGGTTGTGCCGTCCCGTTTCGTCATCGCCATGGTCGTCGCATCCTCCGTGGATCCCGTCGCCGGTGCGGGCAGGCCCGCCGGTCGACAATGAAAAACCCCCGCCGGTCTCCCGGCGAGGGTCCTGTCGGTTCGGTTTCGTTGCGCCTCAGCGCCTCGTCCGTCGCCCTCCAGGCTCCCGCCGGGAGCCGCCAATAAGGCCCAGGAGGCCAAGAAGGGAGAGGAGTACGGACCGAGGCGACACCCGGCCGGGAGCAGCCTCGAGCTCGTCGAGCGGCACGGTCACGCGGCGGCCGTCACCCGTCACGAGGACGGCGACGGGGCGGCGATCCGGCCGATCGAGATAGCCCAACTGGCGGCTCCGGCTGTGTCCGTCGCGCCTGCGACGGTTTGCGAAGGATAGCAGGCTTCGCGACTTCGTCAACGGATCGAAAGCGGCGGCGCGGATGAGCGCCGGCGTCGAGCGTGCCATCGTGCCGGCCACCGAAGCCGAGCGCGGCCGGACGTCCGTTCACGCTAGGCGGACTTCCTGGCCGCGTGCCGGAGCGCGACGAGCCGCTCGAACTCCCCGATCCCGGTGGGAGCCGTCTCGGTGGTGACGCTGCTGACGCCGGACTCGAGGGCATCGAGGTCGACCGAGCGCTGGTCCGGGACGGCCGCCGGCCGGCCGAGGAGATACCCCTGGGCCGCCGCGATCGGCAGGCTCCGCAGGAGCCGGAGCTGGGCGGGAGTCTCGACGCCCTCCGCGATCACCATCGCGCCCCAGCGCGCCGCGAGGTCCGCGATCGATTGGACCACGTCGAGCGAGGTCCCGCGCCGGGCGCCTTCCTGGACGAGGGCCAGGTCCAGCTTGACGATGTCGAAGTGAATCTGGCTGAGCAGCCGCAGGCCGGCATTCCCCGCGCCGACGTCGTCGGCGGCGATCCGGATCCCGGTGGCCCGAAGCCGCTCCAGAACGCTCCGCAACCGGTCGATGTCCTGGACAGCGTCGCGCTCGGTCAGCTCGATGATGATTCGCTGGGGCTCCCAGCCGGCCATCGAGAGCCGTGCGACGAACGGCTCGGGCGCGAACTCGGGCGTCTCGAGGGTTCGCGGCGAGAGGTTCAGGCTGAGCCCCACGCGACGGTCGATCATCCGGGCGCCGTTGAGGATCGTGGTGATGCACGCGAGGTCGAGCTCGTAGGTTCGCCCGGCCGCCTCGGCCGCCTCGAATAGGACGCCGGGGTTGCGGAACGGCGTGCCCTCGGGCAGGCGCGTGAGCCCCTCGAACGCGAGCACCTCGCCGTTGCGCAGGTCGATGACCGGCTGGAACACCGGCCGCAGGCCCCCGCCGTTCAGGACGTCCGCGACGGCGGCCGAGCGCTCACCGAGCACGCGGATGTCCACCGTCGCCTTGCTCGTCGCCGGGTCGTACTTCCGGATCAGGCACCGCCCGTCGCGCTTGGCCTGGTAGAGCGCCTCGTCCGCCTGGGTCAGGAGCTGGTCGCGGCTCGCGGCGAACGCGGGCGCGGCCGTGATCCCTCCGGAGAAGGCGAAGCCGCGGCGGAACTCCCCGGTCGCGCGCGGCTCGACGCACGCCGCGAGCAGCCGGTTGGCGACGAGCTTCGCGCCGTCGGCATCCGTGTGCGGCAGAAGGATCGCGAATTCGTCGCCCCCGATCCGAAACGGCCGGTCGGAGGCACGGAGCTGGCCCCGAAGGATCCGGCCCAGCTCGACGAGCAGGTCATCGCCGACCGCGTGACCGGCGGAGTCGTTGACGGTCTTGAAGTCATCGACGTCAATCATGAGGAGCGCCAGGTCCATCCGGTGTCGCTGGCTGAGTGCGAGCAGGCTCTCGAACTCCTCCTGGAAGGCGCGGTGGTTCGCGAGCCCGGTGAGCGAATCCTCGAGCGCACGACTGCGCGCGGATTCGTAGAGCGTGCCCAGGTCGGCCCGCGAAACGGCCAGCTGCTCGGCGGGCCGGATGACCGCGCGGGCCATCCAGGCGACGAGCATGGTCGCGAGCACGAACGCGACCGGAAGGCCGACGAGCGCCGCCTGCGGCGCGGTGCCGATGAGCATCGCGAGGAGCGGCCCGAAGCCCGGCACGCCGAGCGCCACGAGGGCGGCCCCGATGAACAGGGCGATGACGAACGTGGCTCCGATGACGAGCACGATCCGGATGCGCATGAGCCGGAGTTCGGGGACGTGCCCCGTCGCGACGTGCGACGTCGTGGTCGTCATGGTGGAATCGGCGCGCAGCGGCATTCGAACGTCCTGACCGGACCTCGTGGGCGGGTCCGCTGTTGAGGTTGTCGCAACGGATGTGCATCGGGGCACTCACCCCAACGTCCTGCGGCCCCCGAACTTCCGTTCCCACCACGGACGGGTGGAGCCCGGGCGACCGAACGGCGCGGGCGACCGAACGGCGCGTCTTTGCTACGCTCTGGCCCCGAACCTGCAGCAGACGGAGCCCCGTGACCGACCCACGCCCCCGCACCCTCGTCGAGAAGATCTGGGACGACCACGTCGTCGCGCAGGACGAGGGATCGCCCGCCGTACTGGCGATCGACCTCCACCTCGTCCACGAGGTCACCAGCCCGCAGGCGTTCACCGGCCTCCGCGCACGCGGGCTGCCCGTCCGCCGGCCGGACCGGACCGTGGCGACCGCGGACCACTCCACCCCGACCACGCCGCGCGGCCTGCCGATCGTGGACCAGATGGCGGCCGCCCAGATCCAGCAGCTGACCGACAACTGCCGCGAGTTCGGGATCCCCCTGCATGCCCTGGGATCGGACACGCAGGGGATCGTCCACGTGATCGGGCCGGAGCTCGGCCTCACCCAGCCGGGCATGACGATCGTGTGCGGCGACAGTCACACCGCCACGCACGGCGCATTCGGCGCGCTCGCCTTCGGGATCGGGACGAGCGAGGTCGAGATGGTGCTCGCCTCCCAGACGCTCCTCCAGCGCGACCCGAAGACCTACGAGGTCCGCGTGGACGGCCGCCTGCGGCCCGGGGTCGGAGCGAAGGACGTCATCCTCGCCCTCATCGCCCGGATCGGGATCGGCGGCGGGACCGGCCACGTCTTCGAGTACCGCGGCGAGGCGATCCGGGCCCTGTCGATGGAAGAGCGGATGACGATCTGCAACATGAGCATCGAGGGCGGCGCGCGGGCCGGCCTGATCGCCCCCGACGACACGACCTTCGACTACCTGCACGGCCGTCGCCATGCTCCGCAGGGCCACGCGTGGGAGGAGGCGGTCGCCCGCTGGCGAGGGTTGCCGACGGACGAGGGCGCCGTCTTCGACCGCTCGATCGTCCTCGACGCGGATGACCTCGAGCCGATGGTGACCTACGGCACGAACCCGGGGATGGGGATCCCGGTCAGCGGTCGGGTGCCCGATCCCGCGGACGCAACGGACCCGGGAGCACGGCGCACGCTCGAACACGCGCTCGCGTACATGGACCTCCGGCCCGGCCAGGCCATCGCCGGCCAGCCGGTCGACGTCGTGTTCATCGGCAGCTGCACGAACAGCCGGATCAGCGACCTGCGGCTCGCCGCCGGCATCCTCCGCGGCCGGCATGTCGCGGACGGCGTACGACTGATGGTGGTGCCGGGGTCGCAGCAGGTGAAGGCCCAGGCGGAGCGGGAGGGACTCCACGAGGTATTCCGGGCGGCCGGCGCGGAGTGGCGCGAGGCCGGCTGCTCCATGTGCATCGCGATGAACGGGGACCAGCTCCGCCCCGGCCAGTACGCGATCAGCACGAGCAACCGGAACTTCGAGGGGCGCCAGGGCAAGGGCGGCCGGACCCTGCTGGCCTCGCCGATGACCGCGGCCGCCAGCGCGATCAGCGGTGTCGTGACGGATCCGCGGACACTGACCGGGATCGAGCGGCCCGCCGTGGTCGGTGGAGGGCGCTGAGCGTGGGCGAGCCGTTCCGCCAGTTCACCAGCCGGGTCGTGGCCCTGTCGGCCGAGAACGTCGACACGGACCAGATCGTCCCCGCCCGCTACCTCAAGGTCACCGACAAGGCAGGGCTTGCCGAGGCGCTGTTCCGGGACTGGCGCTTCAACGAGGACGGCACGCTCCGCGAGCCCCGCTTCGTGCTGGACGAGCCCGGCATGGCCGGCCGCGCGGTCCTCCTCGTGGGCGACAACTTCGGGGCCGGCTCATCGCGCGAGCACGCCCCGTGGGCCCTCGCGGCACGGGGGATCCGGACCATCCTTTCGACGTCCTTCGCCGACATCTTCCGCAACAACGCCCTCAAGAACGGCGTGCTGCCGGTGGTCGTGGACGCCGCAACCCACGCCCGGCTGTTCGAAGCGGTCGCCGCAGACCCCGACCTCCAGCTCACGGTGGACCTGGCCGAGGAAGGCATCCTCCTGCCGGACGGCACGACGATCGACTTCACGATCGACCCGTTCGCCAAGCGGATGCTGCTGGCCGGAACGGACGAGATCGGCTACGTGATGGCGAAGCTGCCGGCGATCACGGCGTGGGAGGCGGCACATCCGGGACGGGTGGAGACCCGGCTCGGGACCCCGCTGGAGGGTGCGCCGCTCCCCGTCGGCTGACACAATGGACCCGAGCCCGCTCGGGTCGGGATCGCGGGGTCGGTTGCCCGCGCGATCGGTCGACGATCGGGGGGTGCGACGGAGCGTGTCGATGCGCCACGGGACCAACGGGACGATCCTGCGGGTCGACCTGACGACCGGATCGATCTCCACCGACTCCTTCGACGAGGGCTTCTACCGGCGGTACCCCGGCGGCAAGGCGCTGGCCGCCTACCACCTCCTCCGGGAGTTCCGTCCGGGCGGCGACCCGCTCGGACCGGAGAACGTCCTGATCCTCGCGGCGGGCCTGCTCACCGGCGCGCCGATCTCGACGGCGACGCGCTTCAACGCGATCGCCCGCTCTCCGCTGACCGGCGGCTTCGGCGAGTCAGAGGCCGGCGGCTACTGGGGATCGGAGCTGAAGATGGCCGGCCTCGACGCGATCGTGATCACCGGCCGCTCGCCCGACCCCGTCTGGCTCCGGGTGAAGGACGGCGCGGCCGAGATCCGCGACGCCAGGCGCTTCTGGGGCAGGGACCCGGCCACTGTCCAGGCGGCGATCCGAGATGAGCTAGACGACCGGATGGTTCGCGTCCTGCAGATCGGGCGGGCCGGGGAGCACGGGGTCCGCTTTGCGATGCTCATGAACGAGCTCCGCCACTACAACGGGCGGACCGGCATGGGCGCCGTGATGGGCTCCAAGAACCTGCGCGCGATCGCCGTCCGCGGGGGCCGGCGCTACACGGACCTCGCCCATGACCCGGCGGCCCTGGCCGAGCTCGGCAGGCGCCTCGCCAGGCAGGTGCCCGAGCATGCCCAGGCCTGGGACCTGCGCACGAAGGGAACGCCGGGCCTGACCGACGGCCAGAACGCGGGCGGGATCCTGCCAACCCGCAACTTCCGGCAGGGCTCGTTCGAGCATGTCGAGGAGATCAACTTCGCGGCCTACCTGGGCCTGCGCAGCGGAACGCGCTCATGCTACGCGTGCGCCGTGCGCTGCAAGCCCGAGATGGCGTTCAGCGACCGCTACACCGTCTCCAGCGCGTACGACGGGCCCGAGTACGAGGCGGTGGCCGGCTTCGGGTCCGACTGCGCGATCGGCGACCTGCAGGCCGTCGCCCGGGCCAACGAGCTGTGCAACGAGCTGGGCCTCGACGTGATCTCCACGGCCGGGACGATCGCCTTTGCGATGGAGTGCTTCGAGCACGGCCTCATCGGCCCCGGCGACACCGACGGCCTCGAGCTTCGCTTCGGGAGCACGGACGCGCTGCTCGAGATGGTCGTCCGCATCGGCGAGCGGAGCGGCTTTGGTGACCTCCTGGCCCAGGGCTCGCGCCGCGCCGCCGAGACGATCGGGGGCGACGCCCCGCTGTTCGCCATGCACGTGAAGGGCCAGGAGCTGCCGATGCACGACCCCCGCGGCAAGGTGGGGGTCGGGCTCGGGTACGCCACGAACGAGGCCGGCGCGGACCACCTCGTGGGCTTCCACGACCCGCTGTTCGCGAAGGCGGATTCCGTGCCGTTCCGATCGGTCCTGGACCTCGGCATCACGGAACCGACGAGCGTCCTGGACCTGGGCGAGAGGAAGACGCGGATCTGGCACACGAGCGAGCGCTGGAACAGCGCGGAGAAGGTCCTCGGCCTGTGCTTCTTCGGCCCCGCGCCGCGGTCGATGATCCAGGTCGCCGACGTGGTGACCGCCGTCCGCGCCGCGACCGGCTGGGATGTGACGGTCGAGGAGCTCCTGGAGGTCGGCGAGCGCGCGGTGAACATGGCACGGGTCTTCAACGTCCGGGAGGGCTTCACCCGGGCCGACGATCGGCTCCCGGAGCGCCTGTTCAGCCCGCTCGAGAACGGCGCGCTCGCGGGAACGGCGATCCCGCGGGACGCGTTCGAGCAGGCGCTCACCGACCTCTACCTGCTGAAGGGCTGGGACCCGGTGACGGGAGCACCAACCGGAGAACGCCTCCGCGCGCTCGGGCTCGAGTGGACCGCAGCCCTCCCGTCCGCCGGCCGCGCGACCACGGGCGTGAGCGGCGCCGGGGGCGTGCGCGGCGCCCCCGCGGGTCGTTGATGGAGGTCCACCTCGGCGGCCACCTCGGCTTCTACGACCGGGAGAAGCGCTCGAGGTTCCGGCTCCACCTGGACCGCGAGATGGCGCTCGTGGACGTGATCCGCGAGCTCGGGGTTCCCGAGGCGGAGATCGACCTCGCCGCGGTCAACCTGTCCCTCGTCTCGCTCGACGAGGCCCGGGTGGGAGACGGCGACCGCCTCGACCTCTACCCGCCGATGGGCGGAGGGGCATAGGCCGGGGCGGCCACTCGGCCGGACCGGTCACTCCGCGCGCGCCAACCACTCCGCGAGCCGGTCACTCCGCGAGCCGGTCACTCCGCGCGCGCCGCGCGCACCCAGCCCAGGAACGTCCGGGTCCGCTCCGCGATGGCGGCACGGTCCCCGCCCCGCATCACTTCCGCGGGGTAGAGGTGCCCACCGACGCCCAGGCAGGCGGCACCCACCGCGAACCAGGCCCGTGTCGCCTCCTCCGTCGCCGCCACGTTGGTGGGCATCAATCGGGAGGCCGGGCTCGGAGCCAGGAAGTTGCGCACGAAGGCGGGCCCGTCGAACGCGGCCGCGGGGAAGAGCTTCACGATCTCGCAGCCGAGCTCCTCGGCCTCCGCGATCTCCGTGGCCGAGCCGGCGCCGGGGATGTAGGCGACGCGGCGCCGGTTGCACAGCCGCGCGACGTCCGGGCCGAGCGACTGACCGACGATGAAGTGCGCGCCTGCCGCAATGAACAGTGCCGCCGTCGGCGCGTCGATGATCGTTCCCGCGCCGAGGATCACGTCCGGGAGCTCCCGGCTCACGCGCCGGGCCAGGTCCGCGAACGTGGCGTAGGCGAAGTCGCCGCGGTTTGTGAACTCGACGACGCGCGCGCCGCCGTCGCAGCACCCCGCCACGAACGCAAACGCTGTCTCCGGGTCGGGTGCCACGAACGTCGGCACGGCGCCGACTTCGAGGATCGTGCGCAGGACGTCAAGCCGGTGGTGCCAGGGCATCGGGAGTGGCGCTCCTTCATCGGGCCGTGAAACCGGGGGCCCGGCATGGCTGCGCCGGGCGCCGCGCGAAGACCGATCTCGGCCGCGCACGCAATCATCGCGCGCCGCGACTGCCGACGCCACAATCTGCGCATGAACCTTCCCGTCAACGCCATGGACCTCGTGATCGCCGGCATGGCGATCCTCGCGGCCGTCATCGGCTGGCGGTCCGGCGCGCTCCCCCAGGTCCTCGGGCTCGCCGGCGCCGCGGCGGGGGTGGCCCTGGTGATCCTGACGGTGCCGGCCGCCGCCGCGGCGCTCGATCGCTTCTCGCTGCCCGTTCGCGCCTTCCTCGCCTTCGGCGGCGCATTCCTCATCGTCACGGTCGCCGAGGCGATCGGATCGGCGCTCGGGGGCGCGCTGCGGGACCGGCTGGGACGCGGCGTCGCCAGCCGCCTCGACTCGGCGCTCGGCGCGCTCTTCGGGATCGCCCAGGCGATGGTGCTGGCGTGGCTCGTGGGCGGGCTGCTGGCAACCGGCCCGATCCCGGAGCTGGCCGTCGAGGCCCAGCGGAGCATCGCGGTCCGGTCGCTGCTCGGCGCGTTCCCCGCGCCGTCCGAGGTCGCCGGCGAGCTGGGAGGTCTCCTCGACACGTCCGGGCTGCCCCAGGTCTTCAGCGGCCTGGATCCGATCCCGGCGCCGGCGGTCCCGGTTCCCGGCGAGGGGGAGGCGAACCGGATCGCGGCGGCCGCCGGCGCGAGCGTCGTCCGGGTGGTCGCGCAGGGGTGCGGCGAGATCTTCACGGGGACGGGCTTTGCCGTGGCGCCCAACTTCGTCGTGACGAACGCGCACGTCGTCGCCGGCGCGACCAGCGTCGAGATCACCGCCGACGCAACGGGTCGCCGCGCGCCGGGCAGCGTCGTCTTCTTCGACCCGGAGCTGGACGTCGCGCTCGTGCGGACGCCCGGCCTGCAGCTCCGGGCGCTCTCGTTCGCGGCCGAGTCGCCGGGCCGCGGCACGGTCGGGGCCGCGCTCGGGCATCCCAACGGCGGCACCCTGACCGTGATCCCGGCCGCGGTCTCCGCGGAGATCCGCGCCGGCGGCCGGGACATCTACGCAACGCACGACGTGGTGCGCGACATCCTGGAGCTGCGCGCCCCGATCGAGCCAGGAGACAGCGGCGGCCCGTTCCTGCTGGCGGACGGCAGCGTGGGTGGCGTCGTGTTCGCCCAGTCGCGCACGGACGCGGGTGTGGGCTACGCGCTCGACCCGGTCGCCGTGGCGGACGAGGTCATCCCGCTCCTCGGCCGAACCGTCACGACCTCCACCGGCCCCTGTCTGCGCTGACGCTCACGCACGAGGCGGGCGAAGGAGCAGGGCCGACGCCGGCCCGCGGCCGGAGACTCGGGCCGGAACCCGGGTTGGAACTCGGGCCCGGGCCCGGACCGGGCGCCGCGGGCGCGCTGCCCAGGGCGCGTTGCGCGTCATTGGGCGACGCTGCGGTGCATCGGCGGTGCAGGCACCCACAACCGGCGCGTAAGCCCGCAAGGCCATGCTCGAGGCGTGGACGACCTGGCAGTCGGGCGCCTCCTGCGTCTCGCTCGCGCTCGACGCCGCCTCCGCCAGGCCGACGTGGCGAGAATCGCGGGCGTCCACCAGGGAACGGTGTCGCTGGCCGAACGAGGCCAGATCCGTGGGCTGACGGTTCGGACGGCACGCGCGATCGCGGCAACGCTCGAGATTGAGCTTCCGTTCGAGCCACGCTGGCGCGGCCCGGCGCTGGACCGGCTCCGCGACGCCGGCCACGCGGCCGCGGTCGAGGCGGTCACGGCCGCGCTCGCCGCGCGCGGCTGGAACGTCCTGGTCGAGTTCGGATTCAGCCGCTTTGGCGAGCGCGGCAGCGTCGATGTCCTTGGGTGGGGCGAAGCCAGCCGCGCGCTGGTGGTCGTCGAGGTGAAGACGACGCTCGTCGACCTCCAGGCGCTGCTCGCGGCGATCGACCGAAAGCGCCGGATCGTTCCGGGCGAGCTGATGCGCGAGCGCGGCTGGCGGCCGACCGTGATCGGGATCGTGCTCGTCGTCGTGGACTCGTCGACCGCGCGGGAGGTGGTCGCACGGCACCGGTCGATCTTCGACGCTGCGCTTCCGGGCCGGACCGTCGAGGTTCGCCGCTGGCTGGAAGCCCCAGCCGGGGACCTTCGGGGCATCTGGTTTCTCCGGCGTACGCGCACGGTTCGTACTACGGGACGATCCCACGCCGCACCTGCCCCCGCTGTCTCGGCTCGGGTCCGGCGAAACCGGTCCTGAGCACGCCGGAACACGCCCAGCCACCGCGCCAGCACCGCCGCTCCCTCGAGTCTTCCATAGCACGAATGGGACACGTATCTCGGAAAACCGGACCGGACGAGCAACGAGACGAGCACGGAGACGAGCGCTCGGCCACGGCGCGCGGCACAACGCGCGGCACGACGCGCGCGGCACGGATCTGGCGGCCCGGACGGGAGCGCGCCTACACTGCTCGCGTCGCCGCGCAGGATCGAGCACCACTGGATTCCCGACGACGTTGAACCTCCCGCCGCACCGCCCGCCGACCCCAGATCGCCAGCCGCGAGGATCCTTGATGATCGACCGCCACGCCCACCCCTACGACCTGCCGAGCGACCCGGCGAAGCGCCACAGCGCGGCGCTGACGGACGGGCCCGACCGCGCGGCGGCGCGCGCCATGCTCAAGGCAATCGGCTTCACGGACGAGGATCTGGCTCGGCCGATCATCGGCGTCGCCACGACCTGGATCGAGACCATGCCCTGCAACATCAACCAGCGCCGGCTGGCGGACTTCGTCAAGGCAGGGATCCGGGCAGCCGGCGGCACGCCCATGGAGTTCAACACGATCTCCATCAGCGACGGCGTCTCGATGGGGACCGACGGCATGAAGGCGTCCCTGGTGAGCCGCGAGGTGATTGCCGATTCGATCGAGCTGGTGGCCCGCGGTCACCTCTTCGACGGCCTGGTCTGCCTGGTGGGCTGCGACAAGACGATCCCGGGCGCCGCGATGGCGCTCGCCCGCCTCGACCTTCCGGGGCTCGTCCTCTACAACGGCACGATCTACCCGGGCACCTACAGGGGGAAGAACGCCGACATCGTGAGCGTGTTCGAGGCGATCGGCGCGTACCGGGCCGGATCGATCACGCTCGACGACCTGTACGAGATCGAGAGTGCCGCCTGCCCGGGAGCCGGCGCGTGTGGCGGCCAGTACACCGCGAACACCATGAGCATGGTGCTGGAGTTCATCGGGCTCTCCCCGGCCGGCCTCAACGGGATTCCCGCGGAGGACCCGGCCAAGGACGAGGCCGCCCGCCGCTGCGGAGAGCTGGCGATGGACCTGGTCCGGCGCGACGTGCGCCCGTCGGCGATCCTGGACCGGCGCGGGATCGAGAACGGGATCGCGGCCGTGGCAGCGACCGGCGGCTCGACCAACGGAGTCCTCCATCTCCTCGCGATCGCCCGCGAAGCCGGCATCCCGCTCGAGATCGACGACTTCGGGACCATTGCGGACCGGACCCCGATCGTTGCCGACATGAAGCCCGGCGGGCGCTTCTCTGCCTCCGAGATGCACGACGCCGGCGGCGTGGCGCTCGTCATGCGCGAGCTGCTCTCCCGGGATCTGCTCCACGGCGACGCGCCGACCGTCGACGGACGGACGATCGCCGAGATCGGCGCGGCCGCGCGCGAGACGCCCGGGCAGCAGGTGGTCGTGCCGATCGCGACGCCGATCAAGCCGATCGGCGGACTCACCATCCTGCACGGTTCGCTGGCCCCGGAGGGCTGCGTCATCAAGCTGGCGGGCCACGAGCGCCGGTTCCAGCGCGGCCCGGCGCGGGTGTTCGACTCCGAGACGGCCTGCTTCGCGGCGGTCCGGGCCGGCGCGATCAAGCCGGGCGACGTCGTCGTCATCCGCTACGAGGGCCCGGTCGGCGGACCGGGGATGCAGGAGATGCTCAGCGTCACCGCCGCGCTCGTGGGCGAGGGGCTGGGCGACCAGGTCGCGCTCCTCACGGACGGCCGCTTCTCCGGAGGGACGCACGGCCTGATGGTCGGCCACGTCGCGCCGGAGGCTGCTCTCGGCGGGCCGATCGCCATGGTCCGTGAAGGCGACGAGATCGAGATCGACGTGGACCGCAAGGCGATGGACCTCCTGGTCGACCCGGCGGAGCTTGCCGCCCGGCGCTCAGCTTGGACGCCACCTCCCCCGCCCTACCGTGGAGGCGTCATGGCGAAGTACGCCGCCCTGGTCTCGTCGGCCTCCGAGGGCGCGATCACCACGGGGGCACGCCTGCGGGCCAGCCTGCCGAACGCAGGATGAAGACACCCACCGACGTCGGGCGCGGCGGGACGCCGATCACGGCAGGTGGCGGGTCGGCCGAGACCGTTGCGCCGTTCGTGGATGTGGGGCCCGGCGACGTCCCGCTCTACACGGCAGCGAACCGGCCGCGCGGCCTGAACGCCTACTTCGCCCCCGGCGGGGACGACGAGGCGACTGACGAGCGGCGGGCGGACGAGCGACGCAACCTCTGGCTGCTGCTCCTGATGGTCGCCGCCCTCGTGCTGATCCCGACCTTCCTGACGATCATCGCCTTCGTCTCGGAGCTCGTCACCCACGGGGGCGGCTGACCGCCCGAGCGTGTCCGTGCCCGCTATCCGGGCCGCTGCTTGATGAGACGCCCGCGGCGCGAGACGGCACGCGTGGCGAGTGCGGCCACGCCCATCGCCACGATGGCGCGCTCGTTGGCGGGCAGCGGCCGGACCACCGCCAGGAACTGGTCGGCCCGCGATCGGTCGATGACCGCCACGAGCGCCCGGCCCCGTTCCGTCAGCCAGACCGAGCGCATCCGCCGGTCCTCGGACTCGGCGCGCCGTTCGAGCAGGCGCCGGCGCTCCAGCCCGTCCACCAGCCGCGACGTCGCCGAAGGCGACCGGTTCAGCGTGTCCGCGAGGTCCACGATCGTGGTCGTGCTGCCGTCGGCGAGCGCGTAGAGCGCCGCGAGCTGCGTGAAGCCGAGTCGTAGCTCGCCGAGCTGGGCCGCGAAGCCGATCACGAGCTCGCGCCAGAGGGCCTTGCCAAACGCAACCCGGTCCGAGAGCTCGCGCGGGTTCTGGATCCGGTTCCGCGCGGCAGCAACCGGGGCGAGGAGGACATCGTCGGCCATGGCCTCCAGGCTGGCCGTGGTGACGTGGGCGCGTGCACCGGGGCGGCGCGTTCGGGGCGGGATCGGCATCGGCGCGAGGGTAGCCGGATCGTCCGGTGGATGCAACGTTGCACGCGATCCGCCCGCGTCGTGCTCGAACGGGAGTAGGCTCGTGGCAATCTCGCGTGGCGAGCAGCCCACGCTCGCCGGTCCCGCACACGGGTCAGCAATCACGACGCCCGAGGAGGTCATGTCCACGCTCGCGTACGTCTTCCCCGGCCAGGGGTCGCAGGCCGTCGGGATGGGCAGCCTGCTCGCCACGGCGTCGAGGGCCGCCGCCGCTGTGTTCGCCGAAGCGGACGCCACGCTCGGCGAGCCGCTGAGCCGACTCGCCTGGAACGGGCCCGCGGACGAGCTCGACCTCACGGCAAACGCGCAGCCCGCGCTCCTCGCGGCGTCGATCGCGTTCCTGCGGGCGACCGAGGAGCGACGCGCACAGCACGGCCGTCCCATGCTCGCCCCGGCCTTCGCCGCCGGCCACTCGATGGGCCAGTACAGCGCGTTCGTCGCGGCCGGGGTGCTGTCGCTCGGCGACGGGCTGCGCCTCGTACGGGAACGGGGTCGCCTGATGCAGGCGTCGGGCGAGGGCAGCCCCGGGGCGATGGCCGCGATCATCGGCCTGCCCGACGAGCGCCTCGACGAGCTCGTCTCGGCGGGCACCGCGCGGGGGACGTTCGGGATCGCCAACCGGAACTCGCCCGGCCAGGTGGTGGTGTCCGGCGTTCGTCCGGCCGTGGAGGCCGCGGCCGCCGCGGCCCGCGGGCTCGGGGCGAAGCGCGCCATCGTGCTCCCGGTGAGCGTGGCGGCCCATTCGGCGCTCATGTCGGAGGCAGCAGCGGGCATGCGGGCCGTGCTGGCGGGCGTGGCGTTCCGCGATCCGCAGATGCCGCTCCTTGCCAACGCCGATGCCCGCGCGCTCACGACGGGAGAGGCGTGCCGGGCGGAGCTGGTGAATCACCTCACGACCGGCGTCGACTGGATCGCCGCCGTCGAGGCGATGCGCGCCGCCGGCGTCACGCGGTTCGTCGAGGTCGGGCCGGGGCGCGTGCTCTCCGGCCTGATCCGCAGGATCGCCCCGGACGCCGAGACCATCCCGCTCGACGACCCGGAGGCGCCGGGCGGCCTCGCCGATCCCGATCCGGCCGCGGGCGGCTGATCGGACCGCCGTCAGATGCACGAACCCCTCGTCCTGCCCCTGTAGCGAACACACCCGGAGGATCTCGCAGCCCCGTGCGCAAGCCCGACTTCACCCGTCGCGTGGCCGTCACCGGCCTTGGCATCGTCAGCCCCATCGGGTCCGACGTCGACACCGTCTGGCGGAACCTCGTCGAGGGCGTCAGCGGCCTCGGCCACATCACCTACTGGGACCCGACGCCCTACGACTGCCAGGTCTCCGGCGAGGTCCGCGACTTCGACCCGACGGCCTGGATGAACTTCAAGGAGGTCCGGCGGACCGACAAGAACGTGGTCCTCGGCGTCGCCGCCGCCAAGAAGGCGCTCGCCCACAGCGGTCTCGAGGTCGACGACGCCAACCGCGACGAGATCGGGGTCTACTTCGGCTCCGGGGGCGGCGGCTCACGTCTCCTGATGGACAACCGGCACACCTGGGAGACGAAGGGCGCCCGCGCGGTCAGCCCGTTCTACATCGCGAACATGCTGCCCGACACGGCGTCCGGCCAGATCGCCATCGAGACCGGCATCCGCGGCCCGAACATGTGCATCGTCACCGCCTGCTCCACCGGCACCCACAACATCGGCGAGGCCGCCGAGCTGATCCGGCGCGGCGATGTCATCGCGGTGGTGGCCGGCTCAACCGAGAGCCCGCTCCACGAACTGATCCACATCGGCTTCTCGAATATGCGCGGCATGGGGACGCCGCGGCCCGGCGAGCCGGAACAGACGATCTCGCGGCCGTTCGACCTCACTCGCGACGGCTTCGTCCTGGGCGAGGGCGCGGGAGCCCTGGTCCTCGAGGACCTCGAGCTCGCGAAGGCACGCGGCGCGACGATCTACGCGGAGGTTGTCGGGTTCGGCTCCGCCGCCGACGCGTGGGACCTGATCCAGCCCGTCGAGAAGGGCGACGGGATCCGGCGGGCCCTGCTCCAGGCGCTCGAGCGCTACGACGTGAAGCCCGAGTGGATCGACATGATCAACCCGCACGGGACGTCGACTCCCCTGGGCGACCTCCGCGAGGCCGAGGCCTTCTGGGCCGTCTTCGGGGAGCGGACCCCCCAGATCCCGATCAGCGCGACGAAGTCCCTGACGGGCCACCTGATGGGCGCGGCCGGCGCGGTCGAGGCGATCTTCACGGTCCTGTCGGTGTACAACCAGGCCGTGCCCGGCGTCCCGACCTTCCGCGATCCCGACCCGGAGATCAACCTCAACGTGCCACGCGAGACGGTCCGCCGCGAGATCCGCTACGCGATCTCGGACAACGTGGGCCTGGGAGGCCACAACGGCGCGGTGATCTTCAAGCGGCACGAGGGCGACTGACCCGGCCGCGCGCCAACTACAATCGGGGCGCCCCTGACCCGCGAACCTGCCGACGCTGCAACGGCCCGAGCCGCGGCCACCACGCCACATCGCCATCTCGCCCGCTCCCGGAGGACGTTACCCGTGCCACCCAGCTCCGATCCTGCCCGCCGTGCCGTGATCACCGGCCTGGGGGCCGTGATGCCGATCGGCAACGACTTCGAGACGTACTGGCGAAACCTCCGCGACGGCGTCTCCGGCGTGGCCATGATCACGGCGTTCGACCCGTCGGATTTCGAGGTCAAGATCGCGGCCGAGGTGAAGGGCTTCCGGGCCGCCGAACACATGGACCCGAAGATGGCGCGCCGGATGAGCCGCTTCATCCACTTCTCGATGGCGGCCGCCCGGGAAGCCCTCACCTCGGCCGGGCTCGATCCCGCGACGCTCGACCAGGACGCCCGCGACCGGGTGGGCGTCGTGGTCAACACGGGCGGCGGCGGGATCGAGGTGATCGTCGAGGGGACCCACGTCCGGGAAGAGCGCGGCCCGCGGTTCGTGTCGCCGTTTGCCATCCCGGCGCTCTCCGGTTCGATGGCGGCCTGCATGCTGAGCATGGAGTTCGGCTTCACGGGGCCGGTCATGACCCAGGTCGCGGCGTGCGCCTCGTCGGTGATCGCCTTCCACGACGCGCTCCGCCTGATCGCCGACGGCGAGTGCGACGTGGTGCTCACCGGCGGCTCCGAGGCACCGATCATGGAGGTCGGCATCGCCGCGCTCGGCAACATGGGCGCGCTGAGCAAGCGAAACGACGATCCGGCCCACGCCTCGCGTCCGTTCGACCGGGACCGCGACGGCTTCGTTCTCGGCGAGGGGGGCGGCATGATGGTCGTCGAGTCGCTTGCGCACGCGCTGGCGCGCGGGGCGACCCCGATCGCCGAGCTGCTGGGCGGCGCGCTGACGTCGGACGCGTTCCACATCTCCGCGCCCGAGCCCACCGGCCGCGGAGCCTCGCGGGCGATGACGCTCGCCCGCGAGCACGCCGGCGTGACGGCGGACGAGATCGACTGGATCGTCGCCCACGGCACTGCGACCCCGCTCAACGACTCCACGGAGTCGCGCGCGATCAAGTCCTCCTTCGGGCCCGCCGCCTACGGGCGCGCGATCAGCTCGCCGAAGTCGATGATCGGGCATCTCGTTGGCGCTGCCGGGATCGCGAGCGCGCTCGCCGCTCTGGGCGGCCTCCGGGACCAGGTGATCTCGCCCACGGCGAACCTGGAGAACCCCGACCTGCCCGACTGCGACCTCGACTACGTCCCCGGTGTCGCGCGCCCGGCGAAGCTCGAGACGGTGATGGTCAACGGCTTCGGGTTCGGCGGCCAGAATGCGGTCGCCATCTTCCGCGCCTACCAGGGAGCGTAGTCCGGCCGCTCGGCGGCGCGGCTCAGCGGCCGTCGAGGAAGCGGCTCCCGGCGGCCACCGGCGACGAGTAGGATCGTCGTCGATGCGTGCCGTTCGACTTCCTGCGTGGCTCCGCCGCGGTGTCGAAGCCGGGCTCTTCGCCGGGCTCCTGTCGCTGCTCACCGTGATCGCCTATCGCTGGGACCGGGGGGCCGCGGTGGGCATCACCGCCCTGCCCACGGGCCTGAGCGGATCGCTCGCGATGGCCCTGCCGGTCCTCGCGATCGGCGTCTTCGCGGTCGCCTACCCGGTGGGCCTGTCCCCGACGCGGCTGGACGCGATCCTCGGCGCGGCGACCGGCGCGATCGTCGCGGCCGATCTCCTGGCGCTCATCACCGCGGTCGCCGGCGAGCGCGTGGTGATCCGCGGCGGCGCCAACGTGCTGCCGGTCGGCGTCCTCGCCGCCATCCTGGCCACACCCTCCGCGGTCGGCGGGATCGCGGCCAGCCAGCTGTTCACGACGCACGGGTTCGGCCGGCGGGCGGGGAGGGTCGCCGCCGTCGCCGCCGTCATCGTCGCGACGCTGATCCTGCTGGTCGGCGTGCCCCTGCTCGGATAGGCAGCCGGCCACGGACGGGCGATGAGCCGGCACGAGCTCGAAGCGAACTTCCTCGCGGCGCCGGACCGCGAGACCTACCTCCGGGCCCATTCGGGACTGCCCGGCCCGCGGGGAAACCTCGAGCTGATCGACGTGGCCTCCGCCGCCAGCGATCGTGCGGACATCGAGCGCTGGGCCGACCTGGCCCCGGAGGAGGCGCCGGAGAACACGCCAGGGGCCTTCCTTGCCTGTGTCGGGATCGTCGGCCTGGGCCGGCTCGTCGCGGCCGGGGACCGATCGCCGCTGCCCGGCCTGCGCCGGGCGGGGGACGATCCACGCTGGAGGGTCCGCGAGGCGGTGGCGATGGCGCTCCAGGCCTGGGGCGACGTCGATCCCGCGGCGCTCGTCGCGGAGATGGAGGAATGGGCCGGCGGGTCTCCGCTCGTGGGCCGGGCGGCCATGGCCGCCCTCTGCGAGCCGCGACTCCTCCGCGAGCGCCCGGTGGTGCGTGCGACGCTCGGGATCCTGGACCGGCTGACCGCGTCGGTCCGGGACGCCGCCGACGGGCGTGCCGCCGACGTGCGCCTGCTGCGCCAGGCCCTCGGCTACGGGTGGAGCGTGGCCGTGGCGGCGGACGTCGCGCTCGGCCTCCCCGCGTTCGAGCGGTGGCTCGCGGACCCGAACCCCGACGTGCGATGGATCGTCCGCGAGAACCTGTCCAAGGCCCGCCTCGCCGGGGTCGCGCCCGCCTGGGTGGAACGCGCCCGGGCCGCCATCGGGTAGACGGGGTTCAGGGCCCGACGACGAAGGTGGCCGCGACCCGCCCGCCACCCGTCGGGCCGGTCGGACCCATCGCGGGCATCGTGGCGTCGCCGGCCGGCGCGCACGTGAGCGCGTACGTGCCCGGGGCGTCGATCGCGAACCGCGACGCCTCGGAGGAGCCGGGGCGCGGGTTGAGCTCGACCCGGGGCACCCCCGGCAGCGTGCAGACCGCGATCGGGCCGGCGTCGTTCGTGTACGTCACGCGGACCTGCTCGCCCGGCGCGACCTGGTAGATCGGCGCCGGGGCGGCCAGGGCGGATGCCCGCAACGCGACTGGAACGGCGCTTGCATCGAGCCAGCGGTTGATGCCGATCACGCTGGCCGCGACCCCGATCGCGAGCGCCGCGATCACGGCGAGGTAGGCGGTGTCGCGGACCCGGGTCCAGGCGGCGCGGCTGCTCTCGGCGAGCACGGCTGCCGGGCGAGGATCGTAGGCCCGCAGCCGGAGCGAGTTGGAGATCACGCTCACCGACGAGAGAGCCATCGCCCCCGCGGCCATCGCGGGGTTGATGGTGATCCCGAAGGCCGGGTAGAGGATGCCCATCGCGACCGGGACGAGGACCACGTTGTAGGCGAATGCCCAGAACAGGTTCTGGCGGATCACCGCCATGGTCCGGCGCGAGAGGGCCAGCGCGGCGACCACGCCCCGCGGGTCGCCGCCGACCAGCGTGACGTCGGAGGCCTCGATGGCCACGTCGGCCCCGGTGCCGATCGCCACCCCGAGGTCGGCAGCGGCGAGGGCCGGCGCGTCGTTGATCCCGTCGCCGACCATCGCGACGACGGCGCCCGCAGCCTGCAGATCCACCACGAGCGCTGCCTTGTCGCCGGGCAGGACGCCGGCGCGCACCCGCTCGACCGGGATGCCCGCCGCCAGCGCGACCGATTCGGCCGTCGCACGGTGATCGCCGGTCACCAGCCACGCGGTCACGCCCTGCGCGGCGAGCGCACGGACCGCCTCGGCGGCCTCGAGCTTGACCGGGTCCGCAACCGCGATCAGCCCGACCACCGCGCCGTCGCGCGCGACGAAGACGGGCGTGCGGCCCTGGCTCGCCTGGGCATCGCCGAGCGGAGCGAGGGGTCCGGGATCGATCCCGCGCTCGGCGAGCAGCCGCGCGTTCCCGACGAGGGCCGGGGCACCGTCCACGAGCGCGGCAGCGCCTCCACCCGCGACCGCTTCGAACTGGTCGGCGCCCGGGAAGGCGAGCTCGCGGTCCCGGGCCGCGCGGAGGATCGCGCCCGCGATCGGGTGCTCGGAGCCGGCCTCGACGGCTGCGGCGAGCCGGAGGAGCTCGACCGGGTCGAACCCCGGCGCAGGCACCAGCTCGGCGACCGCGGGCGTGCCGGCCGTCAGCGTCCCGGTCTTGTCGAACAGGACCGTCGTCACGCGCTGGGCCGATTCGAGCGCCTCGCCACCCCGGAACAGGATGCCGGCCTCCGCGCCCCTCCCGGTGCCCACCATGATCGCGGTCGGCGTCGCGAGGCCCATGGCGCACGGGCAGGCGATGACGACCACGGTGATGAAGGCGGCCAGGGCGAGCGTGATCTTCGGCTCCGGGCCCAGGAGCCACCAGAGCCCGAACGTCAGCGCGCCGACGCCGAGGACCGTCGGGACGAAGATCCCGCTGATCCGGTCGGCAAGCCGCTGGATCGGCGCCTTGGAGCCCTGCGCCCGGCGCACGAGCTCCACGATCTGGGCCAGCGCGGTCTCGCTGCCCACCCGTGTCGCGCGCATCACGAAGCTGCCGGTCGTGTTCAGGGTCGCGCCGATCACCTCGTCGCCGGGACGCTTCGTCACGGGCATCGCCTCGCCGGTGAGCATCGCCTCGTCGACGGCGCTGCTCCCTTCGGTGACGACCCCGTCCGTCGGCACCTTCTCGCCGGGCCGGACCCGGAGGAGGTCGCCGGGCTGGACCCGGTCGATCGGGACGTCGAGGTCACCGGTCGCGCGAACGAGGCGCGCGGTCTTCGCCTGGAGCCCGACAAGTCGCTTGATCGCGCCGGTCGTGCGGCCTTTCGCCCGTGCCTCGAGCCACTTGCCCATCAGGATCAGCCCGATGATGATCGCCGACGAGTCGAAATAGGTGTCGCCGGAGAGGCCCGCGCGCATGACGATCTCCGGGTACATCGTCACGAAGACGCTGTAGCCCCAGGCCGCGCTGGTGCCGACCGCCACGAGCGTGCTCATGTTGGTGCCGAAGCCGTGGCGGAACGCGCGCCAGGCCGCCTCGTAGAAGCGACGCCCGGCCCAGAGCTGGATGAAGGTGGCGGGCCAGAGCACGAGCCGGTTGACGTCGGTCATCGCCAGCGGGAATGGTCCGAACATGAGCAGCATGATCCCGGCCGCGACCGCGATCGAGACCGCCGACTGGATCCCGAGCTGGCGTGTCTCCGCGGCCCGGGCGCGTTCGGACTCGTCCAGCTCGGCCGCGAGCGCATCCGCACCCGCAACTCCCGCCGCGCTTCCGCCGGCGGCAGCCGCAGCGCGCGCGTCCGCAGCCTCCAGCGCACCCGGTCGGATCTCGTAGCCGGCCTTCTCGATCGCGCCGACCAGCTCGACGCGGCCGACCTGCAGGGGCAGGTAGCGGATGGTGGCGACCTCGGTCGCCAGGTTGACGCTGGCCTCGACGACGCCATCCGTCTTGCGCAGGAACCGCTCGATCCGGTTGCTGCACGAAGCGCACGTCATCCCGACGACGGGGAAGCTGACCTCGAGGGGCGTAGGTTCTGCGGTGCCGGGAGCGGACGCTCCCGGGGGGGTGCTGGTTGTCATACTCCGGGGGAGTATACCTCACCGAAGCGCACCCGCCTGCGGCTACACTCTGACGATGGCGCAGCTTGCCCGGCCGCCGTCAGCTCCGACGGGACCCGGGGATCGCGAGCCGGCGGTCGTGGCCGTGCTGGCGACGCCCCTCGGGCCGCTCCACGCCGCCGCGACTGGCGCAGGGATCGTCGGCCTCGAGCTGCTGACGACGGGCGAGGCCTTCGCGGGGTCGGTGGCGGCGCGCACCCGACGCCCGGTCATGCCGGCCGCGGACCCCAACGCACCTCCCGCCGCGCGCACCCACCTGGCGGCCCTGGAGATCGAGATCGCCGAGCACTTCGCGGGGACGCGAACGGCCTTCGGGGTGCCGGTCGTCCTCGAGGGGGTCCGCGAGTGGGACCGCCGCGTGCTGGAGGGCGTCCGGGCGATCGCGCGGGGAGGCACCGCTTCGTACGGCGAGGTCGCCCGGAGGATCGGGTCGCCGGGAGCTGCGCGCGCGGTCGGTGGCGCCGTCGGCCGCAACCCGGTCGGCCTGCTCGTTCCCTGCCACCGCGTCATCGCTGCGGACGGGACGCTCGGGGGCTACGGCGGGAGCTGGTTCGGCAGCCGCGAGGAGCTTCTCGCCCTGAAACGCGCGCTGCTCGCCGTCGAGGGAGTCAGCGTTCGCGATGGATGAACGGGTCCAGCCATCCGGCGAGTCGCCTGTCGCCGTGGTGACAGGCTTCCTGTCCCGCAGGGGATTGCCTGGATCGCGCCGACCCGCCACCATCGTGGAACCGGTGCGTCGACGCCGGGATCCGCGTGCGACGGGGACGAGAGTGGACAGGGGTGCACGATGAGCGAACGTGATGAGAGCCGGCCGGACGGCCTGGTGGATGTGCGCCGTCGCATGGGGCCGGGCGATGGCTACGCAGACGACGACGTGAGCGGCCACGGCATGCCCGAGATCCGCGGAGCAGGCGACGGCTTCTCGGCGGCTCCTCGGTTCCCCCGGGGCGACGCCCTGGCCGGTGGGGATGAGGATGACGTCGAGGGGCATGTCTTCAGCTCGCGCCTCCACGATGCGCCCGCGGACGACCTGGCCCCAGAGGGCGAGGCCACGCCGGGGGCCTGACGTCAGGCGCGCAGCCCGGTTGCCGTCGCGGCAAGGATCGCCTTCACCTCGAACGGGGTGGCCTCCGGGTGCTTCGCCCGGATCAGCGCCGCGTAGCCGGCGATGTGCGGCGCCGCGAAGCTGTTGCCGGTCGCGATGATCCGCCCTCCACCGCGCCACGCCACGTCCACGTCCAGCCCGTGCGCTCCGAACTCCACCGGGGGCCGGGGGTTGTAGTACCAGGCCGACGGATCCGCAAGGTCGTGCGCGGCGACCGAGACGACCGACGCGAAGAGCGACGGGTAGCTGTTCCCGGGGACGTTGTTGGCCGCGCATACCAACAATGCGCTCGCGAAATAGGCGCGGTCTGCCAGGTCGTGGAAGGTGCCAAAGAGGGCGTCGCTCTTCGACGAGAGCGACAGGTTCATGACCCCGGCGCCCAACTCGATGGCCCAGTCGAGGCCCGCCGCGAAGACGATCCCCTTGCCGCGGTTGTCGGGACCGAGGACCCGGACCGAGACGAGGTCGGCGCCCGGCGCGATGGAGTGGATGATCCCGGCGCAGGCCGTTCCGTGGCCCACCACATCGACGCCGTCCGGATCGTCGAGGACGACGGCGTCATCGTCCGGGTCCGCCGCCAGCTCGACCTTGACGCTGCGAACCAGCTTTCCGCCGACCGCCGGGTGGTCCCGCTCGACGCCCGAGTCGATGATCGCGACCGTCACACCGGCTCCGTCGCTGCCCCCGATCGCCCAGTCGCGGTCGAGCGCGCCGAAGGGGGGCAGATGGCAGAGGGCCTCCCGTCGCGCACCGACGAAGGGCTCGCTCCAGGCAGGCAGCAGCTGGTCGGTCATCCGCCGGGCGCACGCAGACGGCCGGCACGCCGGCCCCGGCCGCGATCGGCCCGGCGGACCAGGACGTCGAGCAGGGCGCTCAGCAGCTCCCGCTGTTCCGGGCCGGCCCGGCGGAGCGCGGCGATCTGCTCGACGAGCGGCCAGAGCGGGTCGTCGGGATCGCCGACCTCGGCGAGGGCAGCCTCGACGAGCGCCTCGACGCCGCCGTCCGGCGCGTCGTCACCGGCGAGCGATCCGATCACGGCGCGGAGGAGCGTGGCGGCGTCGCGTTCGACCCGGCTGGCCCGGATGGCGACGGTCGCCTGGCGGGCAAAGACTCCGGCCAGCTCGATGTCGCGCAGCGAGAAGGTCGCCTCGCTCCGCTTGTCGAGGACCTCGAGGACGCCGAGCGTGCCCCGTTCGTCGACGAGTGGGACGGCGACGATGCTCCGGGGCACGTACTGCGTCTGCTCCGCGAAGCTTCGGCCGAAGCGCGGATCGGCCCGCACGTCGGCGATCGCGAGCGCCTGCCCGCTCGAGAAAACGTAGCCGACCAGGCCGCGGTCGGGCGCGATCTCCAGCCCGACAACACCCCGACCTTGCTCCCCCGCGGCCACCCGGAAGACGAGCAGGTTACGGGCGGGCTCGTAGAGCGCGATCGACGCCGCCTCTGCCCCGAAGAGGACGACCGCGGCGTCGACCACGGAGCGCAGGACGGCCTCGGCGCTCCCGAGCTCGAGGCGGCGCGCGAGTTCGGCGCGGCGGCCGATCGCGGCGAGCGCAGCGCGCGCTTCGCCGTCGAAAGCGCGGGCGCGACGACGCGGGCGGGGCATCGAATCGGTCATCCGGCAACTCCGCCGTGGATCAGCGCGCGGCCGCCCGCTCGAGGCGGTCCAGGTCGGGCACGACCAGGGTGTCGCGGTCGATCCGGATGAGGCCTTCCGCGGTGAAGTCACCGAGAAGCCGGTTCACGGTCTGGCGGGTTCCCCCGATCATCGCGGCGAGCTCCGACTGGGAGAAGCTCCAGTTCAGGGTCACCGGCCCGGTCGGGTCGGGATCGACCTCGCGGGCGAGCCGGACGATGCGGCGGGCCAGGCGACCCGGCAGATCGAGGAAGTGGAGCTCCTCGACGTGATGGGTGAGGCGGCGCAGCTCGGCCACGAGCCCGGCGAGGAGCTCGTGACGGAGCGCAGGGACGGTGTCGATCAGGTGGCCGAACGCGTCCCGGCGCAGGACGAGCGCAGTTGTCGCATCGTGGGCGATCGCCGTCGCCGAACGCTCGGCACCGTCGAGCAGCGCGAGCTCGCCGAAGAAGTCACCCGGACCGAGCGTGGCGATGATCGCCTCGTCCTCGCCTTCCGGCGAGGGGAGCACGATCTTCACGGCGCCCGACTCGATGATGTAAAGGGAATCCCCGGGGTCGCCCTGGTGAAAGATCGTCTCGTTGCGCCGGTAGCGTCGCGTCCGCAGCGAGTCGATGCAGACCGCCAGCGTGGCATCGTCCACCCGCGAGAAGAGCGCGCAGTTCCGAAGCGCATCGGCGGCGGTTGCGCGCGCGGTGGCTGTCACGTTCGGCCCCTTCGCCTGCGTCCGGTCCCGGTCGACGGGGCGAATGCTAGTTGCGGGCCCGCTGCGGCGCAATGCGGAAGACACGGGGCGCAGGCCGCAGGGCCGGCGGCCAGCCGGCATTCGCGGCGGGGCAAAGAAGATGGGCGGGGCCGAAGGCCCCGCCCATTCCAGGGGCGACGTACCCTGGAAGAAGATCAGCGCTTGCGGAGCGCCCGCTTGGCCTCGCTGATGAGCGAGTTGCGGGACGTCTCCCGTTGGATGTCGCGTTCGCGGGCACGGGCGAGATCGCGGGCGAGCATCGGGTTCATCACGCCGATGTTGTGGCCTTCGACGTCGTCCTCGGCCGCCCGCGGAACCGTGCGGTGGAACTCGTCGCCTTCGTTGGCCTTCTTCGTGCTGGGCATCTGTCGGTCCTTCTGGCCCGGGTGTGCGTCGTCGCCCGCCGCCTGTGCTGCGCAGGATGCTCCAGGGCACGATCGAGGTAAAGGGGCGTTGTGACCGCCCGGCTGTCGTCTCGACGACAGCTGCGGTGAGCCCGTGGCGTCAGCCGCGCTGGACGGGCCGGACCGGGAAGACCCCGATGATGAGGGGGCTCGGGGGGTCCAGCAGGAGCTCGTATCCGACGTCGCCCGAGGCCACCAGGTCGCCGAGCATGCGCGCCTCGCGCGCCGGGAGGCCCACGAACACGTGCCCGCCCGCCGAGTCGATGTCCGACACGTCGTCGTCATCTCCGGTAAGGGCAAACCGCCGGCGCAGCTCGTGGATCGGGACGTACGAGCGGCTCTTGACGAACCGCCGGAGCTGGGCGAGCGTGCACGCAGCGACCAGGGCGGCAGCATCTCTGGCGGCAGGGTCTCCCGCGTCCGCGGGTTCCGCCACCGTCTCGAGCGGTCCGAGCGCGGGCTCGATCATCGCGGGATCATACCGCCGGTTCCATCGCGATGCAGTCGCCCTCGCTGCGGTGGGCCGGCGGGCATCCGCCTAGCCGGTGACGACGAGCAGGTCGCGGTCGAGCTCGTTGAGGACGATGGGGCCGTCCTCGCCACAGATGACGATGTCCTCGATGCGGGCACCGTATCGCCCCGCGAGGTAGATCCCCGGCTCCACCGAGAACGCCATCCCGGCCCGGAGCGGCTCCGCGTTGCCGGCGACGATATACGGATCCTCGTGCCCCTCCAGTCCGATCCCGTGGCCGGTCCGGTGGAAGAAGTGGGCACCGTGGCCCGAGGCGGAGATCAGCTCGCGGGCGACAAGGTCGATCCGCTCGCAGGCGACCCCGGGCCGGACCGCGTGCGTCGCCTCCGCCTGGGCCGCACGCAGCACCGAGTAGAAGCGCAGGAACTCGTCGTCGGGCCCGCGCGTGGCGTCACCCCCCGTCACCCAGATCGTGCGCGTCGTGTCGCTCCCGTAGCCCGCGTATGGGCCGCCGATGTCGAGCACGATCGGCTCGCCCGCCTCGATCACCCGATCAGATGCCTCGTGGTGCGGCGAGGCGGAGTTCGGCCCGGACCCCACGATGGCGAACTCGGCGCGGTCGTGACCCTCGGCGATCAGCCGATCGCGGACCTCGCGGGCCACGTCCGCCTCGGTCCGGCCGACCAGCCGGCCGTGCGCGATCTCCCAGACGACGCGATCGGCAGCCTGGGCGGCGAGACGCAGGAGGTTGATCTCGTCGTCGTCCTTGATGATGCGCAGGCCGCGGAGCACGAGCGAGGCGGACACGAACCGGGCTCCGGGCAGCGCCGCCTGGAGCCGGAGGAGCTGCAGGGCCCACAGGCGATCCGACACCCCGATGCGGTGCGTGATCGAGCCCTGGGTGGGACCACCACGCGTTCCGCCCCGGACGAGCTCCGCGACCCGGTCGACCGGATCCTCGGTCTCCTCCCACGTCTCGAGGTCCACGTGCGCGCCGGCCACGCCCGGACAGGCCCGGGCGTTCGTCACCTCCAACCGAGGCACGACCAGCGTCGATGGGCCGGATGCCGGGATCACGAGCAGGGTGAGTCGCTCGAGCGGCATGGCCTGGTAGCCGGTGAGGTACTCGAGGTCGGGCCCGACGCCGACCAGGAGCGCGTCCAGACCGGCCTCCGTGACGCCCGCCGCCGCACGCGCGAGGCGCACGCCAAAGCGGCTGGCCGGGATGCGCGGACGAACCGCCGGCGCGACGGAGACGGGAGCAACGGGGCCGGTCATCGCGCAGCTACCTCCGGGCTCGGTGGCATGGTGGTCGAAGGCTCGGCCAGCGACGGACGGCCAATCGGAGCCGGCGCGGGCAGGTCGATGGAGCCGGGAGCCGGCGGCGGGATGCCGAGCCACGCGGCAAGCGTCGCGTGGCCGCTCTCGAACAGCGCCCGATAGGCGACGACGCGCTCGGCGCCTGCGGCCAGCGCTGACCGGCGAAGCTCCCAGTCATCGTGCTGGCCCACGCACAGGACGCGGATCCCCGCCGCGACGGCGACACGCACGGCCGGGATCCCGTCGTAGGCACGCGCCGTGAGATCCACCACCGCATGGGTCGGCCGGGCCTCGCCCGATCCCGCGGGCCGCGTGGCGTCGAGCGCGGCGGCGAACGCCTGGGCAGTTCCCACGCGGACCGGATCTGCGCCGAGCGTGCGGAGCTGGCCGACGAGCCGGGTGGCCCAGATCAAGTCGTCGGCAAGGACCACGACGCGAAGGACGCCTGCCGCGCGGCCGTCCTTCGCAACCGTCACCGGACCGTCCAGGTCTCGCCCGCGCGAAGGAGCTTGGCCAGGTCGCCCGGGCCCTGCCGCGCGATCGCGTCGCGGACCTGCGCGTCGACCAGCTGGTCGTGGGTCGGGCGCGGCACGTTCCGGATCACGCCGACCGGGACGGGGAACTCCGGCCAGTAGATACGGGCAAGCATGTTGTGGACGGTTGGGTCCTCGCTCGTCTCGTCGTGGACCAGGATGTCGTCGAGGGCGATGCCGTCCTCGCCGACCCGCACGATCTCCGGTCGCAGCCCGTCGAGCCGGAGACCCAGGTCGCGCTTCTTCCCGAACAGCATCGGCTTGCCGTGCTCCAGGACGAGCATCCTGTCCTCGCGAACCTCGCGGTCCGTGAAGGCCCGGTGGGCACCGTCGTTGAAGATGTTGCAGTTCTGGAGGACCTCCACGAAGGCGGAGCCGCGGTGGAATCCGGTCCGCTCGAGGACGGTCTGGAGATGCTCCGTCTGGGTGTCCACGGCGCGCGCGACGAAGCTGGCCTCGGCAGCGAGCGCCACGACGAGGGGGTGGATCGGGTAGTCGGCCGAGCCGCTTGGCGTGGACTTCGTCTTCTGGCCGAACTCGGTCGTCGGCGACGCCTGGCCCTTGGTCAGCCCGTAGATCCGGTTGTTGAACATCACGACGCGGATGTCGACGTTGCGGCGCATCGAGTGCAGGATGTGGTTGCCCCCGATCGAGAGCGCGTCCCCGTCGCCGGTCACGACCCACACCATCAACTCCGGGCGGGCCTCCTTGAGGCCCGTGGCGATGGTCGGGGCGCGGCCGTGGATCGAGTGGAAGCCGTACGTGTTCATGTAGTACGGCAGCCGCCCGGAGCAGCCGATCCCGGAGATGAAGACGATATTCTCCTTCGGCACGCCGAAATCGGGCATCACCTTCTGGGTCTGGGCGAGGATGGAGTAGTCGCCGCAGCCGGGGCACCAGCGGACCTCCTGGTCGCTGGCGAAATCCCTGCGGGTCAGCCTGGCGGGCGCGGCCTCCGCGGCAGACGGGACGAGCTGGTCTGTCATCTCGTCGGCCTCACAGATCTCCGAGCACCTGCTCGGCCTTCGCCTGGATCTCGCTGATCTGGAACGGCTTGCCCCGGACGAGGTTGAAACCCTCCGCGTCGACCAGGAACATGGCCCGGATCAACATCCGGAGCTGGCCCATGTTGACCTCCGGGATGAGCACCCGCTCGTAGGCGTGGACCACGTCGCCGGTGTTGGCGGGGAACGGGTTGAGGTGGCGGAGGTGCGCATGAGCGACGGTGCGACCCCGGGCCTGGAGCCGCTCGACCGCGCTCCGGATCGCGCCGTAGGTGCTGCCCCAGCCGAGGATCAGGAGCTCGCCCCGCGGCGGCCCGAAGACGTCGAGCGGCGGGATGTCGCGAGCGATCCGGGCGATCTTCTCGGCGCGCTGCACCTGCATCCGGTGGTGGTTGGCCGGGTCGTAGCTGATCGTCCCCAGCACGTCGAGCTTCTCCAGGCCACCGATCCGGTGCTCCAGGCCCGGCGTGCCCGGGACCGCCCAAGGCCGCGCGAGCGTCTCGGGGTCCCGATCGTACGGATAGAAGCCCGCGCGCTCGGTCCGGTTGGGGACGCGCAGGTCGCCAAGGGTCTCGAGATCCGGGATCCGCCACGGCTCTGAGCCGTTGGCCAGGAACGCGTCGGACAGGTACACGACCGGCGTCATGTAGCGGAGCGCGATCCGCCAGGCCTCGATCGCGTAGTCGAAGCACTCGGCCGGCGTGGCCGGCGCGACGACCGGGAGGGGCGAGTCGCCGTTGCGCCCGAGGATCGCCTGGAACAGGTCGCTCTGCTCCGTCTTCGTCGGCATCCCGGTGGACGGTCCTGCCCGCTGGACGTCGACGACGACGAGGGGCAGCTCGACCATCACGGCGAGGCCCAGCATCTCGGCTTTGAGGGCCATGCCGGGCCCGGAGGTCCCCGTCAGGCCCAGCGCGCCACCGTAGCTGGCCCCCAGCGCCGCCCCGATCGCGGCGATCTCGTCCTCGGCCTGGAAGGTCTTGATCCCGAAGTTCTTCCAGCCCGACAGGTAGTGGAGGATCTCGGACGCGGGGGTGATCGGGTATGAGGCGTAGACGAGCTCGCGGTCGGCCAGCTTCGACGCCGTGAGCATCCCGAGCGCGGTTGCCTCGTTGCCGGTGATGTTGCGGTACGTGCCGGGCGCAAGCCGGGCGGGTGCCACGCGATACGTCTCGTGGAAGATCTCGGTCGTCTCGCCGAACGCGTAGCCCGCATGCAGCGCCCGCCGGTTGGCCTCGGCGATGACCGGGCGGCCCCCGAACTTCTCGTCGATCCAGGTCTCGGTGGTCTCCATGGTCCGGCCGTAGAGCCAGAACATCACGCCGAGAGCGAAGAAGTTCCGGGTCAGGTCGACCTGCTTGCTGGTCATGTCCAGGCCGTCGAGCGCCCTGGCGTTGAGCGTCGAGACGGGGATCTGGAAGACCACGTAGGAGCGCAGCGAATCGTCGGTCAGCGGGCTCGTCGCGTAGCCGGCCTTGGCCAGGTTCGGCGGGGTGAACGCGTCGCCGTCGACGATGATCGCGCCGCCCGGGACGAGGTCGCGAAGGTTGGCCCGAAGCGCAGCCGGGTTCATCGCCACGAGGACGTCCGGGGCATCGCCGGGCGTGTGGATGTCGCTGGAGCTGAACGAGATCTGGAACCCGGACACGCCGGGAATCGATCCGGCCGGGGCCCGGATCTCCGCCGGGTAGTCCGGCAACGTGCTGATGTCGTTGCCGAACACCGCCGCGGCCCGGGAGAACTGCGTGCCCGTCAGCTGCATCCCGTCGCCGGAGTCGCCGGCAAACCGGATCGTGACGCGTTCGAGCTCCTGGACCGGGACGTCGTGCGCCTTCGTGCTCGTCACGGTTCCTGCTGGCTCCTTCGAACAGCGACGCGGGCCGGGTGGCACGCGACCGACCGATCACCTCGGCCCACCCGCGGCGCACCGAGGTGATCGGAAAGAGGGTAGCGCACGGGCATGGGTTCGTCAGGCAGTCTGTCAGGCAGTCTGGGCGGGACGAGCGCCGGGCGGCCCGGGGACCGCTGCGGGCCCGGGTTTGCGCCGGCCGGTCGAACGCGGGGGCGGCGCGCTTGCTAGGCTCCGGCCGTGGATCGTCGCCGGGCCCTGGGTGTCGCGCTTGCGGCAGCCTCCGCGTGCGGATACGGGTCGGGTCCGCTCTTCGCGAAGAGCGTCTACGCCTCGGGGCTCGACTGGCTGGCCCTCCTGTACTGGCGATTCCTGCTCGCCGGGCTGCTCGTCTGGGCCTGGGCCCTCCTGGTCCCCGCGAACCGGGCCGGTCTGCGCGCGCTGCCCCGCCGCAGGGTCGTCGCGCTGCTCGGCCTCGGGGCGTTCTTCGTGGGCAACGCCGGCACGTACTACGCCGCGCTCGAAACCATCTCGGCCTCCCTCGCCTCGCTGATCGTCTACATGTACCCAGCGCTCGTCGCCGTCCTCTCGATCCGGTTCGGGCACGGCCTGCGCGGTCGCCGGCCGTGGGCCGCGCTCGGGATCGTCAGCTGCGGGGTCGCCCTGACGATCGGCGGGATCGAGACGCACGCCGACCCGCTCGGCCTGGTCCTGATCGTGGCGTCACCCTGCCTCTACGCCGTCTACATCATCCTCGCCGCCCACCTTGCCGGGGAGCGGCGGGGCGAGACGGCCAGCGAGCGGACCGGCGGGGCCGGCGCGGAGACCCGACCCGCGGTCGCCTCGGCCGTCATGCTGAGCGCGACGTTCGGCGTGGTTGCCATCCTCGCGGCAGCGACCGGCGAGCCGATCGTACCGTCGCGTGTGCCCGCCGGCGCCTGGTACGGGCTGGCGGGGATCGCGGTCTTCTCGACCGCGCTCGCGATCTCTGCCTTCTACGCCGGGACGGCACGGATCGGCGCCGCACAGGCGGCGCTCGTCTCCACGGTCGAGCCGGTCTGGACGATCACGCTGGCAACGCTCCTCTTCGGCGAGAGCCTCTCCCCGGTGCAGCTCGTCGGCGGGTTCCTCGTGCTGGCCGGTGTCATCGTCGCCCAGACGACACCGGGTGGCACCACGGCCGCGGTCGTCGAGGAGGCCTGACGAGGCGTACGATCAGGCCATGGCCGAGATCGAGACGTTGTCGGCGCGCGACGGCACCGCGCTCCTGGCACGGTGCTGGCCGACCACCGGAACGCCATGGGCCACGCTCCTGGTGGTCCACGGCCTGGGCGAGCACTCCGGACGCCACGAGGCGACCGCCGGACGCTTCGCAGCCGCCGGGATCGTGACCGCTGCCTTCGATCATCGAGGCTTCGGGGCATCCGCCGGACGCCGGGCGGACATCGAGCGGTGGGCAAGCTACCTCGACGACGTCGAGGATCGGCTGGCAGCCTCGCGCCGGCCGGGCCTGCCGAGCGCGATCTACGGCCACTCGCTGGGCGGACTCCTGCTCGCCGATTACCTGCTCGACGGGCGCCCGCTGCCGGACGCCGCGATCCTCTCGGCACCGGCCCTCGGGGCGAACGTGCAGCCTGCCCTGCGCCGTGCCATTCCGATCCTGGCCTCGGTTCTCCCGCGCGCCGCGATCGCCAACCCGTGGGACGGCTCGGCGCTCTCTCGCGACCCGGCGATCGGGGCGGCGTTCGCCGCCGATCCCCTGTGCGAGTCGCGAACGAGCTTCCGGCTGGCTCGCGAGATCTTCGCCGCGATGGACCGCGTGCGGGGCCGGCTCGCCGAGCGCGGTGACTTCCCGCTCCCCGTCCTGCTGGTCCACGGCGGCGCCGACCGCCTGGTGCCCACCGGGACGAGCGCATTCGCCGGCGCCTACCCGTCCGTCGAGCGCCGGGTCTACCCGGACGTGCGCCACGAGCTGCACCACGATCCGCAGGACGGCGCCCGGATCGTGGACGAGATGACGGCGTGGCTGCGGGAGCAGATCGGGGCGTGAGCCGGAGCCGGCAGGTCAGGCGGCCGGGCGGCGGCCCTCCTTGAGCAGGCTCCGCAGGAGGAACGTGACGTTGGCGGGCTTCTCGGCGAGGCGGCGCATGAAGTACGGATACCACTCCGTCCCGTAGGGAACGTAGACCCGGACCCGCTGACCACGCTCGAGGAGCGCCGCCTGGAGATCCCGGCGCACGCCGTAGAGCATCTGAAACTCGTAGCGGTTCGAGGCGATCCCCTCCGACCCCGCGAAACGCAGCAGGCGCCCGATCAGGCGTCCGTCGTGCGTGGCAAGGGCCGGGTACGCGCCATCGCGCAGCAGGCGCCGGGCGAGCGATTCGTAGGACGCATCGACTTCCTCGCGGGCGCGGAACGCGACCGACGCCGGCTCGTTGTAGGCGCCCTTGCAAAGGCGCACCCGGGCGCCCTGGGCGATGAGAGCCTCGACGTCGACCGCGCTCCGTCGAAGCGCGGCCTGGATCACGACCCCGGTCTCGGGGTTGAGCGGCCGCAGCTCGCGCCAGATGCCGAGCGTTCGATCGGTCTTCGGGTGGTCCTCCATGTCGAACCGGACGAATGCGCCGACGGCCGCCGCCGCGCGCATGATCCGGGCGACCGTCTCGCGGCAGAGGTCCTCGGAGATGTCGAGGCCCATCTGGGTCAGCTTGAGGCTCACGTTGCGCTCGAGGCCGCGATCGGCAAGCGCGGCGAGCGTCGCCTCGTAGCGAGCGGCGGCGAGCGAGCATTCCTCAGCCGACGAGACGGACTCGCCGAGGACGTCCACGGTCGTCGTGAAGCCGGAGTTCCGGAGCCGCTCGAGCGCGCCCAGCACCTCGGGGAGCGTTTCGCCGGCCACGAACCGGCCCACCATCGGGCGCGTGACCGGGACCCTGACCGCCAGCCGCCCCAGGAACCGCTGGTGCGACAGGCCCAGGAAGATCGATCGGAGGGCGCGCTCCGGAGCGTCGTCGAACCTTCCGCTCGTGGTCATCGAGCCGCCTCCAGGGTCGGCGACATGTGCCGCCGCAACAATGGAAGGCTACCGCGCGGATGGGTCAGCGATCCCCTTCGTTTCGCACACCGGGCGGTTCGGCGGCGGGTGACGGGTCGCCGGCAAGATGGCGCTTCAGCCAGGCGAGGATTCGGCCGAAAGCGTCACGCTGGTTTTCGCGTCTGTCCCAGCCGTGCGCCTCGTCGGCGTACCAGTGGACCTCGTGGTACTTCCCCTCGATCTCGAGTGCCTCGACCATCTTCTCGGTCATCAGCGGCACCACCCGCCGGTCCTTCCGACCGTGGAGCAGGAGGAGGGGTGCCTCGATCCGCTCGGCGCGGTACAACGGCGAGCCCCTCCGGTAGAGCTGCGCGCGGGCGGGGTCATCCGGCGCGCCCATCATCCGCTCCAGATCGATCCGGCCGGTCCGGTCGCCGTGGCGGTAGCTCTCCGCGATCTCGGAGTCGCCGAAGAGGTCGACGCCGGCCGCCCACATGGACGGCTCCTCCACCAGGGCGCAGAGCGTGAGATATCCCCCGTAGGACCCGCCGTACATCGCCAGCCTGCCGTTCGACCAGGGCTGTGCGCTTGCCCAGCGTGCCGCGTCGATGACGTCGTGGACGTCGGCGTGGCCCCACTCGTCGCGGTTGGCGTGACGGAACGCGCGGCCGTACCCCGTGGAGCCGCGGAAGTCGACCGAGAGGTAGGCGAAGCCCTCGGCGACGAGCAGGTCGCGGAACGGGGCCCAGTTTCGGAAAGCCTGCCAAGTCGGGCCGCCGTGGACGTGGATGACGGTGGGCACGCTGTGCCCACCCCGTCGTCCCGTCGCGGAGGGCGGTCGCCAGAGGGTGACCGGGATGGCGAGCCCGTCGCGTGCGGTAATCGTGTGTCGCTCCGGCTCTACGAAGCCGCTCACCTGCAGGGCGGACGGGCGGCTCCGGGTGAGCCGCCGGGGCCGGCGCGCCTGCGCCCCGTCGGGGCCGGGGACGGGCAGGATCCAGAGGTCGGACGGCTCGCGGGTGGACTCCCCGATCGCGAGGATGCCGCTCCCGTCGGGGATCCAGCCGACCGCCAGCCAGACCCCGTCGATCGGGTCGATGCGGACCGCGGCTTCGACCCCGGTCGTCTCGCCCCCGACGGGGTGCTTCGGCGGCCGGCCGCGCCGCCGCTTCGGCGGGGCCGCGGCTGCCATCGGGGATACGTGCAGCTCCTGGAGCCCGTCGCGGATGACCGCGTGGACGAAGCGCGTCCCGTCCGGAGATGGCAGCGGGGCGATCCCGAACAGGGCTCCCGGGGCGCCGTGCTCCACGGCGCCGGAGGTGAGCGCCGTGCGGCCCGTGCCGTCGGCGCCGACGCGCACGACCTGGAACCAGCCATCGGCGTCACCGACGAGGAGCAGCCCGCTGCTGTCGGGCAGCCAGCGCGTCCCGGTCGCCCATTCCGCTTCGCCGCCGACCGTGCGTTCCTCGCCGGACGCCAGGTCCAGGACCGTGACCTGGTTCGTGAAGAGGTCCGGCCGGCGCGACGCCGTGAGCGCGATCCGGGTTCCGTCCGGCGACCACGCAAGGTCCTCGACGTCGACGCCGGGGGAGGTCACGGCACGCGACTCCGGGGACACCGGGCGCGCGGGCGGCCGGCCACGGCGCGGAAGCGGGGCCTCCTGGATCCAGGCCTGGCTCCACCCCCGACGGCGCGAGATGAACGCGATCGTCCGGCCGTCCGGTGCCCAGCGTGGCGCGCTGCTCCCCGCGGGGTGGTCTGTCAGGATGGCCGGCCTGCTGCCGTCCGCACCGATGATCCAGATCGCCCCGTCGCGCACGAAGGCGAGGTGCGCACCGTCCGGCGCCCACTGGGGGTCCGCGACGGCCTTCTCCGATGCCGTGAGCTGGCGGGTCGTGTTGCTCCGCAGGTCGAGGATGAAGACCTGGCGGGCTCCGCCCGCCTCGGCCGTATAGGCGACGCGACGGCCATCCGGTGAGAGGCGCGGCTCACGGGGTGAGTCGACGGCAACGATCTGCTCGATCGTGATGCGGGCATGGGTCGATCCCGCGACCGCCGCCGCTCCCGGCGCGCCCGCCCCGGACGTCCGGGGCGCGGCCCGCCCCGATGCGGGACGTTGGGGGACCCGCGGATCCGGCGCCGGCTTCGGCCGGTTCTTCGAGCCTGGCGGCCGTCCGCGCCTGCGGGGAGCGGCCGCAGGGCCGGGCGGCTCGGGCGGCTCGGGCGACGGCAGCCGTTCCGGCACGGGCGAGTCGGCCGAAGCCGCAGCGGCCTGGAGCGCGGTCTCGGCGTTGGGGAGGAGGGGCTCCTCGGTGGGCTCGGAGCGGCGTCCGGCAGGCATCGGCGGCGTTATACCACGCCGCGGAGCTCCGTCTCGCGCTCTCCCGGCAGCGGGGGAGGATCCACCCGCACGAACGTCTCCCGTCCCAGGAACTGCTCCACGATCTCGCGTGGCGCGCCCGCCCATCCGCCGTCGCGCATCTGGCTGGCATGCGCGGCAAGCGCGGCAAGCTTGCGGTCCAGGACGCTCCGGACGTCGACGATCGTGGTGACCTCCGCGTCGGGTCGCGCCAGCTCGACGATGCGCCGCTGCTGGAGGAGGTCGTCCTCCGACAGCGGGGCCGGCGCCGCCGCTTCCCCGCCCCGGGCGGCGAGAGCCTCCTGGAGACGCCCCATCTCGGCGAGCCCGCTCCGGGGGATCGCCTGGTGATACAGCACGCGAGGACCGCCCGGCCTGCGCGCAGCGCGCCGATATGCCTCGCTGGCGCGGGCGGAGATCGTCACGTGGTCCGGGTGCCCGTAGATGCCGCCCGGGTCGAACGTCAGGATCGCCGCCGGTCGCAGCTCCTCGATGATCACGCCCAGGCGTCGGACGACCTCCTCGGCGTCGGCGTTGGCGAAGCAGTCGGCCGGGCGGACCCAGTTCTCCATCCCGCTGTCGCGGTAGCCCAGGAAGATCGGCTCCGCGACGCCGAGCGCGATCATCGCCTCGCGCAGCTCGCCCCGCCGCAACTCGCGATCGAGCTCGCGCGCGCCGGCAACCCCGCCCAGATCGCCATCGGTCGCGCATACCAGGTGCGTCGGGACGCCGCGCGCCGCCGCGAGCGCAAGGACGCCGCCGACGCCGAACGTCTCGTCGTCCGGGTGCGCGAAGATCGCGAGAAGGCCACGCGTCGGGCGGGCCGCCGGTTCGGTCACCCCGGCGCCTGTCGCGCCGCTGCCAGTTCGGGCCTCACCGGCCGGCCGGCCGATCCGGCGCCTCGATCGACGCCTCGAGCAACTCGCCGAGCTCCACCGTGCGCCGGTAGGCAGCCCAGACCGCCTCGGAAAGGACGGTCCGGAGGCGCCCGGATTCGAGCTCGTGGAGCGCTGCTGCGGAGGTACCGCCCGGCGAGGTGACCATGTTGCGGAGCACGGCGGGATGCGTGCCGGATGCCTTCGCGAAGGCCGCGCTCCCCTCCAGCGTCTCGACCACCAGGTCGTGGGCCACGTGGCGCGGGAAGCCGAGGTGCACGGCTGCGTCGACGAGGGCCTCCATCACGAGGAACACGTATGTCGGTCCGGTGCCGGAGACGGCCGTCGCCATCGCCACGAGCTTCTCGTCATCCACCTCGATCTCGACGCCGAGGGTCGCGAGCAGCGCTCTCGCCTGAGCCCGCTGCTCCGCGGACGACTCCGGGGTCGCGTACCAGACGGTGATGCCGCGGCCGAGCTGGGCCGGCGTGTTCGGCATGCTGCGCACCAGCTCGCGGTGTCCGAGCAGCCCCGCGAGCGCCGTCGTGGTGGCACCGGCGATGACGCTCAGGACCAGCTGGCCCGGCCGGAGGTGGGGCCCGATCTCGCGCGCGACGCGGGGGAGCATCTGCGGCTTCACCGCGAGGACGACGACATCGGCACCGGCGACGGCGGCTACGTTGCTGGGCGTGACCCGGATGCCGTACTGCGCGGCAAGTTCCTCGCGACGGTCGGCACGCGGATGGCTCGCGACGAGGTTCCCCGGGTCGACGAGCCGGCCGCGGAGAAGCCCTGCGATCATGGACTCGGCCATCACGCCCGTGCCGATGGTCGCGAGCGTGCGTCCCTGGAGCGGAGACATCGGGCGAGTCTACCGCAGCGGGCCGGTGTGTCCCTCGCCGCTGTTCCTTGCCGCGCCCGGCGCGGCGAGCCTCATTCGACCGGGACCCAGCCGCCGGGTGGCGCGACGTCGACGAACCCGTCGGGATCGAACAGCTCGGCGAGCAGCTCGATGCCGTCGATCACGCGCGGCCCGGGGTTCGAGAAGTGGGCGGCGGCATCCAGGGCGAACACGTTGCCGCGGCGGACGGCCCGCATCTCCTGCCAGGACGGTGGACGCGGTACACGCGCCCAGGAAGCCCGGCACTCCTGGAGGTCGGCGCCCCGCGGCAGGAGGAGGAGCGTCTCCGGGTCGAGGTCTCGAACGGTTGCCCAGCCGACGGGCGCGGCCGCCTCGCCGTCGCGCCCCAGCAGGTCCCAGGCTCCGGCCCGCCGGATCTGCTCGGGGACCCAGCGACCCGCCGCGAAGGGCGGGTCGAGCCACTCCAGCGCGATCACGCGGGGCGGCACATGGCCGGCGGCCCGCCGCGCAACGACCGCTTCCTCGACGTCGGCAAGGCGCTCGCGGAGGAACTCGACGAGGCCGAGCGCCTCGTCCTCGGACGAGGTCATGGCACCCACCGTCGAGATCGCGTGAAGGATGCCCTCGATCGTCAGCGGCGCAAGGGTGACCACGGTCGGTCGGGCCGGCCGCGTGCCGGGGTCCCCGCCCGGGCCCGCCGGTGCCGGGCGGATGCGCGACCATCCCTCCGGGGCGAGGATGAGGTCGGGGCGGAGCTCCGCGAGCCGAGCCTCGTCGACCTCGATGCGTTCGACGTCCGGGCCGGGCGCGAGGGTGCCCGCGCGCGGCCGGGTGACGACGCGGGCGCCGACGGCGTCCGGAGCGTCGCAGGCATGCGTCATGCCGACCAGGTCGTCCGCGAGCCCGAGCGCGCAGACGATGTCGGTTGCCGCGGGGAGCAGCGAGACGATGCGCACGGCACTCCGGGGACGGAACGACCGGCCGCCGTGAACCGGGGGCCGGTCGTCGAGGTCGCGGGGCGGCAGCGGCGGCCGCTGGGAGGTCTTCGGCTTGTCCGCCCGCCTTGACGGGCGGCCGGCTCAGGCGGGCTTCAGCGTCTCGAGCATGGCGCGCGCGGCGGTCTTGTCCGTGAACCAGAGCGCGTTGAGCGGCGTGTACTGGGCCCAGCCGGCCGGCAGCGATTCCTCCGGGTAGATCGCGTTGACCGGGCACTCGGGCTCACACGCGCCGCAGTCGATGCATTCGTTCGGGTCGATGTACAGCGTGCGATCGACGCCCTGCTCGAAATGGATGCAGTCGACGGGGCAGACGGCTACGCATGCCTGGTCCATCACGTCGACGCACGGCTCGGCGATCACGTAGGTCATCTGGGAAGACTCCTCCGCTCATGGTGCGTTCGTGCCGGCCGCGTCGCCACCGGTGCCGGTGATCCCGCGCGAAACGGAGGGTACCACCGGGAGCCTGCCCCGGCCGGGCGCGCGCGCGGGCGACAGGACGACGGAGTCTCGGGCCGCGCCTCGGGAGCCGTCGGCCGCGCGGTCGGAGTCACGGGCCGCCGCGCCGACCCCCGGCCGTCCAGTTCAGAACCAGCGCTTGCCGAGGAGCGGCACGAGGGTGCCGGGGCTGGAGTGCGCCGCGAGCGCCCGATGCGTGCCGGTGTCCGGAGCGGGGACGGCCGAGGGCTGCGCGGCCGCGAGCAGGGAGAGACCCAGGAGGACGGAGCTGAGCAGGGCGACGGGGCCCCGAGCATGGCGCATCGTGCGCCTCCACGAGATGGCCGCCTGGCCGGCGGTGGGCGTGCCCCACGCCGCGGAGTCTGCCCGGCCCCGCTTATCGCCGCCTTATCCGGGGCGGGCCCGCTACATGCCCTGGGGGACGTAGGCCGGGTCGAGGAACTTCTCCGGGTCTTCGTCGAAGTCGAGCTTGCAGCCCTTGCCGCAGAAGTAGTAGGTGATCCCGTCGTGCTCGCTGGTCAGGGTCGCCGTCTCCGTGTCGACCTCCATCCCACAGACCGGGTCGATCGCGACTGCCATGATGCCGCCTCCAGGGGCTGTTTCCGGGCCGCTGCCCGGTACTCCCGGGGAGTATACGGTGGGGGTGCGGCAGCCGCAGGGGCGGCGTAGCATGACCCCATGAGCATGTCCGTCGACCCGGCCGCCACCGCTCGCGAGCGCCTCGAGGAAGTGCGCGTGCTGCTCCTGGCCGAGCTCGGCGAGCAGATCGAGGCGCCCGGGCAGATGACCTACGGGTCGCAGGCGGCCGCGGCGTCGCACGTCTTCGCCCAGCAGCGCGACCTGGCGCTTCGCGAGCAGGCGGAACGCCGTCTGCACGCCGTAGATCACGCGCTGGTGCGCCTCGCGGCCGGGAATTACGGAACCTGCGAGACGTGCGGCGCGGCGATCCCCGCCGAGCGCCAGGAGCTGGTCCCGTGGGCGACGACCTGCGTCTCCTGTGGCAGCCACGCCCGGTGAGCCGACGCACCCGCGGGCGCCGCGGGCGCGGGCCGTCGAGGTGCTGAACGCCGGGACCACCCTGGTCGGGCTCGACCAGATCCGGGCCGCCGCGGTCCTTCTCCGCGGTGTTGCCGCTCGGACGCCCCTGGTCTCCTTCGGTGACCCGGCGGGGCGGCAGCTGCTCAAGGCCGAGTCACTCCAGCCGATCGGGGCGTTCAAGCTGCGCGGCGCCTACACGGCGATCGTTTCGCTGGCGCCCGAGCGACGACGGCGGGGTGTCATCACCTATTCGTCCGGCAACCACGCCCAGGGGGTCGCCCGGGCCGCGCGGCTGCTGGGCTGCCCCGCGGTCGTCGTCATGCCGGCCAACGCGCCTGCGATCAAGCGGGCCCGCGTCATCGCCGACGGGGCCGAGGTGGTGTCGGTGGGGCCGGCGAGCGCGGAGCGCCAGGCCGTCGCCGAGCGCATCGCCGCCGAGCGCGATTTGGAGGTGATCCCGCCGTACGACGACGATCGGATCATCGCCGGCCAGGGAACCTGTGGCCTCGAGATCGCCGAGGAGGTCGATGATCTCGGGCTCGTCCTCGTGCCGGTCGGCGGGGGCGGGCTGGCCAGCGGCGTCGCCGTCGCGGTGAAGGCCCTCCACCCGTCGGCTCGCGTGGTCGGCGTGGAGCCGGAGCTCGCCGCGGATGCCCGCGAGTCCCTCGCATTCGACCGGATCGTGGAGTGGTCGGCCGCGGACGTCTCGCGGACGATCGCGGACGGGACGCGGACACAGGCGCTCGGGGTCCGCACCTTCGCGCACCTGCGGGCGCTCCTCGACGGGATCGTGACGGTCTCGGAGGAGGAGATCGTCGCCGGTGTCCGCCTTGGCGCCGAAGAGGCGCGCCTGGTCGTCGAGCCTTCGGGGGCCCTCGTGATCGCGGCTCTCCGGTTCCGTGCGGACGAGCTCGGGCTTGCGGACGTTCGAGGCGCGATCGTCGGGGTGGTCTCGGGCGGCAACGTCGATCCCGAGCGCTACGTGACCCATCTCCGGGCACCGATCCCAGGCTGAGACGTCCTCAGGCCGAGGGCGCGCCGGGCGAGGGCGCGCCGGGCGCTGCCGGGTCGGCCGCGAGGCCCGGATCGGCGGGGGCGGCGGCCCGGGCGTCCTCCACGGCCTCACGCCGCCGCGTCGCGGCCTCGTCATTGCGCATCCACGCCGCGATCAGCAGCAGCAGCGCGACCAGGAAGCCCGCGTCGCCGAGACCCCACATGACCGCGCCGGCCGCCTGCTGATCCTCCAGCGGCGTCGGTCCCCAGGGCCGCCCGGTCGTCGCGTAGTGCGGGTAGAGGATCGTGCTCGAGTAGAGGATCGCGACGCCGAGGAGCGAGTTGAGCGGCATCTGGGCGAAGAGGTAGAGGAGGCGGCCGGGAAACCCGATCCGCCACGGGCTCGGGTCGCGGCCCACGATCGGCATCCAGAAGAGGAACGAGCTCACCAGGTAGAGCAGGTGCTCCAGGTCGTGTAGCCAGACGTTCTCGAGCGCGGCGTCGAAGAGCGGCGAGAAGTGGGTCCCCCACATGACCGCACCGAACAGCACCCACGCGACGAGTGGGTGGCCGACCAGGCGGACGGCGCGCGAGTCGAGGAGCGGGAGGAGCCACCGGTGCCGGATTCCGGGCGAGGCAACCCGCAGGATCAGCGTGATCGGCGCGGAGAGCACGATCGCAGGCGCGGCCAGGAAGATGAGAATCACGTGCTGGACCATGTGGAGCGAGAAGAGCGTCGTGTCGTAGCGCTCGATCCCCGACTGGAGGGCGATCGCGATCGCGACGAGACCCATCAGGAAGAAGAGCGGCCGATCGCGGGGCACCGGGTTGCCCGGGTGCGCCGCGTCGACCCGGCGAACGGCCCACAGGTAGGCAGCCGCGCTGGCGACGAGCGGCAGCCAGATCGTCGGATCAAAGGACCAGCCCAGGACCAGCCCGGCCAGGTCCGGGGCGGGCGGCACCCCGACGCCGTGCGCCGCGACGCCCGGAGCGGCGGCCAGCAGGCCGATCAGCGCCGCCGCTGCGATGATCGGGCGGCGAGCACCCGCTCCAACCCGCCGACCGGGACGACCACCCGGACCAGGCTGGAGCGGCGATCGCATGACGTGCACGCGGAGATTGTGGCGCGAAGCGGCCACGGGCGGCGACCCTCATGCCCGTGGACCTGCCCGGACCGGCCGGAGCCGCGCACGTCGCGTGCGCACTCGCGCATGTATTTCGACGCTTCGGGTATCATTCGCGCGCTTCCGCACCTCCGCCGTCCCCGGAGCCGGAACATTGCAGGGAGGAGCCGCGGGACGCGCCCGACCGGAGCGCCGCGGCACGCACGAGGGCCAGCGAACGCATGGGTCTTTCAGCCAAGCGATGGGTTCGCCGCGGCGGGGCGGTGGCGGCGCTCGGCTCGCTGGCCGTCCTCCTCTCCGCGTGCTCCGACTTCAACCTGCGGACCGCGCTTCCGCCGGACGCCGCCTCGGTGCAGGGCGAGGCTTCCCGCAATCTCTACCTGCTGGTGTTCGGCATCGGCGTGGCGATCTTCATCCTCGTCGAGGGCCTGATCCTCTTCGCGGTGCTGCGCTACCGGCGAAAGAAGGACGACGACGATCTGCCGCCGCAGATCCACGGCAACAACCGGCTCGAGATCGTCTGGACCGCCATCCCGATCGCGATCGTCCTGTCCCTGTTCTTCATCTCGTGGCAGACGCTGAACACGGTCGACGCACACACGGCAACGCCGCCGATCCGCATCGGGGTCGTCGCCTACCAGTGGCAATGGCAGTTCGTGTACGCGCCCGAGGGCGTGGCCTGGCAGGACTGCAACGCACCGGCGAACGCCGGCAAGTGCGTGACGGTCTTCGGGACGCTCCCGGCCGGCGGCGACCGCACGAACTGGAGCCCGCCCACGATGCACGTCCCGGTCAACGAGACAGTCGAGCTCGACATGCACTCGATCGACGTCATCCACTCCTTCTACGTCCCGGCGTTCCTCTACCAGCGCGACATCACGCCCGGCAGGGACCAGGTGATCCAGTTCAACGCTGACCGGATCGGGACGTACAGCGGCCAGTGCACCTCCTTCTGCGGGCTCTACCACGAGTTCATGCAGTTCCAGGTGAAGGTGGAGCCGAAGGCCGACTACGATGCCTGGCTCCAGGCGCAGCTGACCCCGCCCGCGGCGTCCTCGGCGGCCCCCTCCCCGGGTGGCGCGACCGGGTCCCCGGCCGCGAGCGCGGCGGCGGGAGCGGCGGGCACGCTGCTCCAGCTGACCGCGAG
>DAOTXE010000030.1:0-41437 GCA_034435355.1 Chloroflexota bacterium
CGTGGCGATCTTTCAACGCGGCGCGGTCGACGGCCTCAACGTCATCGTCCCCTACGGCGATCGTCGGACGCGCATCGTAGTAAGCCTGGTCGCCGCCTGCCCACGGGGCCGCCTGGTCGGGGGGTGCCGGTTCGGGGGGCTGCCGGCGCCGCCGCTGGACGCTTGTTGCGCCGGCGGCAACAAACCCGGGCTGCGGGCCCCGCTCCAGGCCGGCCGTGGCCCGCTGCTGGACGCTTGTTGGCCCACCGCTGGCCGCTTGTTGCGCCGGCGGCAACAAACCCGGGCTGCGGGCCCCGCTCCAGGCCTGCCGTGGCCCACGGCTGGCCGCTTGTTGCGCCGGCGGCAACGACGGCCAAAGTGCCGGCGGCGCGCGGTGGCGGGTGCGGGCGGCCCGCCGTGGCGGGTGCCGGGGGCAGCGACCGCCAGAGTGCGAACGTCGCGCGCTGGCGGGTGCGAGCGGCAACGCCGCGGGGCATTTCCGCCCGCCGGGGCGAGACGTGGCAGGATGCGCGAAAACCGCCCTCGACAGCCGGAGGAACCCCTCGCAATGTGCTTCGACCTCGACAGCCACCCGCCGGTCGCGCCGGTCGCGGGAGGAGCCATCGACACCGAGGAGCTGGTGCTCCGGGCGGGCGACGGTGGCCGGTTCGCCGGCCTCCTCGCGCGGGCGGAGAAGCCGATCGGCGCCGGGATCGTGGTCCTGCCCGACGTCCGCGGCCTCCACCCCTACTACGAGGAGCTCGCGCTCCGGTTCGCCGAGGCGGGAATCGACGCACTCGCGATCGACTACTTCGGCCGGACCGCGGGGATCGGCGTCCGCGAGCGAACGCCCGACTTCGACTTCATGACCCACGTCGCCGACACGCGCTTCTCCAGCCTCTCCTGGGACGTCCAGGCGGCGACCGATCGGCTCCGGGCCCTCGGCGACGGACGGGAGCGCGCGATCTTCACGATCGGCTTCTGCTTCGGGGGACGCCTCGCCTTCGTCTCGTCGACGATGGGGCTCGACCTCGCAGGGGTGATCGGCTTCTACGGCTGGCCGGTGGGCAGCGCCCGTGGCGACGTCCCGGCTCCCGCGGATTCGACCGGGCTGATGCGTGGCGCAGTGCTCGGCATCTTCGGTGGGGCGGACCAGGGGATCCCGTCGGAGGCGGTCGAGACGTTCGAGGCGGCCCTCTCGGCGGCGGGCGTGCCGAACGAGATCGTGACATACCCGGGCGCGCCGCACTCGTTCTTCGACCGCAAGCAGGAGGATTACGCGCAGGCGTCCGAGGATGCCTGGAGCCGGACCCTCGCCTTCATCCGCGCGAACGCGGCGGGCAGCTAGCGGCCGCCGGGGAGCCGGGTAGCGGCCGCCGGGGAGCCGGGCGCGCGCCTCGGCGTCCAGCAGGCGTCTCCCCGCCGGGCGCGGACCGACCGCGAGCCCCGGCCCTACGACTCCGGCAGGATCCGCGCCCCCGCGTTCCGCGGCGCGACCAGCTCGACGCGTCCCGGCAGGTCGAGGTCCGCCGACGCGGCCCTGAAGGCTCCCTCGAGCCGCGTGATCTGACGCAACGAGTCCACGAAGGCGATGACCGTGCTCCCGGCGCCCGAAAGGCACGCGCCGAGCGCGCCGGCCGCGCGGGCCGCGGCCACGAGCTGCGGCAGCTGCGGGTAGACGGCCGCCCGGTAGGGCTCGTGGAGCCGATCGATGGTGAGCTGGCGCAGGAAGTCGGGCTGCCCCGTGGCCAGACCGGCGACGCCGAGCGCCACCCGCTGGAGGTTCGCCACGGCGTCGGCCAGCGGGACGCTCTCCGGGAGGGCGGCACGCATGGCGCGGGTCGAGAGCCGCAGGTCCGGGATGAAGAGCACCGCCCGCAGGTCGCGTGGCGCGTCGAAGCGGATCGCAGCCGGCGCCTCCCCGTGGGCCGCGATCGTGAAGCCGCCCAGCAGCGCCGCGGCAGCGTTGTCGGGGTGGCCCTCGAGCTCCGTGGCGATCGCGAGCGCGCGGTCGGTCGAGAGGTCCAGCCCCCCGAGCGCGGCCCCCGCGAGGAGCCCGGCCACGACCGCGGCCGCGGACGAGCCGAGCCCGCGGCTGAGCGGGATCCGGTTCGTCATCGCGATGCGCCAGCTCATGCCTTCGGGCGCCCTCCCGCGCGCCTCGGCGACTCCACGCTCAAGGGCGATCACGAACCCGTTCGAGCGGTCCGCTGGCAGCTCCCCGGCTCCCTCGCCGTCCACGCTCAGCTCGATCCCCAGGTCGGGCCGGGCGATCGCCTCGACCGCGATGTGGTCCACGATCTCGAGCGCGAGGGCGAGGGTGTCGTAGCCCGCCCCGAGGTTCGCGCTCGTGGCCGCGACCTCGACGACGACGCGCCTCCCGTCGAGGTCGGCGAGGTTACTCAGAAGCGCCATCCGAGGGCCTCCATCACGGCCGGCAGGGTCGGCTCGGCCGTCACGAGCGGGTCGGCCAGGCGGCCGGCAGTGTCCGGGTCCTTGAGACCGTGGCCGGTGAGCACGCAGACGACGAGCGCGTCGGGATCGAGGCGACCTTCCCGGCGGAGCCGGCGGACGCCGGCCAGGCTCGCCGCCGAGGCCGGCTCGCAGAAGATCCCGGCGTGCCGCACGACGTCGCGATATGCGGCGTAGATCTCGTCCTCGCTGACCGCCTCGATCAGGCCGCCGGATTCGTCCCGGGCGGCGATCGCCCTGTCCCACGACGCCGGGTTGCCGATCCGGATGGCCGTCGCGAACGTCTCGGGATGCTCCACGGGGTGCCCGAGCACGAGCGGCGCGGCGCCTTCGGCCTGGAAGCCCCACATCCGCGGCAGCGCGTCGATCCGCCCGGCGTCCCGCCAGGCCCGGAAGCCCATCCAGTAGGCGCTGATGTTCCCTGCGTTGCCGACCGGGATCGCGAGCACGTCCGGCGCCCGGCCCAGGTCCTCGCAGACCTCGAACGCCGCGGTCTTCTGACCCTCGAGGCGGAAGGGATTGACCGAGTTGACGAGCGTGACCGGGTGCTCGTCCTGCTCGGCCAGCTCGCGCACGATGCGGAGGGCGACGTCGAAGTTGCCCGCCACCTCGAGGACCCGCGCACCGGCGGCCTGCGCCTGCAGCAGCTTCCCGGCAGCGATCTTGCCCGCCGGAAGCACGACCACGACCTCGAGTCCCGCCGCGACACCGTAGGCCGCGGCCGACGCCGACGTGTTGCCGGTGCTGGCGCAGACGATCGACCGGGCGCCCGCCTCGAGCGCCTTGGCGACGGCCATGACCATCCCGCGGTCCTTGAACGACCCGGTCGGGTTCATCCCCTCGAACTTGAGGTGGAGTCTCGCGAGCCCCCAGGCCGCCCCGAGCCGCTCGGCCTGGACGAGCGGGGTCGCCCCCTCGCCCAGGCTCACGATCGGGGTGCTGTCGGTGAGCGGGAGGAACGCGCGATAGCGCTCGAGGAGGCGGGGGCGGGGGACGTCGGTGGCCGAGGTCATGCCGATCAGCCCACCACGCGGTAGAGCGTTGCGTCCACGGCCCCGGCCGGCGCGGCGAGCGCGGCCCGCGCGGCAGCGAGCCCGATCGACCGCGTCCGGACCGCCGTGCCGCCCGCGATCTCCGCCGTCGCGTCCAGCGCTGCCCCGGATGCGGCGCGGACCGTCGCGGCCGCGACTCCGGGCAGGAACGCGAACCAGGCGCTCGGGCCGGCCAGCGGTCCGGCTGGCTCCGCGGCGCCGGGGTGCGCACGACGCGGGCCCGACCCCGGGGCGTCGGCCCGGAGCGGACGGAGTGCCGCTGCCGGCGCGAGGCCGGCCCACGTGCTGCCCTGGCCGCGCGCGAGCGCGACGAGGTCGCCGAGCACTGCCGACGAGGTGGCGTCGCCGCCGGCGCCCGGTCCCGAGAACGCGACGGTGCCAACGGGATCTGCCACGACCTCGATGCGGTTGAGCACCCAGTCGGTCCGCCCGAGGGGGCCGGCGCGGTCCACCGCGCTCGGGAGGACCGATGCCGAGGGACGTCCGTCGGACCCGATCTCGGCAAGCGCAACCAGCTTGAGCGTCAGCCCCAGCGCGCCGGCCGCGGCGACGTCGTCGGCCGTGACGCCCGTCACACCCGGGCGTCCCGTGCCATGCAGCGTCGGCGGCGTCGCCAGCACATCGGCGGGGTCGAGCCAGGCCCCGAAGGCGAGCCGGGCCAGGATGACGGCCTTGTTGACCGCGTCGTCGCCCTCGACGTCGCCGCGCGGGTCGGCCTCCGCGTAGCCGCGGGCCTGCGCCTCCGCGAGCGCGTCGGCGTAGGCGCTCCCCCTCTCGCGCATCGAGGTGAGGATGAAGTTCGTCGTCCCGTTGACGATGCCGCGGACCTGGATGACAGTGTCGGCGGCGAGACCCTCGGCGAGCGGCGTGAGCACGGGCGTCCCGCCGCCGACCGACGCCTCGAACCGGAGCGTCCCGCCGTGCTCGCGCGCGATCGCCTCGAGCTGCGGGCCGTGGTGCGCCACCACGTGCTTGTTGGCGGTCACGACCGCCTTGCCCGCGGCGAGCGCAGCCGCAATCAGGGTACGGGCGGGCTCGTCGCCGCCCATGAGCTCGACGATCACGTCGACTCCGGGATCTGCGACGAGGTGCGCCGGGGCATCCGTGACCAGGTCGGCCGGCACGCCCAGCGCGATCACCCGGTCCATGAACCTGTCGGCGACGCCGGCGAGCGTCAGGCGGAGGCCGTCGAAGGGCGCGAGCGTCTCCGGCCGCGACAGGAAGGCACGGATGACGGGCCCGCCGACGGTACCCGCGCCGAGCACCGCGACGCGCAGGGAGGGCGGGTCGGACATGCCACGATCGTAGCCGACGCGTCGGCCGGCCGCGCGTTCATGTCCCGCGCGTTCATGATGGGGCTTCGCAACCCGGGGCCGGCCGCCCGTTCGCGCGCCGGGCTGCCACGCTCCGGTACACTCGCGGGCGATGTCCGAGCCCACCGCCACCCCCGTCCAGCCATCCCCATCCTCGGCGGCTGCCCCGGCGAGGATCCGCTGCTTCAGCGGCATCCAGCCATCGGGGGCGCCGCACGTCGGCAACGACCTCGGCGCGATCCGCAACTACGTCGCGCTCCAGGATCGGTACCAGTCGATCTACGCGATCGTCGACTTCCACGCGCTCACGAGCACGCACGACCCGGACGTGCTGCGGCGCCGGACGCGCGAGATGGCGACCGCCCTCCTGGCGCTCGGGCTCGATCCGGCGAAGTGCACGCTATTCGTGCAGAGCAATCGGCCCGAGGTGACCGAGCTGATGTGGCTCTTCTCCACGGTGACGCCCGTGAGCTGGCTCGAGCGGACGCCCACCTACAAGGAGAAACGCGAGAACCAGCCCGAGGACCTCAACCACGGGCTGCTCACCTACCCGGTTCTCCAGGCGGCCGACATCGTCCTCTACAAGGCGAGCGTGGTGCCCGTGGGGCGCGACCAGGCTGCGCACCTGGAGCTGTCCCGCGAGATCGTGCGGGCGTTCAACAACCGCTACGGGCCCACGTTCCCCGAGCCGCAGGCGGTCTACACGGAGGCGCCCGTCGTGCTCGGGACGGACGGCGTCCGGAAGATGTCGAAGTCGATCGGGAACACGATCGAGATCTTCGCCCCGGCCGACGAGATCCGGCGCCAGGTGATGAGCATGGTCACCGACACGCAGCGGATCAGGCGAACCGACCCGGGCCGCCCGGAGGTGTGCAACGTCTGCCAGCTGCACCGCTTCTTCGGCGACGACTACGCCGAGGTCTGGGAGGGCGAGCGGACCGCCCGGACCGGCTGCGTCGACACGAAGAAGCTGCTCGTGGAGCGGATCCTCCGCCACTACGCGCCGGCTCGCGAGCGCTACGCGGAGCTGATGGCGAGCCCGTCGGTCGTGGACGGCGTCCTCGAGGAGGGCGCCGCGCGGCTGCGCCCGATCGCCGACGCGACGATGGCCGAGGTCCGGGAGAAGATGGGCCTGCGCTGATCGCGCCGCGGACCCTGCCCGGGATGCCCCGGGCTGCCGGACGGCAGCCGACGGGGGCGTAACGCCGATCGCGGAGGCGATCCGGCGCGTACGATAGATGCGCCGGCGGGGGCCCGACCGCCGGGACGCCCGCCCACGCGGCGGGCGGGACGGGCCGCCGGGAGCCGCGTTGAGACGATGTCCGAGCAGCCGCCGCCAGCCCTGAACGAGCGCCAGCAGCGCTGGCTCACGTCGTTCCTGGTCCTCGGCTCGGTCGCCTTCGGGCTGGTGATCGTCTCCTACCTCACGACGTACTGGAACTTCTTCTCCGACGTCATCCTGACCTTCTTCCTGGCCTGGCTGCTCGCCTTCATCCTCTCGTCGCCGGTCCGGCTCCTTCTGCGGGTCGTGCCCCGCCTACCGCGTGTCGTCGCGGTCGTCGCCGTCTACGCCATCCTGACCATCGCACTCCTGGCGATCGTGGTGGTCCTGGCCCAGGCCCTGTTCAACTCGCTCCTCGAGTTCATCCGCAACGTGCCCACCGTGCGCCAGGGGCTGCCCACGATCCTGCAGCCCTGGTCGAACCGTCTCGCGGCACTCGGCTTCGGCCAGGTCGACCTCGTCGGGCAGGCCAACGCGTTTCTCGACGGGCTGGCATCCACGGCCCAGGACCTCGTCGGGCCCCTCCAGGCTGCGGCCGTCGCCAGCATCGGCGTGCTGGGCAACGTCCTGTTCGTCTTCATCCTTTCCGTGTTCATCGTCATCGACAGCGAGGCGATGCTCAACTTCCTGCTCCGCCTCGTCCCTCCGCGCTATGCCGAAGAGGCACGGCTCCTGGAGCGCGCCATCGGGCGGTCGTTCGGCGGATTCCTGCGCGGCCAGGCGATCATCGGGTTCCTGTACGCGGTCGTCGCGCTGGTCGTGAGCGAAGTGCTCGGCCTTCCGTACATCCCGGTGATCACGGCCACGGCGGGGATCCTCATGGCGATCCCGTTCTTCGGACCGTTCGTCGCCTGGGTCCCGCCCGTCCTCGTCGCCTTCGTGAGCGTCCCGGATGCGACCGGCGCGGCGATCGTCCTGATGGGGATCGGCTGGTTCGTCGTCATGAACATCGTCCAGCCGCGGGTGATGGCCGACGCGGTCGGGATCCCGCCGATCGTCGTGTTCGCGAGCGTCCTGATCGGGTCCCGGGTCGCGGGCGTGCCGGGGGCGATCTTCGGCCTGCCGGTCGCGGCCGTCATCAGCGCCGTCGTCATGTACGCGCTGCGGCGCTCGCTCACCGACCAGGGCAGCGTCGCCGTCCGTGCGGCTCGCCGCCTGGAGGCCCGCGAGGGGCGCCGCATCCGGGTTCCCCGCGAGCCAGATCCCGCCGCGGACGTGACGCCCGAGTGACCGCTTCCATGCCCCCGACCGGCAGGCGGCCGCGCATCCTGGTCACCAACGACGACGGCATCGAGTCGCGCGGCCTGCTCGTCCTGGCGCAGGCGATGTCGGCGCTCGGCGAGGTGCTCGTCATCGCGCCCGACACGAACCAGAGCGCGGTGGGCCACTCGCGGACGATGTGGCGCCCGCTCCGCGTCCGGGAGCGGAAGCTCAGCGACGGGACGCCCGCCTGGTCGGTCGACGGCTCTCCGTCCGACGCCGTGGGTCTGGTCTTCCTGGGCCTGCTCCCGGGGCCGATCGACCTCGTCGCGAGCGGGATCAACCACGGCGCCAACCTGGGCGACGACATCACCTACTCCGGCACGGTGAGCGCGGCGATGGAGGCCGTGATGTCCGGCTGCCCCGCGTTCGCGATCAGCCACGACGACTTCGCCCCGGACGACTTCGCGCTGGCGTCCGCGGCGGCGACCATGGTCGCGCGGGCGATCCTGGAGCGCGGCCTCGAGCCCGCCCAGCTCGTCAACGTGAATGTCCCGGCGATCCCGCTCGAGGCCTGCGCGGGGATCGAGGTCACGCGCCTCGGCAAGCGGATCTACCAGGACGAGCTGATCCGCCGCGACGACCCTCGCGGCGTGCCCTACTACTGGGTCGGCGGACCGCCGCCCACCGGCCAGGCGATCCCGGGGACCGACGTCCACGCGATCCTCCACGACCGCGTCTCGATCACGCCGATCCAGCTGGACCTGACGGCCGACCGCTCCCTGGAGCGCCTCCGGGGCTGGAACCTGGCGCTCCCCGGCTGACAGCGCCCGGGGCGCCCGCGTGGGCGGCGCACGTCATCCCGGCGGTTCCGGCAGCCCCCCGGGCCCCCCTCTCACCGTCGGCGGCGGTCGGCCAGGATCTCCTTCACGGCGTTCTGCGCCGGCGCGCCGGTCACGCCCCCGCCCGGGTGGGCGCCCGGCCCCACGAGGTAGAGCCCCCCGACCGGCATCCGGTAGCGAGCGTGGCCGACGAGCGGGCGCCAGGCGAACCAAGCGTCGAGGGCCGGCTCCTGGTGGTACGGGTGGCCGCCGGTCAGGCCGTACTCGGCCGCCAGGTCGGGCGGCGTCATGACCTCCCGGGCCGTCACGAGCCCCGCGATGCCTGGGGCAACCGTCTCGAGCTGGGCCACGATCCGGTCCCCGAGCGCGTCCCGCGCCGCCGCGTCCCAGGTCCCGTCCGCGAGGCCGTACGGGACGTACTGGGCGATCACGCTCATCACGTGCCCGCCGCCCGGCGCGAGCGACGGGTCGACGAGCGTGGGGATCGTCGCCTCGAGCAGGAGCGCGTCGGGGACGCGGCCGTACTTCGAGGCGTCGAAGGCGCGCTCCATGTCGTCGATCCCGGTTGCGCCGACGAGGATCCGGCCGCGCAGCCGGCGGGCCGCCTCGCCGCCTTCGCCCGCCGCCGGGAAGGCGGGCAGCGCCGCCAGGGCGAGGTTGACCCGCGCCACGCGGCCGGGCTGGCGGATGTTGCCCACCCGCCAGCGCAGGTTCGGGCCGAGCTCGAGCGGCGGCAGCAGCCCGAGCAGGGTCCGCTTCGGGTCGAGGCCGGAGGCCACGATCGGCGCGGCGATCTCCTCACCGGAGGCGAGCGTCACGCCCGTCACGCGGTCGTCCGACGTGCCCACGGCGGCGACCTCGGCCCCCGTCCGGATCTCCGCACCGAACCCGCGCGCAGCCGCCGCGAGCGCAGCGGTGAGTGCGCCGGGGCCGCCCCGCGCGTAGACCGTCTGGCCTGCCGCGCCGCCGTCGTTGCCGGCCGAGTCGCCGAGCAGTGCCGCCGTCGTCCCCATCGACCGGGCGCCCATCGCGGAGAAGGCGACCGCCCGCATGGCAACGGCGGCGCGGACCGGCCCGGACTCGAACGACTCGGCCACGAAGTCGGCGATCGCCATGGGCAGGACGCGCAGCATCTGGCGCGCGTCATCGCGGGAGAGCTTCTTGAAGGCGCGGCCCAGCAGCAGGCCCGGGATCGCATCGCCGAGGCCCGCGCCGCTGGTGGGGGGCGGCGTCGCGTCGTTGAGCGAGGCCACGAACGCGGCGAGTGCCCGGACGTGGCGGTCGAACTCGACCCAGGCCGCCCCGTCGGCCGGGGACCAGGCGCGCAGCCCGGCGGCCGTGCGCGCCGGGTCGGCCCACAACGTGACCGCCCGGCCGTCGGGCTGGGGCGCGAACGCCCGAACCTCGGGCGCGACGAGCGCCAGCCCGTGGTCGCGCAGGCCGAGATCGCGCGCCACGGACGGCCGGAGCCGGCCGACCGTGTGGAACAGGCCGGGCGCCCGCTTCCCGTCGGCGAGCGGGCGCGTCTCGACCGTCCCGCCGAGAGTCGCCCGCTTCTCGAGGACGAGCGTTCGGAGGCCGGCCCGGGCGAGGTAGGCGCCGGCGACCAGGCCGTTGTGGCCGCCGCCGACGACGATGGCCTCGTAGCGGGCGGAAGGCTGGCTGGACATCGCTCAGGCCACCGTCGCCTTCCGGGCCTTGAGCAGCTCGAGCGCGGCGAGCCGCCCGTTCGCGCCCATGATCCCGCCGCCCGGGTGGGTGGACGAGCCGCACATCCAGTAGTCGCGGATCGGCGTCCGGTAGCGGGCCCAGCCCGGGATCGGCCGGCTGAAGAAGAGCTGCTCCAGAGAGAGCTCGCCGTGGAAGATGTTGCCCTCGGTCAGGCCCCAGTCCCGCTCCATGTCCAGCGGCGAGACGACCTGCTTCTCCACGATGACGTCCCGCAGGTTCGGGGCGAACTCGCTGACCAGGTCGATCACCGCGTTTCCGAAGGCCTCCTTCTGGTTGTCCCAGTCCGCCGGGCCCTCGGCCAGGTTGTAGGGCGCGTACTGGACGAAGCAGCTCATCACGTGTTTGCCCGGCGGCGCGACGGACGGGTCGACGAGGCTCGGGAAGACGATGTCGACGTACGGCCGGCGGCTGAAGCGCCCGTACTTCGCCTCGTCGTAGGCGCGCTCCATGTGCTCGAGCGAGGGGCTGATGCTGACGGCACCGCGCAGGTACTCCGTGCCGCCCGGATTCGTGGTGAAGCTGGGCAGCGCGTCGAGCGCCAGGTTCACCTTGCCCGAGCTGCCCCGGAACGTGAAGCGCCGAACCTGCGCCTCGAAGTCGGCGGGCAGCACCCGCGGCTCGAGGAGCTGGAGGAACGTCCGCCGGACGTCGGCCGAGGAGATCACCACATTCGCCGCGATCTCCTCGCCGTTCTCGAGGACGACGCCCGTGGCGCGGTCGCCGGACGGCGTGAGCGTCACGCGGCTGACACCCGACCCGGTGCGGATCTCGGCTCCGAGCGCCCGGGCGGCATTCGCGATCGCCGCGCTGATCGCGCCCGTCCCGCCCTTGTGAAGGCCCCACGCCCGGAAGGCGCCGTCGATCTCGCCCATGTAATGGTGGAGGAGGACGTAGGCGGTCCCGGGCGAGCGGACGCCCAGGAACGTGCCGATGATGCCCGACGCCGACATGGTGGCCTTCAGCGGCTCCGTCTCGAACCACTGGTCGAGGAAGTCCGCGGCGCTCATCGTCATGAGCCCGATGAAGGCGGCCTGCTGGCGCTCCGGCAGCCGCGCGAAGTCGCGACCGAGGCCGACCACGCCGAGCCAGTCGCGCGGATCGATGCTGGTCGGGTCGGGCGGGACCATGCCCAGGATCGGCTTGATGAAGCGGGCCATCTCGGCCATCAGCCGGCCGTACTCCTCGTACGCGTCGGCGTCGGTGGCGGACCAGCGCCGGATCTCGCGCAGCGTGGCCGCGTGGTCGTCGCGGCGCCACAGGAAGTCCCCGTGGAGCGGGGTGAACGTGCCGTCGAGCGGGAGGATCTCCAGGCCGTGCTTCGCCAGCTCGAGCTCCCGGATGATCTCCGGGCGGAGCAGGCTGACCACGTACGAGAGCACGCTGAAGGTGTAGCCGGGGACGACCTCGTCGCTCGTCGTGGCACCGCCGAGGAGGTGGCGCTTCTCGAGCACGAGCGTCTTCCAGCCCGCCCGTGCGAGGTACGCGGCGGTCGTGAGGCCGTTGTGGCCGCCGCCGATGATCACGGCGTCGTAGCGCTGTGCCACGCGGGTCCCTCCTTGGTTCGGCGTCCGGGGCTCCGGGATCATCGGGTTCGAACGGTCAGGCGCGCTTGCGCGGGGGATCGAAGAACGGAAGGTCCACCACCCGGGCCGTCACCGTGCGCCGCCGGACCTCGACCGTCCACTCCATCGCGAGGCGCGTCCCGGGCCGCGCGTGGGCGAACCCGACGGAGGCGAGCCCGAGCATCTTCTTGAGGATCGGGCTCCAGCCGGTGCTCGTCACCCGACCGACCTGGTGGCCACCGGCGAAGATCGGGACGGGCGCGCGGCTCACGATCGGGGGTGCGGACGGCGCCAGGCCCTGCGCCGCGAAGAGCGCCTCGATCTCCGGCCACTCGATCTCGAGGCCCACGAGGCGACGCGCGGGCCCGCCCGCCGCCAGCTCGGCGACGAGCGCGCGGCGGCCGACGAAGTCGCCCGAGCCGAGGTTCACCAGCCTGCCCAGCCCGATCTCGTAGGGCGAGTAGGCCTGGCTCGGGATCTGCGAGTGGACCGCGCTCGTGTAGTCGACCTCGATGAGGACCAGGCCGGCCTCCAGGCGCGCCAGGTCGAGCGCGAGCATCCCCGCCGGGCGGATGCGGTACGGCTCACCGGCTGCCACGAGCGCATCCCAGGCCTCGACGGCCCGCTCGGCCGGGATCCAGAGCTCGTAGCCGAGGTCCCCCGTATAGCCGGTCCGCGAGACGTCGACGGGGATTCCCGCGAGCGTCGCCCGGCGGCGCCGAAAGTAGCCGAGATCCGCGAAGGAGGCGCCCGTGCACGCGTCGAGGACCGCCCGGCTCAGCGGCCCCTGGAGCGCGACCGCCGCCACGGATTCGCTGACGTCCTGGACGGTCACGTCCAGGCCGTGGGCGTTCATCCGCAGCCAGCGGACCTGGGGATCGGCGGCTGTCCAGCGGACCACCTGCGCCCCGTCCTCGTCCTCCAGGCGGTGGATCGTGCCGTCATCGATGACCGTGCCGTGTTCGTCGCACCAGGGCGTGTAGAAGACGCGGCCCGGCACGAGCTTCGACGCGTCGCGGACGATCAGCCGGTCCACCAGGCGGACGGCGTCGGGGCCACGCAGCTCGTACTTGAAGAGCGGGCTGACGTCGATGAGCGCGGCCGCCTCACGGATCGCGTTGTACTCGATGACGGGCGAGTCGTGGTACGCGCTCGCGGCGAAGAAGCCGGACCACGTGCGCCACTGGAGATGCTCGTTGAGGGCTGCCGTGCGCGGATGGAAGGCGGTCCCGACCGTCACGTGGTGTGCTCCTCCGCTCGAAGCCGGCGCACGGCCGGACGACCCGGCCGTGGAGGGCATTGTGCACGAACCGCCACGGCCGGACGTCGCCGGCGGGCATTGTGCCGGTCCGGGCTTCCCCGGCTGCGGCGCCCCGCGTGGGTCAGGCCGGGGCGTCCACGTCGTAGGCGAGCACGGGAACACCCATGCGGACGAACTCGCCCGGGTTGCGCGTCACGACGGTGGCGCCGAGCGACCACGCCACGCCGGCGATGAGCGCGTCGCCCAGGGTTCGCGGGCCGCTCGCGCCGCGCAGGCGGCGGGCCTCCCCGGCCCACGCCGCAGCGTCCGGGGTCGTGGACACGTACTCGACGGCCGCGATCAGGCTCGCGATCGCACGACGCTCGTCCGCGGTTCCGCTCGAGAGCGCCTCCGCGACCACGGCATCGCAGACCAGCAGGTCGTCAGCCTCCTCGAACAGCTTCCGCACGGTCGCGACGGCGCCCGGCAGGTCGCTCGCGTGGTCGATCAGGAGCGTCGTGTCCAGGAGCCTCGGCATTCGGTTGCTTCTCCTCCCACAAGGCGTCGACGTGCGGGCGATCCCAGCTGGCCCGGATCTCCTTCAGCGTCTGGAGCACCTCTTCCGGGGTGGTACCCCAGGTCGTCGATCCCTTGAGGACGCCCCGGTTCGCCTCCCAGACCTTCTTCATGCGGTCGCGCTTCGCCTGCTTGAGCAGCACCTCGGCGATCCAGGCGCTGCGGCCGCGCGGACCGGCGACCTCGTCGATGATGGAGAGCGTCTCGGCGGGCAGGGTGATGTTCGTGCGGACAAGCGGCATCCGGGCCTCCGTGTGCGACGCAGTGTGCGACGTCGTGTGCACAGCGTAGCACGCGGTCTGCCCGGGCCGGCCGACGGCGGGTGCTACTGGTCGACGCGCACGAAGGCCGCGGTGTAGCCGGCCAGGGTCGGGCCGTCCATCCCGGTCCCGGTCGCCTGCCACGAGGAATCGCCCCCGGGAGGCGCGGCCACGACGAGCCACGACCCGTTGCCGAGGTCGACCAGCCGGGCGGCGCGATCACCAAAGCTCGCACCCCCGGCGTCGGTCCCGGTCGGGATGCAGTCGGGCTGCCCGCTGCAATAGCCCCCCTCCCGGACCTCGAGCGTGGCGCCGCCCGGCCCCTGGTAGGTGATGGTCAGCTGGCCGCCGTTCGAGAGCCGGTACGACCCGCTCGCAACGAACCAGCCCGGTGGCAGCACCGGGCAGTAGACGTCCCAGGCGACGCTGACCGAGAGGGCGGAGTAGAAGTCGCGGTTCTCGGCGGTGCCGCTGCAGGCGTCCGCCGAGCCCGGCCGGGGCGACGGGCTCGCCGACGGGTAGGGCATCCCGCTGGCCTGCGGCGACGGCGACCCGCCGGGCCCAACGCTCGCCTCGGCCGAGCCACCGGCCACGCTCGCAGATGGTCCGGGGCTTGGATGCATCGATGTCGCGGGCGATGGGAACGGCGACCCGGCGGCGGTCGGGGCCGTCGTGCTCGACGGGCCGCAGGCCGCCACGAGCGCGGCGATGCCGATCAGGGCGAGGAGTCGGAACACGGACCCGGCACTCCTTGGCCGAGGCGGGATGATCACCACGCGAGCCTAGCCGCCCCGGATGCCGGCGGTCAAATCGGACGCGTCCACGACCCGGCGCGATCAGGCGCGGCCGGCCCGGCGAGCATCGCCAGGTCAACGCCGAACGTCCTGCGAACCCGCTCCGGCGTCAGCACCCGCTCGGGCGGGCCGTCCTCGACGACCTGCCCGCCGTCGAGGAGCACCAGCCGCGGGAAGAAGTGCGCGGCCAGCGCCAGGTCATGGAGCACCGCGAGCACAGCCACGCCGTCGTGCCGGTTCAGGTCGGCGATCAGCTCCATCACCGCCACCTGGTGGCGCAGGTCGAGGTGGACGGTCGGCTCGTCGAGGACGAGGAGGGGCGCTCCTTGGGCGAGCGCGAGCGCGATCAGGACCAGCTGACGCTCGCCGAGGCTCAGCTCGCGGACGTCGCGCCCCCGGAGGGCCCCGATCCCCACCCGGGCGATCGCGGCGTCCACGGCCGCGCGGTCCCCGGGACCGGCACCACGGAACGGATCCTCGTGCGGGAGCCGCCCCAGCGCCACGACCTCCTCCACCCGGGTCGCGAACGGCAGCGCGGCCTGGCCGGGCACGGCGGCCAGGCGCCGGGCGATCACCGCGCGGGGCAGGCGCGCGATGGGATCGCCGCCCAGCGAGGCCTGCCCGCCGCTCGGCACGACGAGACCGGCGAGGACCCGCAGGAGCGTGGACTTGCCGGCCCCGTTCGGCCCGATGAGCGCGACCCGCTCGCCGGGCGCGATGGCAAGGTCGGCGCCGCGAACCACCGCCCGCCCGCGGTAGACGACCGTGACTCCGGTGAGCTCCGCGATCGGCGACGTCACAGCTCGTACGCCGAGCGCGTCCCGCGCAGGAGGGCGAGGAAGAACGGGGCCCCGACCACCGCGGTGACGACGCCGACCGGGATCTCGCCCAGGAGGCGGGCTCCGAGATCCGCGAGGACGAGGAGAACGGCGCCCAGGATTGCCGCGAGCGGCAGCACACGCCGAGCGTCCGGCCCCACGACCAGCCGGACGAGATGCGGCGCCACGAGGCCCACGAAGCCCACCAGCCCACCAACCGCGACCGCGGCAGCCGTGACGAGGCTCGCGAGGGCCAGGAGAACCGCGCGTTCGCGCCGGACCTCCACCCCGAGGTGTGCGGCAGCCTCCTCTCCGAGGAGGAGCCCGTTGAGCACTCGGGCGCGGGCCATGATCGCGACCGAGCCGCCGACGATGAGGGGCGCGGCGAACCCGAGGCGGAGCCAGCTCGATCCCTCGAGCCCACCGAGGAGGAACGCGAAGATCTGGCGCAGGTTCGAGCCCGACATGAACATCGTCATGGCCAGCCCGGCCGCCAGCAGCGAGCTCACCGCATACCCGGTGAGGAGGAGACCGGTGAGCGGCGCAAATGGGCCCCGGCCGCGCCCGAGCCGATAGACGAGCGCGACGGCGGCGAGCGCGCCCCCGAACGCGAGCACGTTGAGCAGCCCCAGGTCGAGGAACGCAGCGCGGAAGGGGATCAGGACCGCGACGGCGGCGCCGAGCGCCGCCCCCGAGGCGGTGCCGAGCACGTACGGGTCGGCCAGTGGGTTGCGCAGGAGGCCCTGGAACGCCGCCCCGGCGACCGCCAGGCCGCCGCCGACCAGGACCGCGCTCAGGACGCGCGGCAGCCGCAGCTCGAGGACGATCGTCTCGGCTGCGGGGGACCACGTCCGGGTCACGGGCAGGCCGATCGAGCGGAGCAGGATCCCGAGCGTGTCCCCCGGGGCGACGGCGACCGACCCGATCGCCACCGCCGTGACGACGGCGACGAGGAGCACGCCGAGGCCGGCGAGCGCGAGCACGGGAGTGCCCGGGATCCGCGCCGGTCGACCGACGCGGACGCGGGTCAGGGCGAGGGTGCGCGCGCCGATGCTCATCGTGCCGGGTGGCCCGTGACGCGGCGGCTCACGGCGCGGTGCTCGCGGACGGCGCGGGCGGGAGGACGAGCGCCGGGTTGATCGCCGAGGCGAGGGCGCGCAGCGCGTCGATCACCCGCGGCCCGGGCCTCGAGACGATCGTGTCGTCGATCGGGCGGATCGCCCCGTTCCTGACGGCCGTCATGACCTCCCAGCCCGGGCGCGCCTTCACCTGGGCGGCCGTCGTGCCGTAGGCGGCGTCGCCGAGAAGGATGAGCTCGGGGTCGGCGGCGATCAGCTTCTCGAGCGGGATGCTGAACACCGTCGGGCTGCCCGTCGTGATCGGATCGCCGCCCGCCAGGCGGATCAGGTCGTCCTGCTCGATCCCGTCGGTGAACGTGTAGATCTCCTTCGTGGCGTCGAGCTCGTAGAAGACGCGCGGCCGGGGAGCGCGGGCGGCGGTGACGGCGGCCACCACCGCGCCCTCCTGGGCCTGGAGCGAGGCCACGAGCGACGCGCCGGCCGCGCCCTCGCCGGCCGCGGTCGCGACCAGGTCGATGTCGCGGAAGACGCCTGCGACGTTCGACGCGTAGACGACGACCACGGGGATCCCAAGCGAACGGAGCTTCGCGATGGCGTCCGGGCTGTTGAAGCCGTTCCCGCCGGCGATCACGAGGTCGGTGCCGAGCCCGACGATCTTCTCGATGTCGACCGTGCCCAGCTTGACGACCTGGGTGATCTGCTTCGCGGCAGGCGGGAAGTCGTCCGCATCGGTCACGCCGCGGACGCGCGGCCCCGCACCGACGGCAAACAGGATCTCGGTGGTCGCCGGAGTCAGCGAGACGATCGTCGTGGGCCGAGCAGCGATCGTGACCGGGGTGCCCTCGTCGTCGGTCAGGGTGAGCGGGTAGGTCGCCGCCGTCGGAGACGCGCTCGGCGAGATGGCCGCCGGCGACGTGAGGGCGGGCCCGGTCGCAGCGGGCGCGATCACCGCGGTCGGAGACGGGCCGGCCGGCGTCGGCGCGGCTGTCGCGGCCGTGCCGCAGGCGGCGAGGATGACGGCGACGAACGCCGCGACAGGGACGAGGCGGGCATGCCGTCGTCGGGCTCGGGCTGGATACACGGGACCTCTCGCGCGGGCTGGGGAGTGTCACGTCGCGCCCACGGCAGGCTGCCGCGAGCGCGGGGCAGCGAGGGCGAGGGTCAGCCGGTCGGGATCATGCCTGCCTGCCCCTTTCTCGCGAGGGTTCGTGCGGCTCTGCCGCGGGGCCGGCGACCGGACTTCCGCCGTTGCTCGAACGGCGGTCACCGTAGCGGGACTGTGCCGGAATCGCACCGGCTTCGCGACCACGCGGCGGGTGGTGACCAAAGGAGGCTACCACACGCCGAGCGCCCCGGCAGCCTGTCGCGCCCCGGCGGCCTGTCGCGCCCCGGCAGCCTGTCGCGCGCCGACCGCGCTCGAGCCTGGCGAGGCGATAAGGCGCCGTGCATGGCCCGCAGCGAGACTGCTTCCACTCGCCTCTTCCGCCGGCAACCTCGCTCCCGCCGGCACCCCGGCTCTTCCGCCAGCACGCCACGTCCCGCCGGAGGAGGTCTCGAAATGTCACCCGGACGATGGCTCCGCTCGCTCGCAGCGGTGCTCGGTGCGGCTGCGCTCATCGCGTCCGCGGCGGGCCCGGTTCGCGCCGCGTACCAGGCGACCACGAACTCGAACACGACCGCGTTCACGCCCGCCTGCATCGGCGTGAACGACACCTACCCGGCACGCATGCTCACGGCCGCGCTGGCCGGCTTCCGGAACCTCGGCTACGCGACGACCGGTTACAGCGGCACGGCCTTCAGCAGGCCGCAGGTGCTGTCGCGGACGCTGGGCGACTGGGGCATGTACGTCCACTCGCACGGCGACAACTACCTGTACTCGGGCTCGACGCGCGACTACGGGTTCAAGGAGGACGCCGGGCTGTGCACCGGGGCGCGGACCGTCTTCGCCCGCGACATCGCGGCGGCGCGCGCCGGGCGGGCCACGAACCTGGTGATCATGTCCACCTGCCACCTCGGCGAGTCGGCGACCACGATGCCCGGGGCATTCGCCATCCCCAAGACGAAAGCCGGCTCGGGCGCCTGGGCAGGCCCGAGCTTCTACCTCGGCTATCTCGGCGAAGCCTGGGACAGCGACGAGTACACCTTCGAGACGCGGTTCTGGGGCGCGCTGGGTACGGGGAACGGGGTCGGCCAGGCCTTTGACCGCGCACGGCTCGGCTCGTTCAACGTCGGGTTCGGCGCCAACTGGTACGGCAGCTACTACTGGTCGGGCCGGGCCGGGCCGATGACGTCCGGTTGCCCGAAGTGCGTGTGAGGTGGTGACGATGAGCGCGCGAACACAATCCCTGCCGCGACGTCGCGGCACCCGGCTCGCCGCCTCCCTGGCCGTCGCCGGAACGGCAATCGCGCTCGGCCTCCCGGCCGGGACCCCGGCAGGTGATGCCGCAGACCGCTTCGTCGCGGGCGGCCCCGTGGCCGAGCGGACGTCGGTGACCGGGAACCGCGCCGCGGCGGCCCTCGCGCTGGCGGCGGCGGTCCGAACACGCCTGGGACTGCCGGAACCGACGTCGTCCCGCGTCGACCGGGTGGTGGACCGGTTCGACGGGACGACCTACGACGAGGTGACAAGCAGCGATCCAGCCGGCCACGCCCTCCATCTCGAGCGGTTCGACGCCCGGGGGCGCCTGGTGGGCGCCGTGGCGTTCGGATGGCAGGCAGGCGGTGGCCCGCTCCTCGCGGACGCGGCTGTCGCCCGGGCCCGGGGAGATCGACTGGCCGCCGACCTGGGCCTCGACGCGTCCGGGACGTCGGCCGTTCTGCGGGCCGACGACGGCTCCGGCTGGACGTGCACGTGGCCGCGGACCGTCGACGGGGTCCCGGTCATCGGCGACGGCGTGCGCCTCGACCTGTGGCCCGACGGGCGGATGCACGCGGTCGTCCGGACCGAGCGCCCGCTTGCCCCACCGCCTCCGGTCGTGGTCGACGAGGGGGGCGCACGGAACCTGGCCACGACGGCGCTCGCCGCGATGTTCGGGAGCCGGTCGGGCCAGGTGGCGATCGCGGCGCTCGGGCTCGGCTGGGTCGCCCCGAACAGCGCCTTCGACCCCGGCGGGCCCGACGCTCCGAGCGCGATGCTCCGACTTGCCTGGGTCGTCGAGGCGCGCACGACGGGGGCGCTCGCCGACTCCCTGCGGGCCGTGAAGCTCTTCCTCGACGCCGGAACGGGTGCGCTGATCGGAGGCGACGTCCTGCGATGAGCCGTCTCCCGCCGCATCCGGCCCGCGCCCCTCGCTCGGCCGACCGCCGGGCGAGGGGCCTCCGCGCGCCCGCCTTCGCTGCCGGTGCCGCCCTCGCCAGCATCGTCCTGCTTGCCGGCGGCTGCGCTCCCCTGCCCCCGGCGCCGCCGAACCCGAGCCTGTCGCCGTTCGTCACCGCATCCCCGGCGACCCCGGCGGGAGCCAGCGCGTCCCCGGCGGCTCCGACGGGAGCGGCCGCCGGTCCCGGGCTCCTCCTCCTCGCGGAGGACGGCCGCGGGGCGGCGCTCTTCCTCGTCCGGCTCTCGGGCGAGGTGGTCCCCCTGCCCGTGCCGGACCCGGCCGTGGTCGCGGTGGCGCCGACGGCCGGCGGGGGGTTGCTGGCCGTCCTCCGCGACGGGAGTGCGTTCGATGCGCGCGGCGGGCCGGCGAGTCTCCTGGCCGGCGCCGCATGGCGCCCGGTCACCATCTCGGGTTCAGGCGAGATGCCACCCGGGGCCGTCATCTGGTCGGCAACCTCCTCGCCGGACGGGACGCGCGTCGCGGCGGTGGCGCGTCCCCCGGATGCCGAGGCGCCGAGCGCGCTCGCCATCCTCAAGCCGGCCGTGGGCCGGCGCGAGATCCTGCCGCTCGCCGACCAGTCGGAGGGCACGGCGCCCGCCTGGGTCGACGAAGCGCGCGTGGCCCTCCTGCAGCGTGACGCGCGCGACCAGATCTTCGTGGCCGTGGTCGACGTTGCGAGCGGACGGACCACGGATCGACTGCCGATCCGGGCGTTCGACTCGGTGACGTCACGCGATGGGACGACCTGGGCCTTCGTGGTCGACGATCGGGTCTTCGTCGGCCCTACCGCAGCCGTGCTCGCGAAGCGGCGCATCCCGGATGGCGGACCGCCGATGCCGGCGGCAGACCGCGTGAGCGGTGGGATCGCGCTCAGCGGCGACGGGCGCGCCCTCGCGGTCGCCGTCGAGGAGGGGGATCCGGGAGCCAGCCGGATCGCGATCTACGAGCGCGACGGCGGCCCGTGGCGCGCGACGACCCGGATCGCGCCGCCGGTCTCGGCGTCCGGGGGATGGCTCAGCTGGCTGCCGTGACGGCGCCGCACCGCCACGGCTGCGCCCGCCGCCTGCAGGTCAGTCGGGGAGCGCCTCCGCGACGGGCGTCGTGAAGATCGAGATCTGCGCATCTTCGCGCAACATCGGGCCGAGGATCTTCTGGAGCGTGAGCTGATGGACGCAGCTCTGCCAGCTCTCGAAGTAGTGGCACGTGCAGTGCCACACACCGGCGTCGAGGCTCACCTGGTGGGTGTCGTTGTCCCCACGGAACGTGACGCTGAGGCGATCGAACTCGACGCGATCCTGCTCGCGCGCGTAGCGGTTCGCCTTCTCGACCTTGCCGATGAGAGAGCTGTGCATCGCGGCGATCCCTCCGTTTGTCACGTGGGCCTCGTGTGGCCGAGGCCCGATGAATCGTCCGGTCGACCGGTCACGGCCGTTCCGAAGACTGTACAACCAGCCGCCAAGAAGGGTACGGGGCCGGACGTCCCGGATGGACGACCCGACCCGTAACCGCGGCGTGCCGTTCGGCCCTCCGCGCCTCCCCGCCGGGGCGGTTCGCCGGTCAGCCCCGGACCAGCGCCTCGCCGGCCTCGACACAGGCGTCGGCGGCCCCTCGCGAGGTCGCCTCCGTGTAGACGCGGACGAGCGGCTCCGTCCCGCTGAAACGAACCAGCAGCCACGAACCGTCGACGACGAAGAACTTGAAGCCGTCGCCGGTGGACAGCGCGACCGTCCTCGTGACGGGCTGGCCGCCGAGCGCAGCGGGAGCCTTCTCGACAAGCTCGACGAGCAGGCGCTCCTTGACCGCGGGGTAGACCGAGCGATTCACGTGGACGTCCACCCGGCGATAGAACGAGGGGCCGGCGATCTCGTGGAGATGCTCGATGGCGCGGGAGGCCGGCCAGCGACCGGCGGCACGCTCGCGCAGGAACAGGTCGAGCAGGAGCAGGTCCGCGTAGATCCCGTCGCGCTCGGGCAGGTGCATCCCGAACCCGTAGCCGCCGCTCTCCTCGCCGCCGTACATCGCCCCCGTCTCGATCATCCGGGGGCCCACGTACTTGAAGCCGACCGGCGTCTCGTGGACCGCGATCCCGTACCGCTCGCCGAGGCGCTCGGCCATCGACGTCGTGTTGACGCTCTTGACGACCGGCGCGCGCATCCCGCGGTGCTCGACCAGGTAGTACATGAGCAGCGCATAGACCTGGAGCTGGTGGATGAAGCGGCCCTGCTCGTCCACGGCTCCCGCCCGATCGGCGTCGCCGTCGAGCAGGAGCCCGAGGTCGAACCCGCCCCCCGCGACGATCCCGAGCGCCTCGTCGATGTTGGGCCGGATCGGCTCGGGATTGACGCCGCCGAAATAGGGGTTGCGCTCGGTGTGCAGCTCGGTGACCCGGATCGTGCCCCCGGCAAGGAGGCGGCTGATCCAGCCGGCACCCGCGCCCCACATCGGGTCGACGAGGATCGAGACGTCGGCCGCCCGGAGGGCGTCGAGATCGACCGTGCGCCGGACGAAGCGCTCGTAGCCGGGATACGGGTCGTAACGCTCGACGAGGCCGGCCGCCTCCGCGTCCGCGAACGGCCGGCGGGGGATCGCCACGCCCCCGTTGGCGGCGATGGTCGCCTCGAGGACCGCGAGCAATTCGGGACCCGCGGCCGCGCCGGTCGGTGACTTCACCTTGAAGCCGTTGTCGGTCCAGGGGTTGTGGCTCGCCGTGATCACGATGCCGGCGGCTGCGCCGCGCTGGACCACCTCGAAGCTGGACATCTGGGTCGGGACCGCGACGTTCGGGTAGGCAACCGGGATGTCGTACGCCAGGAGGACCTCGGCGGCGGCAGCAGCGAAGTGCTCCGAGGCAAACCGGCGGTCGTAGGCGAGGACCACCCCCTTCGCCTGCTCCCCGCGGTCGGCGACATAGCGCGCGACACCTTCGGCACAGCGGCGGACGCTCTCGAAGGTGAAGTCGTCCGCAACCTTCGCGCGCCAGCCGTCGGTGCCGAAGACGATTGTCGTGGGCTGCGGCCGTTCCGCGATGGTCACCCGTCCTCCTCCCGCGCCCGGGCCAGCTCCTCTGCGATGGCGCGCACGTCCTGCGAGCGGTCCGCGGCGCAGACGAGGAGCGCGTCGGGCGTGTCGACCACGATCGTATCCTGCAGGCCGATCGTGACCACGAGCCTCGTGGCGCCCATGACGAGCGTCGATCGCGAGCCGAGATCGCGACGGACCCCGAAGCCGACCGTGTCGGCCGGCGCGCCGGCGGCCCGGGCGTTCGCGACGAGCGCGTCGCGGAGGGCGGCCCAGCTCCCGAGGTCGCTCCAGCCGATGTCGGCGCGCAGCATCGCGACCTCGCCGGCGAGCGACGCCGGCTCCATGACCGCGTAGTCGATGGAGATCGGGGGCAGCATCGCGTAGACGGCCTCCAGTGCCGTCGGATCGCGGCCGAGGGAAACGACGCCGGCCGCGACCGCCGCGGCAAGCTCCGGCGCATGCGCCGCGAGGGCCGACCGGATCGCGTCGCGGCGCCAGGCGAAGATGCCCGCGTTCCAGGCGACCGGGGCGGGCCCAGCGAGAAGCGCGGCGGCGACGTCAACGGCTGGCTTCTCGACGAACCGGGCGACCGCCAGGGCCGCCGGTGCGCCGGGCTGCGGCCCGCCTGCCACGATGTAGCCGTACCCGGTCTCCGGGCCGGTCGGGGTGATCCCGAGCGTCACCAGGGGACCGCCCGCGGCCCCCGGCCGTCCGTCGGCGGCAACGGCGGCGGCCTCCCGAAGAAGGGCCCGGAAGGTCTCCTCGTCGACCACGAGATGATCGGCGGGGAGGACGAGCATCGCCTCCGCCGGTGGCCGCTCGATCGCGGCGACCGCGTAGGCGATCGCCGGCGCGGTGTTCCGCCCGGCGGGCTCTCCGAGCACCTGGGAGCGGTCCAGCTCGGGCAGCTCCTCGAGGACGAGGGCCGCGTACCGGCGATCGGTGACCACGTACAGGTCGCCCGGCCCGACGAGGGCGGGGACGATCCGGTCGAAGGTCGCCCGGAGGAGCGAGCGGTCTCCGAGGAGCCGCAGGAACGGCTTGGGAAGGTCGGGCCGGGAGAGCGGCCAGAGGCGCGTGCCTCCACCGCCGGCCAAGATCACCGCGTACATCGGTCGATTGTACGGGCGCGAACGGCCCCCGGCGCCGGCCCCAGCACCGGGGCCTGGCGCCGGCCCCCGTGGCGCGGCCGGCGGTCAGGCGGGCCCGAACGCGCCGGCGACCGGCCCGGGACGGCCGCAGTCGGCGGCGAGGAGCGCCGCCTTGTCGGTGCGCTCCCAGGGCAGGTCGAGGTCGGGCCGGCCGAAGTGCCCGTACGCCGCCGTCTGCCGGTAGATCGGCCGCCGGAGATCGAGCGCGTCGATGATCGAGGCGGGCCGCAGGTCGAAGTGCCGGTCGATCGCCGCGCGGATCATCTCGTCGGGGACGTTGCCCGTCCCGAATGTCTCGATGGAGACCGAGAGCGGATGAGCGATCCCGATCCCGTAGGCGACCTCGATCTCGAAGCGATCCGCCAGCCCTGCCGCCACGACGTTCTTGGCGATCCAGCGCGCCGCGTAGGACGCCGAGCGATCGACCTTGGTGGGGTCCTTGCCGGAAAACGAACCGCCGCCGTGACGGGCCATCCCGCCGTACGTGTCCACGATGATCTTGCGCCCGGTGAGGCCCGCGTCGCCCATCGGCCCGCCGGTCACGAAGCGCCCGGTCGGGTTGACGTGCATGACCGGGTCGGTCGGGCGCAGCTCGACCGGGATCGTGGGCAGGATCACCGCGTCGACGATGTCGCGCCGGATCCGTTCCGCGCGCGCGTCGGGGTCGTGCTGCGAGGCGACCACGACGGTCCGAACGCGGACCGGCACGCCCCGGTCGTACTCGACGGTGACCTGCGTCTTGCCGTCCGGCCGCAGGTAGGGCAGCTGCCCGGACTTGCGGGCCTCGGCGAGCCGGCGCGCCATCCGGTGCGCAAGCGCGATGGGGAGCGGCATGAGCTCCGGCGTCTCGCGGCAGGCGAACCCGAACATCATTCCCTGGTCGCCCGCACCGAGCTCGTGGAGCGCCGTGCCGTCCTCGCGGACCTCGAGCGCCGCGTCGACGCCCAGGGAGATATCCGGCGATTGCTCCTTGACGCTCACCAGCGTCCCGCAGGTGAGGTAGTCGAAGCCATACTCGGCGCGGGTGTATCCGATCTCCCTGACCGTATCGCGGACGACGCCCTGGAAGTCGATGTACGTGGAGGTGGAGATCTCCCCGAGCACGAGCACGAGCCCCGTCGTGGTGGCCGTCTCGCAGGCGACCCGGGCGTCCGGGTCCTCGCGGATGATCGCGTCGAGGATGGCGTCCGAGATCTGGTCGCACATCTTGTCCGGGTGTCCCTCGGTCACGGACTCCGAGGTGAACAGGTAGCCGGACGCGTCGAGGATCGAGGTCATGGCTGGCGGGCACTCCCCTGCGGTGATCCGGGGCAGCGTAGCACCTCGGCGGTGCGCCCCCGAACGGCCCTCAGGCCGGCGCGTTCCCGGCGCCGGGCAGCGACCCCGTGAGGGGCAGCTCCGGCAGCGGGTCGGCGGGAACGAACCCGAAGACCGCACCGTAGAACGCGAGCTCGGCCTGGATCGAGCGGAGCATCGAGGCGGCCTTGCGGAAGCCGTGGTCCTCGCCCTCGAACGCGATGTACGCATGGGGCACGCCGTTCGCGCGCAGCGCCGCCACGATCCGCTCCGCCTCTGCCGGGGGCACGATCCGGTCGTCGAGGCCCTGGAGCACCAGGACCGGGCAGCGGATCGCGTCGGCGTGGAAGATCGGCGAGCGCGCCTCGTAGACCGCCCGGGCCGCCGGGTAGGGCCCGACGAGGCCGTCCACGTAGCGCGACTCGAACTTGTGGGTCTCGGCGGCGAACGCCGCGAGGTTGCCGATCCCGAAGTAGCTCACCCCGGCCCGGAAGACGTCCCGGAAGGCGAGCGCGGCGAGCGCCGTGAACCCCGAGGCGGACCCGCCCTCGATCGCGAACCGCGCCGGATCAACGATCCCCCGGGCGGCCAGGGCCTGCGCGCCCGCGACGCAATCGTCGACGTCGACGATCCCCCAGCCGCCTTCGAGTCGCCTGCGGTACTCGCGGCCGTAACCCGAGCTGCCGCCGTAGTCCACGTCGAGGACGGCGATCCCGCGGGTCGCCAGGATCTGGATCGTGACCGCAAGCCCGGAATATGCGGCCGCCGTCGGCCCGCCATGGCTGGTCACGAGGAGCGGCGGCAGCTCGCCGTCCGGCGCGCGGAAGGCCCGGTTGTGCGGCCGGTAGAGGGTGCCGTGGGCGATCCGTCCGCCGGTCGTCGGGAACTCGATGGGCTCGGGGTCCGCGAGATCGGCCGGATCGAGCTGGGCCTCGGATGCGCGGCGCAGCACCTCGACCGATCCGTCGGCGAGGTCGACCAGGACGACGGACCGAAAGGCCGCGGGTGCGGCGGCGAGGCAGACGAGCCGCTCGCCGTGCACGGCGAGGTAGTCCAGCTCGGTGAACCCGAGCGCGATCTCCCGCGGCTCGCGCCCGCTGCCGGGGTCGATCCGGTAGAGGCGATCGCGCCCGTCGGAGCGCGCCGCCGCGACGATCGTCCCGTCGGCAGCGAAGCCAAAGTCGGAGTAGCCCAGGTTCCATTCCGGCCCGCCGATCTCGGCGCGCATCGGCGCCACCGGCTCGAGGCGCGGGGAGCCTGGCGCCGGTCCGTCGAGCTCGACGCGGTACACGTTCAGCCAGCCGTCCAGCTCCGCGGCGAGGTGCAGGACGCCCGTCGGTGACCAGGCGGGCTGCGTCACCCAGGTTCGCGCGTCGCCGGCGACCACCGTCTCCGCGTCGAGCCGGCCGTCCTCCCCGACTCTCGCGACAACGCATTCCGTCCCGTCCCACGGCATGTTCGGGTGATTCCAGCGCGTCCACGCCAGGTGTCCGCCGTCGGGGGAGAGGCGCGGCGCGGCAACGAAGTCCGAGCCGCCTGCCAGGACCATGACGCGGGCCGGATCGTCCGCGGCCGAGCCGTCGAGCGGGACGCCCACGAGCTCGTTGACGGCCTCGCGGCCCTCCCGCGTGTGATCCTCGCGGACGCACACCAGGCGTCCTCGGGTTAGGTCGAGGCAGGGGTCCGCGTATCGCCAGGCGCCGTCGGGGGTGAGCGGCGTTGTCGCCCGCTCAGCGTCGACGCGGAGCAGGCGCCCGGTTGCGAAGTCCGAGATGACGACGAGATCGCCGGCGGCGAGGTAGGCTCCGCCGCCGTACTCCTGGACGCGCGTCCGAACGTTGATCCCGGGCGGGCTGACGTCGCGGATGCCCGCGTCGCGGGTCCAGCGGACGAGCGTCTGCCGGCCGCCGTCCTCGCCGCGACCCTCCAGCCAGGTGAGCGAATCGCCGTCCCAGCGCGGCTCGGCGAGTCGCACGAACCCGGCCGCCACCAGCTCGAGGGCCACCGGCGACCGCCAGCTGCCGGAGCGGGCCACCTCCCGGGCCTCCGCGTCGCCGGCGGCCGCGGACAGATCAGTCGATCGAGCAGTCATCGTCAGCTTACGTCCCGCTCTTCCACGAGTTCGTGTAGGCCTCCTGTTCGGCGGTCATCCCGTCGATGTGGTGCCCGAGCGCCTCCAGCTTGAGGCGGGCAACCTCCTGGTCGATCGCCTCCGGAACCACGTATACGCGGCTCTCGAGCTCGTCGTGATGCCGGGCGACGTATTCCGCGCAGAGGGCCTGGTTCGCGAAGCTCATGTCCATCACCGCCGCGGGATGACCCTCGGCGGCACCCAGGTTGACCAACCGCCCTTCCGCGATCAGGTGCAGCTTCCTGGGCCCGAGGTCGAACTCCTGGACGTTCTCGCGGACCTCGCGTACGTGGCCCTCGGCGAGGGCCCGCAACGCCTTGAGATCCAGCTCGGCATCGAAATGGCCGCTGTTGGCCATGATCGCGCCGTCCGGCATGGCCACGAAGTGCTCGCGCCGGAAGACGTTCACGTTGCCGGTGGCGGTGATGAACAGCTCGCCCCAGGGGGCCGCCTCATCGACGGTCTTCACCTCGAATCCATCCATGAGGGCTTCGAGCGCCCGCACCGGGTTGACCTCGACCACGGCGACGTGGGCGCCCATCCCCTTCAACCGCGAGGAGACTCCCTTGCCCACCCAGCCGTAGCCGGCCACGACCGCGTGCCGCCCGGCAAGCAGGATGTTCGTCGCCCGCAGAATCCCGTCGATCGTGCTCTGGCCGGTCCCGTAACGGTTGTCGAAGAGGTGCTTCGTCTCCGCCTCGTTGACCGCGACGACCGGGAACCGCAGCGCCCCGTCCCGCGCCATCGCGCGGAGGCGGATCACGCCCGTCGTGGTCTCCTCGGTGCCAGCCATGACCTCGCCCAGCTGGCTTGGCCGCTCGGCGTGGAGCAGCGAGACGAGGTCGCAGCCATCGTCCATCGTCAATTGCGGATGGGTGTTGGCGACGGCGTTGAGGTGCGCGTAGTACGTCGCGCGATCCTCGCCGCGCCGCGCATAGGTCGAGATGCCGTAGTGGGTGGCGAGCGCGGCCGCCACGTCGTCCTTCGTGGAGAGCGGGTTGCTGGCCGCGAGCGCGACGTCCGCACCGCCCGCCGCGAGCGTTCGGACCAGGTTGGCGGTCTCGGTCGTGACGTGGAGACAGGCCGCGATCCGGATGCCCCGGAGCGGCAGCTCGCGCGCGAAGCGCTCGCGGATGAGACGCAGGACGGGCATCTCCCGCTCCGCCCATTCGATCCGCCGGATGCCTTCGCCGGCGAGCCCGGGATCGGTGACGTCGTGGGGCGGCGTGGAGATCGGGATGGTCATGGCAGGCTGGGTCTCCGGCGTGCGGATGGGCGGTCGGCCGCGCGAGCGCGGGCGTGGCCATTGATTATGCCCGACCTCCGGGCCGCAACCGTGCTCGGCTCGCGTTGGCAGCCTGCCGGGCGCCCGGGCGACGGTCCCCCAGCCGGACGAGGTGCCGCCACCGGCGGCGCGGTCACGTCTCGCCGCGTCCGAGCAGCCTCCTGATCGGGCCGGGAAGTGCAGCCAGCGGTCCGGCCGGGCCGCCCTGCCGGTGGATCAGCCGCTCCTCGAAGCGAACGTGCTCCCGGTAGCCCAGCTTCGCGTACGCCCGAAGGGCCGGCGGGTTGTCCGAGCGCACGTTGAGCACGACCTGGTCGCAGAAGCGGAGCAGGTCCGCGGTCACGGCCCCGGTGACGGCAGTCGCATAGCCACGGCCGCGGAAGTCCGGGTGGGTCATGACGTTTCCAACCACGCCGAGCCGAGCCTCGGCCGAGATGACATGCGTGCCCGCCGCGCCGACGAGGCGGCCGCCCACGCGGATCCCGTAGTACACGCCCTCGGCGACGGCCGTGGGGGGGAGCCACGCGGTGAACCCGAGCTGGTACAGGCGGTTCAGGTCGCCAACCTCCACGGGCAGGAGTCGCGCGACCTCCGCCGGGCACGGCCGGAAGGTGCTGCGGTCGACCCACATCCGGACCATGAGCGGGCCCGGCTCGGCGCGGTAGATGCCGGTGATGGCCGCCAGGTGCTCGGTCCGCGCCGCCAGGTAGGCGGCCCTCGGCCGGATGAGCGCGCGCAGGATCGCCGCGATCCCGGCACTCTCGCCCATCACGAAGACGGGCTGGGGCGCGAGGCCCGCGTACTCCAGGACGACCGCCACGGGGTCCGACCCGGCGAACGCCACGCCCCAGCGCGTCCGCCCGAACTCGCGGTCGTCGAGGTCGCAGAGCGCGTACGCCGCGTAGAGACGGTCCCGCTCGAGGAAGTCGCGCAGGAGCGCGCGATCGACCGAGAGCCGAACCACCAGGCCCGGCGCGGCATCGGGGCGCGTCGCGGGGGCAGCCATCAGGCTCTCCCCTGCCCGAGGTCCGCCGCGGCCCCGAGGGCGGCCGCATACGGCGCAGGCAGCAGGCCGGCCTCGGTGGCGATCGCGCTCACGAGCTCGGCCGGGATGACGTCGACGGACGGGTTCAGCGCCGGGGTGCCGTCCGGCGCGATCTGCCATCCGCGCAGCGAGAGGAGCTCCTCGGCCGGTCGCGGCTCGGCGCGCAGCCCACGCCCGTCGGCGGCGTCGCCATCGCGGGTGGAGAGCGGCGCGGCCACCAGGAACGGGATGGCATGCCGTGCGGCCACGACGGCGAGCCCGTAGCCGCCCGGGTCACAGGCCACGGCGCCGTCGCGCGCGATCGCGTCGGCGCCGACGATGACCGCGTCCGCGTCGCCCCGCGCCAGCAGGCCGGCGGCTGCCCCATCGCTCACCAGCGCGAACCGAACTCCGGCCTGGGCCAGCTCCCACGCGGCCAGGCGGGCGCCCCCCAGCCACGGCCGGCCCTCGGCAAGCAGAACCCGAACGTCGAGCCCGTCGTCGCGCAACGCCCGGACGGCCGCGAGCGCCGTGCCGACCTGGCCGCCCGCGAGTGCGCCGGTGCTCCCGATCGTCAGGACGCGGAGCGGCCCGTCCGGCGCGCGCCGGACGTCCGCGAGAAACGCCGCGCCGTTGGCGGCCAGGCGCGCGTGCGCAAGCGTCGCCTCGACGATGATCGCCTCGGCCTCCGCGCGCAGGACCGCCGCCGCCCCCGCCGCGTCCTGATCCGCCTCGGCAAGCGCCGCGAGCCGGCGGAGCATCCGGTCCATCGCGTTGCGGACGGGTGCGGCGGTCGGGGCGGCGTTGCGGAGGGCGTTCGCCGTGCCGAAGAGGATCGCGCGGCGGGCCGCCGGTGACGCGGCACGCGAGCGAGCGGCCGTCAGGGCCAGCCCGCACGCGGCCACCTGGCCCAGAAGCGGTGCGCCCCGGATGACAGATTCGCGGATCGCCTGGGCCGCATCGGACCCGGACACGCACATGACCTCGACGAGCTCCTCGGGGAGGCGCCGCTGGTCGAGCACGATGAGGGCCTCCGGCTCGAAGCGAAAGGCGCTCCGAAACCCGGCAGGCGGTCCGGCTGCCGCCAGTTCGCCGGCGCCGGCCGTCCCCGGCGGCGCCGGCGTGGCCGGCGCCGCCGGGGACGCGCCGAGCAGGGAACCCGCCATCTCGGCGGATTGATCCCGGAGTGCATTCGCGGCCCCGACGACCGTGGCCGCGGTCCGCACCGCGTCCGCCGCGAAGGATCGGAAGAACCGCCGGCGGGCGAGCCGCCGTGCGTCGTCCGGGTCGACGGGCGAGCTGTCCACCTGCGCGGAGGTCCGCGGCGTGGCGGGGTCCGGCACGGGGCGTCGCTCGTCGGTCACCGACCCGCCGCCGCTCGGGCTCGTGTCAGTACGTGATGACCGAGGTGACCGACTGCCCGGACAGCCGGTCGCGGCCCTTCAGGAATCCGAGCTCCACGAGAAACGCCAGCCCGACGATCTCGCCCTTCAGCCGCTGGACCAGCCCCACCGTCCCGTTCACCGTTCCACCGGTCGCGAGCAGGTCGTCCACGATCAGGACCTTCATGCCGGGCTGGATCGCGTCGCGATGGACCTCGAGCGTGTTGGAGCCGTACTCGAGCGCGTACTCGACGCTGATCGTCTCGGCTGGCAGCTTGCCCAGCTTGCGCACGGGAACGAGGCCGGCGCCGAGCTGGTATGCCATCGGGGCGGAGAAGATGAAGCCCCGCGATTCCATCCCGACCACGACGTCGATCGCCCTGCCGGCGTAGGGCGCGAGCATCGCGTCGATCGCCGCGCGATATGCGACGGGGTCCTTGAGAAGCGTGGTGATGTCGTAGAAGAGAATGCCTGGCTTCGGGAAGTCCGGGATCTCGCGGATCTTCGCGCGAAGCTCGTCCGGCGTCATTGCTGCTGGGAACCTCCGGTGGCGCGGTGCGGGCACGGTCGCGCATTCGGTTCGAACGAGGTGGGCGCCCGGCGAGAGTCTACCGCAGAGCGGCGCCCTCCCGGTCGGCAAGCCTCGTCGCGAGCGCGACGAGCCCGGCGCGAACATCGGCGGCCGTCGGGCCGGCGAGCGCGATCCGGGCGGCCTCGTCGAGCGTGGCTGCGTCCGCCGACCGGATGGCGCGCCGAACGCCGGCCAGGCTCGACGCCGCCATGCTCAGCTTGCGGACGCCGAGCCCCACGAGTGCGAGCGCCGCGACCGCGTCGCCGCCCATCTCGCCGCAGACGGAGAGCGTCGCACCAGCGGCCGCGCACACCTCCACGGACCGGCCGATCAGGCGAAGCACGGCGGGGTGAAGCGACTCCTGGTAGCGGGCCAGCGCCATGTTGCCGCGGTCGACGGCCACCGTGTACTGGAGCAGATCGTTGGTCCCGATGCTCGCGAACGCGAGGCGCGAGAGGTACGTATCCCCCACCAGGATGGCGGACGGGATCTCGAGCATCACCCCCAGCGCGAGCTCGCCGTGCGGGATGCCTGCCGCCGCGAGGTCCTCGCGGGCCTGCTCGGCCAGGCGCACCAGCAGGTCCGCGTCGCGCGCGTCGGCGATCATCGGCGCCATGGCCCCGACGGTCCCTGCCGGCATGCCGGCCGCGGCCCGCATCATCGCGCGCAGCTGGGTCAGGAAGAGCTCCGGCTGGTCCCACGCCAGCCTGAGGGCACGAACACCGAGGAACGGGTTGGCCTCCGGCGCGATCGGGACGTACGGAATCGGCTTGTCGCCGCCCACGTCGAGGAGGCGGATGGTGACCGGGTGCGGGGCGAATGCCTCCACGACCGACCGGTAGGCAGTCAGCTGCTCCTCCTCGGACGGCGGCGCGCCGCGCTCGAGGAAGAGGAACTCCGTGCGGAAGAGCCCGACGCCGCGGGCCCCGAGCTCCACGGCGCGGGCGGACTCGCCCGGCCCGCCGATGTTGGCGAGCAGCGTCACCTCGAGGCCGTCGCGGGTGACGGCCGGCAGGACCGCCTCCTCGAGCGCCCGGGCGGCCGCGGACGCCGCACCCCGGCGGGCTCGCTCGAACCGGGCGAGGGTGTCCGCGTCCGGGTCCAGCACGACCTCCCCGGTGCTCCCGTCGAGCGCCACGACCATGGTCGGCTCGCGATCGTCGCCGCCGGCGGCGACGATCGCCTCCAGCAGGCCCGCGACGCCGACCACGGCCGGGATCCCATATGCGCGGGCGAGGATGGCCGCGTGCGCGGTTGCCGAGCCTTCGGCCAGGGCGATCCCCAGCATGCGATCGCGCGGGAGCGTCGCCGTGAGCGACGGCGTCAGGTCCGCGGCAGCGATGATCGAGGGCCGCTGGAGCGTCGGGCCGGCGTGACTGCGGCCCGCCAGGCGATCCGCGATCCTGCCGGCCACGTCCAGGATGTCCGTCGACCGCGCCGCGAGCAGCTCGTCGTCCATGGCCCGGTACTCGGCGGCGAACTGCTCGCCCGCCGCCCGGATCGCTGCGACGGCATCGTCGCCGGCGCGGATCCGATCCTTGGCCGCCTCCGCAAGCGACGGGTCCTGGGCCAGCATCGCGTGGGCAACGAAGATCTCCGCCTCGGCAGGGTGCTCCGCGGCCAGGCGCTCAGCGAGCGCCTCCAGCTCGGCTCCGGCCTGCTCCATCGCCGTCGCCAGCCGGGCGATCTCCGCTTCGGCCTGCCCGGCCGCGATCCGGCCACCCTCGTGGACGGCGGCGGGGCGGATCACGGCGAGCGGACCGACGGCAACGCCGGCGGAGGCGGGAGTCCCGGTGAGCGCGTGCATGGTCAGCCTCCGCTCAGCGCCGCCACTCGATGCGGCGCTCCGTGCCGCGGAGGAGGCGCGCGATGTTGTCGTGGTGGAAGATCCAGATGAGCGCGACCGAGCCGATCGCGTATGCGTCGTACGACGGCGCCAGGCCCTGGAGCGCGACGAGGGCGATCATCAGCAGCCCGCCGAACAGCGAGCCGCCCAGCGAGCCGAGCGACGAGATCCGGGTCGCCAGGATCACCCCCCCGAAGACCGGCAGGATCGCGAGGGCGACGAGCGGCTCGATCACGACGAGCGTGCCCCAGGCAACCGAGACGCCCCTCCCCCCGCCGAAGCCGATGTAGGGCGAGCGGCTGTGCCCGACGATCGCGACGAGCGCGCCCAGCACCTCGAACTCCGGCCCGAAGCCGAGAAGCCGGGGAATGAGGACGGCGACGCTGCCCTTCGCGGCGTCGAGGAGCCCCGACACGAGCGCCCACCGCGGCCCGATCGCGCGCAGCGTGTTCGCACCCCCGGTGCGCCCGCTGCCGATGCTCCGCGGATCCCGCCCGCCCACGAGGCGCGCCACGACGATCCCGAACGGGATCCCGCCGACGAAGTACGCGGCCGCCGCGGTGATCACGGCTGCGAACACGGCTCCAGGCTCCACGCCCGGCATTATCGGCGCCGCGGGGCGCGCCGGAGCCGTCGGGGCGCGCCGACGCCTCCCGCGGCGGCCGATCCGGCGCGGCTGCCGTTGCTCAGGCGAGCGGCTCCCCGAGCCCGCTCTCCACGGCAGCGCGCAGCGCCTCGAGCGCCGCGTCCTCGTCCGGACCGTCCGCGCTCACCTCGATCTCATGGCCCTGCTTGATCTTGAGCGCGGTCACCGCGAGCATGCTCCGCGCGTCGACCTGCGACGAGGCCGTGGCCAGGTTGGCGACTCGGACGGCAGTGCCGCGATGGGCGGCCGCGGCGCGCACGAACGCGGCGCCCGGCCGCAGGTGGATGCCGGACGGGTTGCGGACCGTCAGCCGGATCGTCTTCATGGGTTCCTCCAGGTGGCCGAACGATCGTCGATCTCGGACAGCAGCGCAACCGGCCGGCCGCGCGTCCGCTCCCAGGCGGCCGGGTCGGCGGAGGCGGACTCCACCAGGGCGGCGAGGGCCGCGTTGACCGGGGCCGGAACCCCTGCCGCGGCGCCCGCCCGGGCTACGCCGCCGTTCAGCCAGGCGACCTCCGACGGCCCGCCGCCTGCCCGCAGGTTGAGCAGGAGCGATGGCGCCTTCCCGCCGCGCGCGCCGCCGACCACCCTGCGCAGGACGGGGTACGCGACGGCAGCGGGTGCCCGGTATCCCGCGGCGAGCCAGCGGACGTCGGCACCGGGGAGACGCACCGGCGAGAGACCGAGCGCGCGCATCACGCCGAGCGCCTCGAGGACCGCGGCCCGCTCGACGGCGAACAGCCGCCGGTCGGCGTAGACGGCTGCCGCGTCGCGGTCCAGGAGCGCCGGCACCGCGTTCGCGACGATGTTCGTGAGCAGCTTCGACCACTTCATGGCGTGCCAGTCGCCGACGACCGCGGCCGGCAGCCCGGCCCGGTCCAGCGCACCCCGGATCGCGGCCTCGACGGCGTTCGTGTCGCCCTGGACGTGGCCGAGGGCCAGGCCGCGTCGCTTCCTCCATGTCAGCGTGCCATCCGCCTCCCGGTCCACCGGGGCCGTGAGCGACCCCGCGAGCAGCGGCGCACCCGGGCGCGCGGCCACGACCATCTGCTCGGCGCCGATCCCGTTCTCGAGGGTGACGAGCGTGACGTCCGGCCATTCCGCACAGGCCGCGATCGCGGCCCCGAGGTCGGGCATCTTGACGGCGAGGACGACGTAGGCCGGGCGGTCCAGGGCGGCCGTTCCGTCCGTCCGCTCCACGCTCGCTCGCCGCAGCTCGCCCGCGGTCCCGCGGAGGACGATCTCCGCGGGACCGCGGGCGGTGCCGGGCCTGTCGACGAGCGTGACGCGCTCGCCGGATCGGGCGAGAAGCGCGGCCACGAACGAGCCGACCGCGCCCCCACCGAGGACCACCACACCGGCGCCCGTTTTCGGCCCGGCGGGCAGGGACGGGGTCACTCCGCGAGCTTGTCCTGGGTCAGCGTGGCATCGGCGGCATCGCAGACCGCGAGGAGGTCGTCCCCGATGCTGGCCTGGATCGCCGCTACGATCGCGCCCTCCACTACGGGCCCGCGGCTCAGGCGGACACGGGCGGCCCGCGCCGGATCGAGGAGCTCCAACGCGGTCGAGGCCGAGAGGACGGCGCTCCCGAGATCGACCATCACGACGACACCCGCCCCGGCATCCGCCTTCTCGATGGCGGCCATGATGCGGGTCGCGTCCGTGCCGATGCTGCCGTCCTCGAGCCCGCCGGCCGCGACGATTCGCACGTCATCGCCGGCCATCTGCGAGGCGAGCTCGAGCGTGCCGTCGGCGACCTTCGCCGAGTGCGACACGATGACGAGCCCGACGAGTGCCTCGGCTCCGTCGACGCCCGCCACGGCGCTCAGGTCTCCGCCGGCGCGACCGGCGCGCGGTTCGTCCTTGCGGCGGCATCCCCGGCCCGGTAAGCGTCGAGCAGGATCTCGATCGGGTGCCGCGTCCGCGTCCCCGTCGCCTTCTCGATCTGCCAGCGGCACGTCTCCGAGTCGCAGGCGGCCTCGGCGGCGCCGCTCGCCTTGATCTTGTCGAACAGGGGCGCTCCGACCGCCATGCCGATCGGGTACTTCTCCTTCTTCATGCCGTAGGTGCCCGCGATGCCGCAGCAGTCGTGGTCCATGTCGGCCGCGCGCAGACCCGGCACGAGGGCGAACAGGTCCATCGCCGGAAGCCCGATGCCGTGGGAGCGGAGCTGACAGGGAGCGTGGTAGGGCAGGTCCTCGTCGAGCCGGCCGAACTGCGTGTTGAGCTTGCCCTGCTCGTGGAGGTCCAGCAGGAACTCGCAGATGTCCCACGTCGCGTTCGCGACCAGGGTCGCGTCGTCGTCGTGGATGTCGAGCATCTCCCGGTACTCGGCCTTGATCGTGTGGGTGCACGACGTCGAGGTCCCCACGATCTTGTAGCCCGCCCGGGCGTAGCCGGCAAGCACGTCGAGGTTGCGATGAGCCTTCTGGCGCGCCTCCGTGTAGATCCCGTTGCTGATGAGCGGCAGCCCGCAGCAGACCTGCTCGGGGATGATGGTCTCGAAGCCGTTGCGCTTGAGGATCTCGACCGCAGCGTCGGCGACATGCTGCTCGTAGTAGTTCGCGGAACAGCCGTGGAAGTAGACGACGGCGCGCTCCGGCCCCGGCACGGCGGCCGTCCCACGGCGCCGCTGGCGGCGCTTCCAGGTCGACTGCAGCGTGCGGCGGCCGAACTTGGGGAACGGTGCCTGGCGATGGATCCCGACCGTGACCTCCATGATGGCCCGGATCGGCCGGTTGGCCAGCGCCCAGTTCGAGATGGGCGAGAACAGCACGCCGACCTGGCCCACGAGGTCCGTCTGGCCGAGGCCCCAGTCGCGCAGCTTGGGCCGCTTGCCGGCCTTCATGCGCGCCCGGGACTGGCTGTTCATCTCCGCGATCTTCACCCCGGCCGGGCAGGCCGACGTGCACCAGCCGCAGCCGGAGCAGTAATCGACGGTGGCATCCGGGGACGCCAGCACCGCGATGCCTGGAACCTGGACGGGCTGCGCTCGGCCGGACCGGAATCGCTGCGCCTGCGGTCCGACGTACTTCGGGCCCGGGAACAGGTCGGTGACTCTGGCGACCGGGCACACCGTCTGGCACACATTGCACTTGAGGCACTCGTCGGACGAGTACCCGATGGCCTCTTCCGAGGCCTCCCTGATGAACTCGGCGATCGTCACGGTCGCTCGCTCCCCGGCCCAGCGGCACTTCCAGCCGGGACCGCGCTCAGCGATCGCGCCGCGCGCCACCCGCTGGTGAGCGCGACGCCGTCGCCGCATCGCTCCCCGATATATCGGTGGCCGGCGAGAAGGCTTCCGGCCACGCGAACGTTGTCGAACACGGACGCCCCGTCGGCGTCGACCGGCCGAAGCTCGGCGTCGGTCCGGATCCCGGCCTTCTCGAGCGGATGCCCCGCCGGGTCGAACGGGTCTTCGGAGAGCCACTCGTCGGCCGGAGGCGCCTCGACCGGGAGCCCCAGGAGCGGCTCGAGCAGCCGGCCGTCGCGCTCTGCGACGAGGCCCCCGCCGGCGATCCCGCCGGTGGCGAGGACGAGCGAGCCGGCCCTGACGGTGAACGACCGCGCGGCGGCAGCCGACACCACGGCCGTCACGCGACGTCCGTCGTGCTCCACCCGCTCGACCATCTCACCGACCTGGATGCGTCCGCCCGCCCGGATGAGCGCCGCGCGGAGGGCCGTGTAGAGACGCAGCCCGGGAACGCTCGGCGGGACGAGCGGCATCTCGAATGGAGCTGCCGCGAGGCGTTGCCGGAGGGCCGCAAGGACCGCGGCGTGGTCGCGGATCCCGAGGACGGCGGGCAGCCCGACGCGGCCTCCCGAGCCGGGCGCCGCGGCGATCGCGCGGGCGATCGCATCGATCGCGCTGGCTCGCCAGGCGGGGTCGTCGAAGCGGCCCGCGATCTCGAGGGCGTTCAGGTTGTGGCGGGCGGCAAGCCCGGGCAGGACGACGATCACGGGGACCACCGTGGCAGGGCGGTTGCCACCCTCCCAGACGCGCTCCCGTGACAGGCTGGCGGCGATCGCCGCGGGCCAGAAGTCCTTGAACCCTGCGATCCCGCAGATCACGAGACGCTCGCCGGGCGCCCATGGCGAGAGCGCCGCGGCCTGGGCGGCCGGCAGGATCGCCGCGTGGCGGGTCCCGCCGATGGAGGTCGGGACGAGCTGCAGCGGGGTGTCGAGGTCACCCGCGTACTCGACTCCCCCGGCCTCGAGGTGCGGGAGCGCCCAGTCCAGGGCGTCGGCCACGTCGCCGCCGAGGAATGCGTACGGGTGGCCGGGCAGCGCGGCCAGCTGGCGGATCCCGTCCCGCGGCGTCGACGCCGCGGGAATGCCGGCCACGTCGATCCCGCCGGGTCCCCAGTGGGTGGCGGCGTGGCCCTTGGCAAGGACGTGGACCCGGGCGCCGGACTCGGCCGCCGAGATGGCGGCCGTCAGGCCGGCAAGGCCCGCCCCGATGACGACGACGTCAGCGCTGGGCACCGGCCACCTCCCCGGACGCGATGGGCGTCCCGTGCTCGATCAGCGACTCGACGCCCAGCCCCCCTCCATAGACGCCGGAGATCATCCACTGCTCCTGCAGCTGGCGGCCCGCAGCGATGGGCCGCGCCCCCTTGAAGCGCTCCCGGAGGAACCCGAGGATCGCCCGGTCCGCGAGCTCGGCGACTCCCTCAGCGCTCGCCGTGCCCGCGCGCTCGCCGACGACTCCGGCCGCGCGGAACGTGCAGAAGCCCCCCTGGCAGGGTCCCATCCCGAGGCGCGTGCCCCGCCGAACGTCATCGAGCGAGCAGCCCGGATGCCGGTCGAGGAACGCGTCGAGCATCGGCCGCGTCACGAACTCGCATTCGCACAGGAGCCCGGCGTCGCCGCCGCCCTCCGCTTCGTGTTCGGCCAGCCGGTGGCCCAGCCAGTACGTCTTGCCCGGGACCTGGTTCGGCAGGATCTCCGTCGCCGTGGTGCAGGGTTCCGTGACCCCGAGCTTCTCGCAGACGAGGTCGACCGTGTCCTCGGCCATCCTGCGGAAGGTCGTGAGCTTGCCGCCGACGATCGTGACGAAGTTCTCGACGCCGTCGCGGGAGGCGTGGTCGAGCACCGTGTGCGCCCGCGAGATCTGGCGGCCGTCCTTGAGCGCGTCCGCGGTGACCTCGGCAGGTGGCTGGTAGAGCGGGCGCACGCCGGCGTAGGCGCGCAGGAGCCGCATCCGGCCGAGGTCCGGGAAGAGCTTCTCGCCCTCACGGATCAGGGCGGCGACCTCGTCGCGCGTGATCTCGTACTTGTCCGGGTCTTCCACGCGCTGCTCGGTCGTGCCGAGGATCGCGACCGTGTGGACGGGGACCATGATGTCGCCATCGGACGACTTGTGGCAGCGGTTGATCACCGTGTCCGTCATCCGCTGGTTGTAGATGAGCATGGTGCCCTTGCCGGGATGCATCGTGACGGACACGTTGACCATGTCGGCGATCTGGCCCGCCCATGCACCGGCACACGAGACGACGAAGCGGGGGGTGATCCGCGTCAGGCTCCCCGAGCGCTCGTCGTGGAGGGTCGCGGCCACGATCCGGTCGCCGTCCCGCTCCAGGCTCGCGAGCCGCTGGTACGACCAGGCGTCGCTGCCGAGCGCGCGCGCATCCGCGATGTTCGATTCGATGAGCTGCCAGGGCTCGACGGAGCCGTCCGGCAGCTTGAAGGCGCGCCGGATGCCCGGGTTCAGGGCCGGCTCGCGCCGCAGCACCTCGGCAACCGGGATCTCCTCGCAGTCAACGTCCGCAGCCGCGCAGGCCGCGGGGAATGCCTCGACGTAGTCGTCCGGGTCGGCAGGCGTGGCGACGAAGTAGCCGCCCGTGTTCTCGATGCTGGCCGGCGCGATGCGGCGGAGGATGCGGTTCTCGGAGATGCACTCCTGCGCCGCAAGCCGGTCCTTGGCCACGTACCGCCCGCCCGAGTGCAGGAGGCCGTGGTAGCGCCCAGTGGTCCCGGTGCCCCAGTCGCCGCGCTCGACGAGCAGCGTGCGCAGGCCGCGCCGCGCCAGGTCCCTGAGCACGCCGGCCCCGGTCGCACCCCCGCCGACGACGAGGACGTCGAAGGCGTGCGACTCACCCATGCTGCTCACCTCGATCCGCCTTGCTCCGATGCGTGTGCGATATCCCGTGCGGGCCGCGCCCGCCTGACGTGTTCCGGGGCCCCCCGGCGCTGCCGAGGGGCCCCGGTATGCGACGCGAGCGGGACTATTCGGCCCAGTCGAAGGTCCGCGTGACGGCCTTCTTCCAGAGCGCGTACTCCTTGTCACGGAGCGCCGCGTCCATCTTGGGCTCCCAGGTGTGGTCCTTCGCCCAGTTGGCGCGAAGGTCCTCGACCTCGGCCCAGTAGCCGACCGCAAGGCCGGCAGCGTACGCCGCACCGAGGGCCGTCGTCTCGGCGACCTTCGGACGGATGACCGGGACGCCCAGGACGTCCGACTGGAACTGCATGAGCAGGTTGTTGAACACCATGCCGCCGTCGACCTTGAGGGCCGTCAACGGTACGCCGGAGTCGGCGTTCATGGCGTCGAGGACTTCGCGGGTCTGCCACGCGGTCGCCTCGAGGACGGCACGCGCGACGTGGCCCTTGTTGACGTAACGCGTCAGGCCGGCGATGACGCCGCGCGCGGAGTTCTTCCAGTACGGCGCGAACAGGCCGCTGAACGCCGGGACGAAGTAGACGCCACCGTTGTCCTCGACCGTTGCGGCGAGGGCCTCGATGTCGGGGGACTTCTCGATCATCCCGAGGTTGTCGCGGAGCCACTGCACGAGGGCGCCGGTGATCGCGATGGACCCCTCGAGAGCATACACGGCCGGCTGATTGCCGATCTTGTAGCCCAGGGTGGTGAGGAGGCCGTTCTTCGACGGAACCGCCTTCGTGCCCGTGTTGAGGAGCATGAAGCAGCCGGTGCCGTAAGTGTTCTTCGCCTCGCCGGGCGAGAAGCAGGTCTGGCCGAAGAGGGCGGCCTGCTGGTCGCCCAGGTCGCCTGCGACCGGGACGCCCTGGAGATCGCCGACCGCAAGGCCGTACACCTCGGAGGATGCCTTGACCGTCGGCAGCATGGACGCCGGAACGCCCAGGAGCGCGGTGATCTCGGGATCGAACGCGAGGGTGGTGTAGTTGAACATGAGCGTCCGGCTGGCGTTGGAGACGTCCGTCACGTGGACGCCGCCCATCGTGCCGCCGGTCAGGTTCCAGATGCACCAGGTGTCGATGTTGCCGAAGAGGAGGTTCCCGGCGTCGGCTTCGGCGCGCGCGCCCGCGACGTTGTCCAGGATCCACTTGACCTTCGGGCCGGAGAAGTAGGTCGCCAGCGGCAGGCCGGTCTTCGGGCGGAGGCGATCGGGGCCGCCATCCTTCTCGAGCTCGTCGCAGATGTCCTTCGTCCGGGTGTCCTGCCAGACAATCGCATTGTAGACAGGCTTGCCGGTCCGCTTGTCCCAGACGACCGTCGTCTCGCGCTGGTTGGTGACGCCGACTGCGGCGAGATCCTCCGCCTTGAGGTGCGCCTTGGCGAGCGCGCCCTTGATGACGTCGACGCTGCGCG
>DAOTXE010000031.1:0-44264 GCA_034435355.1 Chloroflexota bacterium
TCTGCCTTCGGGAGCCGACGGACATAGGTGGCGCGATCCATCCCGCGATTCAAGCAGATGTCACGGCAGTCGGCGCGCCCGGACCGCGGGCCACGCGCCGTGGCCGTGATCCGTGCCCGTCCGTCCCATCGGGGCGGCTCCGCTCCGACCTGCCCTTGACGGCCGGACAGTCACTCAGTATTCTTTGAGTGATGAACCTCGCGGACCGCGCTCGCGTGCACGCCGCCCTCGGTGATCCGTACCGCCTGGCGATGGTCGATGCGCTGCTCGCGACCGACCGGACATTCCGGGATCTCGCGGAGGCGGCCGGGCTGCCCGGCAACCTGGCGGCCCATCACCTGGGCGTCCTGGAGGCAGCCGGCCTGATCGAACGGCACGCCTCGGAGGGCGACCGCCGGCACCGCTACGTCTCGCTGCGCTGGGACCGCCTGGACGACCTGGTCCGCCTCCCGCAACCTCCGCCCGGCCGCATTCTCTTCGTCTGCACGCACAACTCGGCCCGCTCCCTGTTCGCGGCAGCCCTGTGGAACCAGCGCACCGGCCGCGAGGCGGACAGCGCCGGCACGGAACCTGCGCAGCGCGTGCACCCGCGTGCGGTGCAGGTCGCGGCCGAATTCGGCCTCGCGATCGGGGACGCGATCCCCAGGGGCTTCGCGTCCGTCGCGCGCTCGCCCGACCTCGTCGTGTCGGTCTGCGACCGGGCCCACGAGTCGGGCGTGCCGTTCGCCGCGCCATCGCTGCATTGGTCCGTCCCCGATCCCGTGCGGGCGGGAACGCTGGCGGCCTTCCGCTCGGCGTTCGCGCGCCTGGCCGAGCGCGTTGACCGCCTCGCGGCGGCCGCATGAACGCATCGCGCGACCCCTCATCCAACCGGACAGCCCAGGGAGACACGCCGTGACCACGCCATCCTTCATGACCTCGCCGTCGTACGAGGCGCTCACGACCGGCGAGCGCCTCCAGATCCGCCAGTCGGCGGTGGCGCTCGAGCGGCGCTGGCACGGCAAGCTGAACGTGGAGACGATCGAGCGGTTCCTTGCCGAGTCGCTCGAGTTCGTGATGCCCCGCGCGACGGTGCGGATGTGGGTCCCGGTCGTGGTGGAGAAGTTCACCAACGACCGCCTGCGCGCGCTCGTGCGGCTCGAGTCGCCCCGGACCGACCTCAAGCCGAGCGTGCTGTTCCTGTGCGTCCACAACGCGGGGCGATCCCAGATGGCCGCCGGGTGGATGCGCTTCCTGGCCGGTGGCCGCATTGACGTGTTCTCGGGAGGCTCGGAGCCCGCCGCCCTGGTCAACGCGGCGGCGGTTGCAGCGATGGCCGAGAAGGGCATCGACATCAGCGCTGAGTTTCCCCAGCCGTGGGCAGACGAGGTCGTGCGGGCGGCGGACGTGATCGTCTCGATGGGTTGCGGCGACGCCTGCCCGGTCTACTCCGGCAAGCGCTACGTCGAGTGGGAGCTCGACGATCCGGCGGGCAAGCCGGTCGAGGAGGTCCGGCCAGTCCGCGACGAGATCGAGCGGCGGGTTCGCAGCCTCATCGCCGAGCTCGGCGTCGATCTGTCGGCGACGACGGAGGGCCCCGTTCCGACGCCGGCCTGAGATCGAGTGGAGAGACCGCGCCCGCGACGCAGTCGGGATCTGACCGGGCCACGGTCCGCGACCGGGGCACCCGTGCGCGTCCGTTGACCGTTCGCTTCAGTTGACGGCTCAGGGCACCTCGGACTCGGCGACCGGCACGGGTTCCCGGTCGGTCTCGCCGGCGCCGAAGAGGCGGAGCCGTCGCGCGAACCAGAGCCCGATCGCAACAGGGACCCAGACGTTGAGGATGCGATAGGCCACTGTCACCAGGATTGCCGTCGTGGCCGTCATCCCGAGATGGACGAACACGAGCGCCATTGCACCCTCCACCGCTCCGATCCCGTCCGGAACGATCGCGATGATGAAGAACACGATGCTCATCCCGAACCCGGCGGCCAGGGGCGCGGCGTCGAGACGCTGACCGAACGCCAGGAAGATCGCTCCCAGGCCGGCGATGTTCGCGAGGTGGAGAAGCAGCCCGTAGCCGGACGCGACTGCGATGTCGTGCCGGTGGCCGGGGATCTCGGTGACGGCTGCGGCGAGCTGCTCGGTCGTCTGCCGCGCCCACTCGCCGGCGAGCAGGTCGGGGCGCCCGACGAGGTGCATCGACCGGTTGATCACTGCGCGACAGCCCGTCAGCAGCGCCTCGAGCCATCCCGGCCTGCGGGCCGCGAGGACGAGACAGCCCAGCGTCCCCGCGATGAACGCCACGAACAGGCCCGTCCCGACGAGCGCGAACTCGACGAGCCGATCCCGCAGGACGAGGGCGACCGTGCCCGCGACGACGAACGGCAGCGCGGTGAGCAGGTCCACCACGAGCACCACGACCACCCCGACCGCGGTCCGCGGTCCGGACTCGCCGCGCGCCGCGGCATCGTCGATGAAGACCGCAGCGGCGGGTGCCGCCGTGAACGGGACGGCGGTCTTCGCGAAGATCGAGGCGAACAGGACCGGGACCAAGTCCAGGGCTCGACTCGACACCCCGACCGCTCTGAATCCTGACGAATAGAGCCCGCCGTAGAGCAGGAAGAAGGCCGCCTGGAGGACGAGCGCGACTCCCGCCCAGCGCCAGTCCGCCGTCGAGAGGTCCGCACCGAGCGCCTGCTCCGATGTGAACTGGCTCGCCACGACCACGACGACGGCGATCGAGAAGAAAACGAAGAGACCCCGTCGCCACGTGAACCGGGGTCGAGTCACCGGGCCACCTCTCGCACCGGCGACGAGCGCCGCCCCAGGGAGGGTCGCGGGCACCCGCCGGGCCCCTCCGCGTGGCAGTGCCGGCGGTCGGGCCGAGAGGTGCCGCGGGATCGTGACATGCCTCGCGGATCATCCCCCAAATCGGCCGGCGGCTCGCAGGACCGGCGGGACCGGGGTCGGGCGCGGTCGGCGGGCGCCGCCGGGCCCCGGCTAGCCCCCGGCCCGCGCCGCCGTGACGCCCTGCATCGTGCCCACGAGGACGAGCCCGTCCCACAGGGTCGGCGAGGCGAAGTGGGGCACCGCTCCGACGGCGATGCTCGCCCGAAGCGCGCCGCTCGAGGGCGACAGTGCCTGGAGCTGCCCGCTCCCGAGGGCAACGCTCCAGATGGAACCCCCGCCGATCACCGGTGGTCCGTTCGCACCCGAGCGCGCCTGCCAGCCGGGCTGGATCGTGCCACCCGCCGAGACCTCGACCATGCGGAGACCATCGGCGCACGGCAGGTAGACGAGCGCGCCGGACTCGGCGGCACCGCCGAAGGCGGCGCAGACGGCGCGCGACGAGACCTCGCCGCCGATCCCACCGAGCGCACCCGCGCGGAGGACGTAGCCGATGCCGCTCTTGCCGGCGATGAAGACCCAGCCACCCGGCACGAGGACGGGGCTGAGCGAGCCGAGGTCGGCGTCGTTCGCGTTGTCCTGCGCCCACTGCGCCGGCGCGAAGCGGGATCTGAGCTGGAGCGTGGCGGAGAGCTCGACGACCGAGTCGCTGCCGTCGTAGGCCGTTGTCGAGCTGCCGTTGCCGATCGAGACGTAGAGGTTCCCGGCGGCGTCGAGCACCGGCCCGCCGGTCGCCCAGACCGCACCCTCGCGCTCCACCGGCACGCGGTAGGCGATCGTCGCGCCGCTCCCCGTCACCGGCACTCCGACAACCTCGCCCCGGTAGTCTCCGCAATCACCCGCCAGGCCGCCGAAGCCGACGTAGACGTAGCCGTTGCCCAGGGCGAGGGCCGCCCGCTGCTGGTGGGCCAGCGGACTGTCGCCGGGGAGATCGACGCTGCGTGACCAGCGCACCGCGCCGGTCACGGCGTCCAGGGCGAAGAGCAGGTGATGCGGCCCGGAGACTTCGGCCACCACGAAGAGCGACCCCGTCGCCTGATCGTAGACCGGGGTGCTCGTGATCCCGAGCGGGTCGATGTTCCCGCAGGGGAGCGTGCTCAGCGGCACCGGCTTCCCGAGGGTGCGCCGCCACGCGACGCCACCGTTCGCGGGCTCAAGCGCGTAGACGCTGTCGTTCTCGGTCGCCACGATGACCCGGCCGCCCACGCCCAGCGGCTCAGCATAGACGGCCCCGTCGAGGTCGGCCGACCACGCCTTCACGAGGCTGCCCGCGAGGGTCGGGAGGCCGCTCGCGACCCCGGTTCGCGCTGCGTCGGCGTGGTAGGTGGGCCAGTCGAGCGGTGGCGGTGGGGAGACCGGTGGTGTCTCCGGCGTGGCCAGGGGTACCGCTGTGCCGGCGGCACTCCGTCCGCTCTTCGAGGCTGGGGCCGACGACGCCGCGGGAGCGGCCGAGGGCCCCGGCGCCATGGAGGCCGCCGGCGACGCTGCAGACCCCGTGGCTTCAGGAGTCGTCGGGGCAGACGTCGCGCCGCACCCGGCCAGGAGGAGGCAGAGCCCGACCCCGAGGAGGGCAAGCGGACGAGACTTGATCATCGGCGCATGGTCGCACGACTCGTCGGATCGGGCCCACTTCCCGGCCGGTGGCGACGAACGCGTTCGGCTTCGACCGTTCTTCCCGGCGGTACGGCATGGACGGCCCGTCCAGGACGGTCCGCTCGGCCGTGGGCGGGTTTCGGCGCAGGCGACAGACTGGACCCAGGAGGAGATGACCGATGGATCTCGATGCTGCAATTGCCGGGCGGCGCTCGACGCGCGAGTACACGAGCGAGCCGATGGATGACGCGACGATCCGGCGCCTGATCGATGCGGCGGTCCATGCCCCGAGCGCGACCAACGGGCAGCCGTGGACGTTCACGGTGGTTCGCGACCAGCAGCTGCTCGACCGCATCTCGACGGCGGCGAAGGCGCACATGCTCGCCTCGCTCGATGCGAGCCCCCAGTCGGACCGGCGGCGGGCATCGCTCGGCGATCCGGACTTCCACATCTTCTACCACGCCCCGGCCCTGATCCTGATCTCGGGGGTCGGGCAGCGACCGTGGGTCGTCGAGGACTGCGCCCTGGCGGCCCAGAACCTGATGCTCGCGGCGCACGCGGCCGGGCTCGGCGGCTGCTGGATCGGCTACGCGCAGGGCTACCTGAACACCGCGGAGGGCAAGGACGTCCTCGGCCTCCCCGGGACGTGCGTTCCCGTCGCGCCGCTCATCGTCGGCCACCCGTCGGACGTGCCCGCGCCGGTCGCCCGCCGGGAGCCCGAGATCCGCTGGATCGGCTGAGCGCTCCGGCATCGCAGCGCCGGCTCAGCAGGAACGCGCGACCGCGCGCCGCACGGCGCACGTCCGCGGGCACGGCTACGCTTCGCAGCGTGGAGCGCCCTGAACTCGAGATCTCCGATCCGCGCTTCGAGTCCGACGGTGTCCGCGTCCTGACGGTGGCCAGCGACGCGCTCGGCGGCCGGGGCGACATCTCCCTGTACGTGCCGGACGAGGTCGGTCCCGAAGTGCCCGTGGTGCTCCTCCTGCACGGTGCCCACAGCAGCCACTGGGCATGGTTCGGGAGGGGCGGAGCGCATCGGACCGCGCGCCGGCTCGCGGCGGCCGGGATGATCCGCCCGATGGTCCTCGCCTGCCCCTCCGACGGGCTCTGGCGCGCGAGTTCGGGCTACCTGGACGGTCCGGCGGGCGGCTTCGAGACATGGATCGTGCGCGACGTCGTGGCGTCGGTCCGCGGCCTCCTCGGCCTCGGTCCGGAGACGTCGCCGTTGTTCATCGCCGGCCTCTCGATGGGCGGCTACGGGGCGTTGCGCCTCGGCGCGAAGCATGCCGGCCTGTTCGCCGGCATCTCCGCCCATTCCAGTGTCACCCGCGCCGAGGATGTGGCAGCGTTTCTCGACGAGGCTGCGGACCCGGCCGTGCTCCCTCGCGAGGAGCTCGACGTGCTCGGCTGGATGGAGCGACGTCGGGCCGGCCTCCCGCCGGTCCGCTTCGACTGCGGGACCGGGGATCACCTGCTCGCCGCGAACCGCAGGCTCCACGGGGCGCTCGATGCCGCAGGCATCGCGCACACGTATGTGGAGTTCGAGGGCGGGCACACCTGGGCCTACTGGGCGGCGCACGTCGAGGAGTCGCTCCTCTTCTTCGAGTCTGTGCTCCGGGGCAGCCGGCCGACGCGCTGGTGAGGCGGTCGAGGGAGCGAGGCGCCCGCCCGACAGGCGGCTGACGGGTTCGGGGCGCCGGCATGTCCCGCCGGGGTAGCATCGCCACGGACACCGGCGGCCGTCCGGCCGGACCGGCGGTCCCCGCATCGGGAGGCACGGCATGGGCGACCTGGCGGAGATCGGCGTCTTCGGCGGTTCGGGCTTCTACTCGCTCCTGGAGGATGTCCGCGAGATCAAGGTCGACACCCCCTATGGCGCGCCGTCGGACAGCTTCTTCCTCGCCGACGTGGGCGGCCGCTCGGTGGCGTTCCTGCCCCGCCACGGCAGGCGGCACACGATCCCGCCGCATGGTGTCCCCTACCGGGCGAACGTCTGGGCGATGCGGTCGCTCGGGGTCAAGGCGGTCATCAGCCCCTGCGCGGCAGGGTCGCTGCGGCGCGCGGTCGCGCCCGGCGACTTCGTCGTCTGCGACCAGTTCGTGGATCGCACGCGCGGGCGCCAGGACACCTTCTTCGACGGGCCGATCGTGAGCCACGTCAGCGCCGCGGAGATCTACGACCCGACCCTGCGGGCGATCGCGATCGAGGTGATCCGCGAGCACGGCATCCCGGTCCACGAGCGCGGCACCGTGGTGGTGATCCAGGGTCCGCGCTTCTCGACCAAGGCGGAGTCGAAGTGGTTCGGCGACGCCGGCTGGGAGGTCATCAACATGACCCAGTATCCCGAGGCGTACCTGTGCCGCGAACTGGGCATGGCCGTCGTGAACATCAGCCTGATCACGGACTACGACGCGGGCGTCATCGAGGGCACGGAGGCCGTCAACGCGCTCAGCGTGCTCGAGGTCTTCGAGCGGAACGCCAGCCGCATCCAGAAGGTGGTCCTGGAGATGATCCGGCGCTTCCCGGCGGATCTCGACGCGCTCGGCGCCCGCGACGCGCTGGCCGCGACCCGCGGCGACGGGCACATGATCTCGCCGCAGGACATCCGGCTCTTCGAGACCGGGCTCTGATAGAGAGAGGACAGCCCGAGGGGGCGCCCGGGCGGCCCGGTCAGGCGCCCAGCCGGAGGGTGGCAGTCGGATCCAGCGCTGCCATGAGCTCCGGCCGGTGGCTGATGAAGAGCGCGGTGCGCCCGGCCGCCGCCGCGAGGAGGTCGGCCGTCAGCGCGGCCGCGGTCGGCTCGTCGAGGTGCTCCGTCGGCTCGTCGAAGATGATCACCGGCCAGTCGGCGAGAAGCGCGCGCGCCAGGCCCAGCCGCTGCCGCTGGCCGCCGGACAGGCGGGCGCCGTGCTCACCCACCGGCGTGTCGAGGCCGTCGGGCAGCGAGTCCACCCAGCCGTCGAGCCGGGCCGCCCGGAGCGCGTCGCGGAGCTGGTCGTCGGGCGCCCCCGGACGCGCCAGCCGGAGGTTCTCGGCGATCGTCGTGTCGAACACGTGGACGTCCTGCGCGCACAGCCCGACCACCCGCCGGACGTCGTCGCTGGCAAGGCTGGCCAGGTTCACCGACCCATCGGACCCGACGAGCTCGACCGTCCCGCCCGCAGGGTCGAGGAAGCGGAGCAGGACGGCGGCCAGCGTGGATTTCCCCGACCCGCTCGGACCGGTGACGAGCGCGCGCCCGCCGGCCGGCAGGTCGAGGTCCACGCCCTCGAGGACGTCCGGTCCGGCCGGGCGGTAGCGGGCCCGCAGGCCCCGGACCCGCAGGCCGTAGGGCCCCGCCGGGAGGGACGCCGGCTGTGGGGGCTCACGGACCGGGTCGGGCCGGTCGAGCACCTCGGCGACCCGGGCGGCGGCGACCCGCAGCCGGGAGACCTGTTGGGCGGCCGGGGCCAGCCCGACCGCGAGCTCGTGGACCGCGATCGGCGTGAGGGCGACGACCGCGAGCGCGACCCCGTCGAGGTGGCCGCCGTGCACCGCGGCGACACCCGCGACCAGCCCGAGCCACACGGCCGCACCACCCGCCAGGCTCGCCACGAGCGCCCCGATCCCCGCCCCACCGGCTGCACCCGACTCGGCGCCGCGCAGACGGCGGTCGAGGAGGCCGAGCCCGGCAAGGCGGCGCTCCTCCGCGCCGTTCATGACGATCTCCGGCGCGCCGTGGAGCAGCTCGAGGGCGGCAGCGGCCAGCTCACCACGGGCCGGGACGATCCGGCGCTCGGCGCGCCGCGCCACGACGCCCGCGGCAAGCGGCGCACCGATCGCGGTGACGAGGAGCGTGACGGCCAGCGCGGCGCCGGCGGCCGGCACGAGGGACGCGAGGAGCAGGACCGCGCCGGCGCCGACGACCCCGACCACCGCGTACGGGAGCAGGACGCGGAGCCACACGTCGGCGAGCCCATCGATGTCGGCGACGAGGCGGGCGACGAGGTCTCCCGAGCGGTACTCGGCGAGCCCGGCTGGGGCGAGGCGCTCGAGCCGGCCGTACGCGTCGGAGCGCAGCGCGGCGAGGACCCGGAACGCGGCGTCGTGCGAGACGAGCCGCTCCGCGTAGCGCAGCGCCGCGCGGCCGATCCCGAACGCGCGCACGGCGACGATCGCGACCATCAGGTAGAGGACCGGGGGTTGCTGGGCGGCCCGGGAGATCAGCCAGGCCGACGTCGCGGTCAGGCCGACCGCGGCACCGGCCGCTCCGACCCCCGCCAGCACGGCCAGCGCGAGCCTGGCCCGGAACGGGCGAGCCAGCCCGACGACGCGGCGGAGGGGTGCGATGCGCGGCGGCTCGGCGGTCGGCGCGGTCATGCGACGGCGTCCGCCGGCACTGGGCCGCCGGCGGCTCCCGCTGCCCCGGCGGGCGACGACGGGCCGTCGTCCTGGTCACCGGGCGCGCCTGCGTCGGCACGCCAGGCGAGCCGGACCACCCGATCGGCCATGGCGAGGGCGGCCGGGCGGTGGGCGACGAGGATCACGGCGCGGTGCTCCGTCCGGGCAAGATGGCACACGGCTGCGAGGACGAGCCGCTCGCTCTCCTCGTCGAGCCCTGCCGTGGGCTCGTCGAGCAGGACCACCGGCGCATCGCGCACGAACGCGCGGGCGATCGCGACCCGGCGCCGCTGGCCGCTCGAGAGGCCCGATCCGCGCTCGCCGAGGGAGGTCGCGGGATCGATGTCGCCCAGGCCGACCGCCGCGAGCGCGTCGCGGACGACCGCGTCGGACGCGTCCGGCGCACCGAGACGGACATTGTCGGCGAGCGTCCCGACGAAAAGGTACGGGTCCTGGGCCACCCATGCAACGGCCGTCCGCCAGGCAGCCGGCTCGATCTCGTCGAGCGCGACGGGGTCGTCGCCGCCGCCCAGCCAGACGCGTCCCTCGTCGGGCGGCAGGAGCCCCGCGATCACGGCGAGAAGCGTCGTCTTCCCGGCGCCGCTCGGCCCCGCGAGCGCGACCACCTCGCCGGCGGCAACCGCGAGCGATGCGCGGTACGGGGCCAGCAGGCCGCGTTCCGGCTGGCGAACCGTCACGTCCTGGACGAACAGGCCGCGGGCACGGACGTCCGGCAGGCGCGCCCGGCCCACGCTCGGTAGCCTCGGCGCCTCGATGATCGCGAAGGCCTGCTCGGCAGCTCCCATCCCCTCCTCGGCAGCGTGGAACTGCGCCCCGAGCTGGCGGAGCGGGAGATAGGCCTCGGGCGCCAGGACGAGCACGAACAGGCCCGTCCGAAAGTCCAGCTCGCCGGCCACGAGGCGGAGACCGATCCCGACCGCGATGAGCGCGACCGAGAGCGTCGCGAACAGCTCCAGTACGAACGCGGAGAGGAAGGCCACCCGCAGCGCGGCGAGCGTCTCGCGGCGGTAGGCGTCGGTCGTCGACTCGAGCAGGCCGACCTGGACCCGCGACCGCCCGAAGACCTTGAGGGTCGGCAGCCCGGCCACGACGTCGAGGAAGTGGTGGGCGAGGCGCGCCAGCGCATCCCAGCGGCGCCGCCGGCGGCGCTCCGAGGCCATGCCGACCAGGACCATGAACAGGACCACGAGGGGCACGGTGGCAAGGATCGTGAACGCGGAGATGGCGTCAGAGGCGAGGATCGTCAGGACGATGACGGCCGGCAGGACCGACGCCAGCACGAGCTGCGGCAGGTACCGCGCGAAGTAGCCGTCGAGGGCGTCGATGCCGCGCGTGGCGAGCGCGACGACCTCGCCGCTGCGGGCCGCGGCCGACCAGCGCGGACCCATCCCGACCGCCCGCCGGAGGAGCGCGAGGCGCAGGCGTGACTTCACCTCGGCCGAGGCGCGGTGCGCGACCGACTCCTGGGCCCAGGCGACGGCCGCCCGGCCGGCGAGCACGAGCCCGAGCAGGCCGAACGTCCCACCGAGCGTCGCGAGGGCGACATGGTCGAGGAACGCGGCGCCGATCGCGTCGGCGAGCAGTCGCGCCTCGGCGATCGCGAGGCCGGCGGTGGCCAGGCCGAGCGCGACGCTCGCGGCGAGGTGGAGGCGGGTCGCCCGGGCGAGCCGGAGGAGACGGGGATCGACGGGCCTCAGGCCTCGGCTCCGGTCTCGTCGGGCGGGATCTGGTGCACGCCGATCCGGCGGCGAAACACCCAGTAGGTCCAGCCCTGGTAGAGCAGGACGAGCGGGGTGAAGATCACGGCAACCACGGTCATGATCGAGAGCGTGTACGAGGTCGAGGAAGCGTTCGTCGTCGTGAGGCTGTAGGCCGGGTCGATCGTCGAGGGCATGACGTCCGGGAAGAGCGCGACGAACAGGGCGACGACCGCGAGCGCGATCGTCAGCGCGGTGCCGACGAAGGCCCAGCCCTCGTGCCTGCGCCGATTCGCGACGAGGCCACCGACGAGCGCAACCGCCGCGAGCACCGACAGGGTTGCCGACGCGGGACCGCCCGTCTTCTGCTGCGTCCAGGCCAGGAAGGCGACCGCGAGCACGGCCGCGACGAGCCCGACCCGGCCGGCCAGGCGGCCCGCCCGGACGCGGACGTCGCCGGTCGTCTTGAGGGCGAGGAACGTCGCGCCGTGGGTGACGAAGAGGGCCAGGGTGGTCAGGCCGCCGAGGAGGCCATAGGGGTTGAGCAGCGTGAGCAGGCTGCCGGTGAACTCGTGGTTCGCGTCGATCGGGACGCCGCCCACGATGTTCGCGAGCGCGGTGCCCCACAGGATCGCCGGGAGCAGCGAGCCGAAGAAGATCGCGAGGTCCCATCCCCGGCGCCATCCGGGCTCGGGGCGCTTGCTCCGGAACTCGAACGCGACGCCCCGCAGAATCAACGCGACGAGGATCAGGAAGAGCGCCAGGTAGAAGCCCGAGAACAGCGTGGCGTACCACTCCGGGAAGGCGGCGAACGTCGCCCCGCCGGCGACCAGCACCCAGACCTCGTTGCCGTCCCAGAACGGCCCGATCGTGTTGATGACGACGCGCCGCTCCCGCTCCGTGCGACCGAGGACCGGGAGCAGGATGCCGACGCCGAAGTCGAAGCCCTCGAGGACGAGGTAGCCGACCCACAGGATGGTGATGAGGCCGAACCAGACCGTGGTGAGTTCCATGGCTTCTCGACCTCAGTACGCGAACGCGACCGGCCGGTCGGCGTCGTCCGCGGCTCGGCCATCGGGTGTCTCGATCGCGGGCAGGCCGGCCCGGATCCGGCGCAGGAGCAGGCCCACCTCGATGATCGCGAGCCCGCCGTAGAGGACGGTGAACCCGACCAGGGTGATGAGGACCTCCAGCGCCGACGTGCCGGGCGACACGCCGGCCGACGTGGGCATCAGGCCGAACACGATCCATGGCTGGCGGCCCATCTCGGTGAAGATCCAGCCCAGCGAGTTCGCGCCCAGCGGAAGGAGCGGAAGCAGGAGGGCAGTCCAGACGACGGGGCGGCTCAGCCTGACGGTCCGGCGCCGCAGGGCCCACAGCATCCACAGCGCGGCGAGTGCCGCCAGGCCGCCCGCGCCGATCATCAGGCGGAACGTCCAGTAGGTGAGCGGGACGATCGGCCGGTAGTCGCCCGGGCCGTAGAGCTGCTGGTAGGACGCCTGGATATTGTCGATCCCCTGCACGCTCCCATCGAGCGTCCCGGTGGCCAGGAACGAGAGCACGTTCGGGATCCGGACCGAGTAGAGCTCCCTGCTCCCGTCCAGGGTGCCGATCGTGAAGACCGAGAACGAGGCGGGCTGCTCGGTCTGGTACAGCGCCTCGGCGGCGGCCATCTTCATCGGCTGGATGCTCGTCATGACCTTCGCCTGCTGGTCGCCGGTCACGAAGACGAGGAGCCCCGCGACGAGCACGGTGACCGCCCCGATCCGGCCGGCGGTGCGGAACACGTCCGCATCCTGGGCCGAACCGCGCACGAGCTTCCAGAGCGCGACGCCGGCCATGAACGCGCCCGCGGTCAGGAACGCCGCGACGATCGTGTGCAGGAAGGTGATGGTGGCGAGGGAGTTCGTGAGCACGGCCACGAAGTCCGTCAGCTCCGCCCGATGGGCGGTCTGGTTGAGGGTGTAGCCGACGGGGTGCTGCATCCAGGCGTTCGCGGCGAGGATGAAGTAGGCGGAGAGGGCCGTGCCGATCGCCGCGATCCAGATCGTCGCGAGGTGGAGCCGCTTCGGGAGACGGTCCCAGCCGAAGATCCAGAGGCCCAGGAACGTCGATTCGAGGAAGAAGGCCAGGAGGCCCTCGATCGCGAGCGGGGGCCCGAAGATGTCCCCCACGAAGCGGCTGTAATCGCTCCAGTTCATCCCGAACTGGAATTCCTGGACGATCCCGGTCACGACCCCCAGGGCGAAGTTGATCAGGAAGAGCTCGCCGTAGAACTTCGTAAGGCGCAGGTAGCCCGGCTTCCCGGTCCGCACCCAGGCCGTCTGCAGTCCCGCCACGAGGAAGGCGAGCCCGATCGTGAGCGGCACGAACAGGAAGTGGTAGACGGTGGTGATCCCGAACTGCCAGCGTGCGAGGTCCAGGGTGTCCAACGAGCCCTCCGGCTTCACCCCCCACCTCGGCCGGCCCCGACGCGTCCCGCGTCCAGCCCGCCAACGCCGACAAGTCTAGCCGCGTCCACGCGGCTAGAGCCAGCGCTAGTGCACCGCCGCCCCGACGAGGCTCCCGAGGCCGAACGTGATCGCCGCTGCCGCCAGGCCGAGGACGACCTGCCGGGCGCCGGAGCGGATGGCACTCGCGCCGGTCACGACCGTGATCGCCGCGCCGACGGCCAGCAGTGCCAGCACGCTCAGCACGACCGAGGCGACGATCGCCGGCCCGCCACTCGCGAACACGAACGGCAGGATGGGGACCGCGGCACCGAGCGCGAAGAGGCAGAAGGACGTGCCGGCTGCCACCCACGCCGAGCCGCCCAGCGCGTCCGGGTCGATGCCCAGCTCCTCGCGCGCGAGCGTGTCGAGCGCGCGGCCGGCGTCGCCGGCGACGATCGAGTGGGCCGTCGTCCGCGCCTGCTCGGGGGAGAGGCCCTTGGCCTCGTAGATGAGGGCGAGCTCCTCCTCTTCCTCCTCCGGGGACGAGATCAGCTCGTCGCGCTCCACCGCGATCTGGTGGCTGTACAGCTCGCGCGCGCTCTGGACCGAGAGCCATTCGCCGATCGCCATCGAGAGCGCGCCGGCGAGGAGGCCCGCGAAGCCGGCGACGAGGACGGCGGCGCCGCCGCCGGATGCGCCGGCCACGCCCATGGAGAGGCTCAGGTTCGAGACGAGGCCGTCGTTGGCGCCCAGGACCGCCGCGCGCAGGGCGTTGCCGCCGCCCATCCGGTGGCGCCCCTCGATGCGGGCCACGGTCCCGCCCGCCATCCCGCGCCCCCCCGAGAGCTCGCGGAGGAGCCGGGCGTGCGAGCGCTCGTCGGCCGGCATGTTCGACGTCGCCTCGGGCTGCGCGTCGTACATCCGCCGGTCGGCCGATTCCTTCTGGGCCATCGTCGCGACGACCGCGCCGGCGCCGAACCGGCGAGCGATCCAGATGAGGACGCGGGTCCGCCAGGACGGCCTGTGCGGCACGTCGGCGATGCCCGCCGCGTCGAGCTGCTCGCGCCACACCGAGCCGTGGCGCACTTCCGTTGCGGCAAGCCGGCGGTACAGCTCCTGCAGCGCCGGGTCCGTCTCGGCCGCGGCCATGACCTCGTAGAGCGCCGCCCCGTCGATCTCGCCCTGCAGGTTCGCCCGGTACCGGTCGACGTCGGATGGAGTGGGCACCTCGGCCCTTCGGTCCTCGCGCATGCCTTCAGCCTACACGCCGGTGGGGGTGGGCTTCTGGCCCGGTACGTGCCTCGGCCCGGCGATCCAGAGCGCCACCGACCAGAGTGCCAGGGCCGCGAAGACGACCGGGATGAGCGGAAGATACGAGCCCGTGGTGTCGAAGGCGATCGCGCCCACGTAGACGGCAAGCGTCCCACCGACCGGGTAGGCGACACCGAGAAGCCCGAAGATCGAGCCGAAGCTTGGCCCTCCGAAGACGTCGCCGAAGGCCGCCGACCGGACCGCGATGGTCGCCCCGGTCCCGACGCCGTGGAGGACGAGGCCGGCGATCGCGACGCCGGGCGCGGACGCGACGAGGCCGAGCGCAGCGGCGACGCCCCCGGCGACCGCCGCGGCGGCGGCGACGCCGACGATCCGGCGGCCGATCCGGTCGGAGAGCCCCCCGCCGACGACCTGGCCGCCGACGTAGGCGAGCGACTGGAGCCCGAGCGCGGTCGCCGCCCACTCGGCGCCCAGCCCGTTCTTCACGGCGCTCGGGATGAACGCCTGGAGGACCCCCTCGTCGAACACCCCGATCGCCGCGGCCCCGGCGAAGAGGAGCCAGAAGCGCCGCGTGCGCACGACGCGGCGCACGCTGTGCTGGTGCTCGCCGCTGCCCACCGGGAGGAGCTCCTGCGCCGCGGAGACGGCGCCCGGCGCGGACGTCTCGTGGAGCCCCGAGGCGCGGGCGGCGAGGCCCGCCTCGGTGGCGCGCGTGCCGGACTGGCCCGCGCTCAGCGGTTCGCCCGCCGCGAACCGCCGGTGCTCCGCGCTCGGCGCTTCCGGGGACGGCTCCGGAGCCGGGGCCGCACCCCGCACGTCCGAGGGAGCCGAGGTCCGGCGCCGGTCGGGCCGGCGCGCGGGCACGACGATTGCGGGGCCGCTCGTCATGAGCCACACGAACGCCACGCCGACGAGGCAGGACGCGAGGAAGACGAGCGACGCCGACCGCCAGCCGGCCGTCTGGATCAGCCCGCCGGCGATCGGCAGCGCAACGGCGACGCCGATCCCCGGGCCGGCGTAGGCGATGCCGAGGGCGAGGCCGGACATGCCCGCGTAGCGCCGGGCGATCGCCGTGGAGGTGCCGATGAAGGAGAGCTGCAGGCCGAGCGCCATGAAGACCGCGTAGGCGAGGATCACGAGGGAGATGTCGCGGGCCAGGTAGACGGCCAGCCAGCCCGCCGCGAGAAGGACCATCGAGGCGGTCAGGAGGTCGCGGTCGGCCCACTCGTCGTACGCCCGACCCAGGAGTGGGCTGGCCACCGCCGTGACCACGAGGAACATCGTCCAGGGGGTGACGGCGAGCGTGCGGCTGATCCCGAACTCCGAGGCGAACGCGACGGAGAGCGCGGGGAACGTGTAGAGGCCGCCGTAGGCGATCGCGCCGACGACGAACGCGCCGACGAGCGGCAGCGAGAGGCGGGTCGCACGTCGCGCGATTGGCATGGCCATGGTCAACGCCATGCTACGGGACGCGAGAGCGCGTGGCCGCGGACGTGGTCGAGGTTCGCGCCAGGCGAGCCGAACGTCTCCTCGGTACGCCATGGCGAACGGATCCGCCGCGACACTCGGCGAGACCCGGAGAGGCGACCTGTCTCCAGCGCTATGCTGCGGGCGTGACCGAGTCCGACGCCGCGTTCCAACCGACGCCCGAGGACCTCGCGCTCGTGGAATCCCTCCGGGGCGGCGACGAACGCGCCTTCGCGCGGATCGTCGAGGAGCTCAACGGTCCCCTCCTTCGGCTTGCCGGTCTCTACGTTCAGGGAAGCGCAGCGGCCGAGGAGGTCGTCCAGGACACCTGGCTCGGGGTCCTCCGCGGACTCGACCGGTTCGAGGCCCGGTCCAGCTTCCGGACGTGGGTCTTCCGGATCGCGACGAACCGGGCCAGGACGCATGGAGGACGCGAGCGACGCGACATCCCGCTTTCCGCGCTGCTCGATCCGGCGAACGACCCCGGCGGGCCGTCGCTCGATCCCGAGCGGTTTCTCGCGCCGGGCGAGGAGTGGGCCGGCGGCTGGGCCGTGCCGCCCCGCCGCTGGGCGCCCGACGCCGAGGCGCACCTTGCGGCAGCGGAGACGCGGGAGCTGATCTGGACGTCGCTCGATACCCTGGCCCCGGCGCAGCAGGTGGTGATGACGCTCCGCGACATCGAGGGCTGGAGCGCCGAGGAGGTCTGTGCCGCGCTCGAGATCACGCCCGGGAACCAGCGAGTCCTGCTCCACCGCGCCCGGTCCCGCATGCGGGCAATCCTGGAGCGACGCCTCGCCGCGGACGCGCGGGCGTAACGGCCGACCGATCGAGGAGACAGGACGGTTATGACCAGCGACGAGGCAACACTCCCAGCCTCGGCCGGCGGACCAGCGCTTCCGGATCCCGACACCTGCGTGGGGATCGTCGAGCTCGTCACCGACTATCTCGAGGGCGCCCTCGGAGACGCGGAGCGGGTCCGCTTCGAAGCCCACCTCGCCGAATGCGAAGGGTGCGAGATCTACCTCGAGCAGATGCGTTCGACGATCGCGGCCGCCCGCCTCGCCGGGCTGGAGCGGGTCGCGCCGGCGACGCTTGACCGGCTGGTCGCCGCCTACCGCGCCACGCGCGGGGTCTGAGCCCAGTCCCGGCGGAGGTAGCCGCCGCGGGCCGAGCGACGCGGCGTCGCGCCCGGGTCTCCCGCCACGAGATGTAACGCCGCCGCGAGCCCTGGAGACGATACGGCATCGCCAGGCGGAAGATCCGCCGGCGGCCAGCGAGGATCACGATGAGCAACGACGAGACGACCCACGGCCACTTCAGCGACGGCCAGGCCACCCTGCCGCACGACGTCTCGAAGGAGGAGGGCGGGGACTTCAGCGAAGGCCAGGAGACGATGCACCCGGACACGTCACATCCGGGAAGCTTCGCCCACGGTCAGCAGGGAGAGCACGCCGCCGAGAAGCCGGGCAGCTTCGCCGAGGGCCAGATCACGCGCTGATCCGAACATCGACCCCCGGGGGGCCACGGCCCGCGCTCGCAGGAGCGCGGGCCGTGTGATTCCGGGCCGAGGTAGCCTTCCCGCGGAGGCAGCCGATGGTCGCGTTCTTCGACAACGCCTATCGCGACGGCGGGACGCCGACGTGGGACACCGGGCGCCCGCAGGGGGCTGTCGTGCGTCTCGCCGCGCGCAGCCTGATCCAGGGCAGCGTGCTCGACGCGGGCTGCGGGACCGGCGAGAACGCTCTGTACCTCGCGGGGCTCGGCCACGCGGTCGTCGGGGTGGACTTCGCGGCCGCCGCAGTCGCTCGAGCCGTCGTGAAGGCGGCCGGCCGCGGCCTCGCGGTGGAGTTCCTCGTCGCGGACGCGCTGTACCTCGCGACGCTCGGCCACCGCCTCGACACTGCGATCGATGTCGGGCTGTTCCACACGCTCGGCGTTGACGAGCGGCTGCCCTACGCCGCAAGCCTGGCCGCCGCGGTTCGGCCAGGCGGCCGGGCCTTCGTGCTCTGCTGGAGCGACCGGAACCCGTTCGGACGCGGCCCGCGCCGCGTGTCGCCCGGGGAGATCCGGGCGGCGTTCCGGCAGGGCTGGCGGGTGGAGGCGATCGACCCGGAATGGCTCGACACGCGCCTCCCCGAGGGACGGGTCCACGCCTGGCTCGCCCGGATCACCCGCGTCGAGTCCGGAAAGTGAGGCCGGTGGACCGGGAGCCGGCGGCCGCGGCGGCATGCTCGCGGCAGGCCGGGTATGCTCCGGGGCGTGAACCGCCGCGTGCCGCAGATCGGACTCCGCTGCTCCTGTCGCCGGCGAGTGCCGGCGCGGGGTGCGCGGGCGGTCGGCTGCTGACCGCCGGACACCCTCCCGGGGCTCGCGACTCCACTCCCCCCACGCTCGGCGCCCGTTGTCTCGCGCCGGCGCGCCTTCCCCGGAGATCGCCACCCATGTCCAGGATCCTCGCCTCATGAGCCTCACACACGATCGCGCCCATGCCTTCGCCGCCCTTCTCGCCGAGGAGCGCCTCGGGGGCGACCGGGGGTTCCCGCTCAAGCGCGACGTCGCCGTCTTCGTCGACGAGCTCCTGGGAATCCTCTTCGGACAGCTCTCCGAGGGCGCGGCCGGGACCGACGACGAGCTCCAGGCCCGCCTGACGCTCGCCATGCGGGACCTGCGCCACCTCGTCGCGCCGCTCGCGGGGCCGGGCGACGCAGACCGGATCGTCGACGCGTTCGACGCCGCCCTTCCCGACATCCACGACCGGCTGGAGCAGGACGCGAAGGCGATCGCCGAGGGCGATCCAGCCGCCGAGAGCCTCGACGAGGTGATCTCGGCCTACCCGGGCTTCCTCGCGATCGCGATCCACCGCATCGCCCACGAGCTGTGCGGCCTGGGCGTCCCGATCCTGCCGCGCCTCCTCGCCGAGGTGGCCCATACCCGGACCGGGATCGACATCCACCCGGGGGCGACCATCGGCCGCTCGTTCTGCATCGACCACGGCACCGGGGTCGTGATCGGCGAGACGGCCGTGATCGGCAACGACGTCAAGCTCTACCAGGGCGTCACCCTCGGCGCCCTCTCGGTCGCCAAGACCGCCGCCGGGACCAAGCGCCACCCCACCATCGAGGACCGCGTCGTGATATACGCGAACGCGACGGTCCTCGGCGGCGACACCGTGGTGAGCCACGACAGCGTGGTCGGGGGCAACGTCTTCCTGACCGCCAGCCTGCCGCCCGATTCCGTCGTCTACCAGACCAGCCAGGTCCGGGTCCGTCGCGTCCGCGACGGGTTCGAGGACTCCGACTTCGTCATTTAGGGGGAAACGAGATGAATGCCGACTCCATCCTCGCCACGATCGGCGGGACTCCGAACGTCCGCATCAACCGCCTGTTCGACCCCCGCGTGGAGGTCTGGGCGAAGCTCGAGCGGGCCAACCCGGGCGGAAGCATCAAGGACCGCATCGCGCTCTCGATGGTCGATGACGCCGAGGCGCGCGGGATCCTGGGCCCCGGCTCGGTCGTCGTGGAACCCACCTCGGGCAACACGGGGATCGGCCTGGCCCTCGTCTGCGCCGTGAAGGGGTACCGGCTCATCCTGTGCATGCCCGAGTCATTCTCGATCGAGCGCCGCAAGCTCATGACGGGCTACGGCGCGGAGCTGGAGCTGACGCCGCGCGAGCTCGGCATGAACGGCGCCATCGCGCGCGCCCGGGAGCTCGTGGCCGAGATCCCCGGCGCCTGGATGCCGATGCAGTTCGACAACCCGGCCAACGTCGACGCCCACCGGCGCACGACGGCGCACGAGATCCTGGCGGACTTCCCGGGCGGCGTGGACTATCTCGTGACGGGCGTGGGAACCGGCGGCCACATCACCGGGTGCGCCGAGGCGCTGAAGCCGCTCTGGCCGAACCTCCGCGTCTACGCGGTCGAGCCGACGCTCTCGCCGGTGCTCTCGGGCGGGGCGCACAGCCCGCACCCGATCCAGGGGATCGGCGCCGGCTTCATTCCCGGAGTGATGCGGACCGAACTGCTCGACGGGATCCTCCAGGTCGCCCCGGAGGACGCGATGGCATACGCCCGCCGGGCAGCGCGCGAGGAAGGCCTGCTGGTCGGCGTCTCGTCGGGCGCATCGCTCGCCGCCGTGGCGCAGCTCCTGCCGCAGGTCGCCGACGGGGCGAAGATCCTGACCTTCACCTACGACACGGGCGAGCGGTATCTCTCGGTCGAGGCGCTCTGGGGCTGAACCCCGTCGACCAGGGCCATCGGCTCCGATCTGCGAGAATCGAGGCCGATGGCCGAACGCGTGAGCGCCGGGATTCTCCTCCACCGCGACCGCGGCGAACGGGTCGAGGTGCTCCTCGCCCATCCCGGCGGCCCGTTCCACGCGAAGAAGGATCTCGGCGCGTGGTCGATCCCCAAAGGCGAGATCGAGCCGGGCGAGGACCTGTTCGACGTGGCCCGGCGCGAGTTCCTCGAGGAGACCGGGCACCCGGCACCGCGCGGCGTGGCGCTCCCGCTGGGGACGATCCGCCAGAAGGGCGGCAAGCTCGTCCACGCGTGGGCGCTGGCCGGCGACCTGGATCCGTCGACCGCGCGCAGCAACATGTTCACGCTCGAGTGGCCCCCAGGCTCGGGCCGGAGCGTGCCGTTCCCGGAGATCGACCGGGTGGCCTGGTACGACCTGGCCGAGGCACGGCGCCGCCTCAAGGAGGCTCAGGCCCCGTTCATCGACCGGCTCGCGGCGGCCCTGCGTCGCTGAGCGCAGCGCAGGCTCGTCCGGGACGCTGCGGTGGCGGCGCGGCGTACACTGGGCCGCGATCTCGCGGATCGATCCCACCTCGTCTCGAGCGCCGCCGGACTCACCCGCATGTCCCGCCTGGCGGGCCCCCTCTCCCGCCAGGCCGTCGAGGAGCACAACCACGCGATGATGCTCGTGCAGAACCTGGCGACCGGCACGCCGCGCGCCACCGGCGGAGCGCTCTGAACCCACGCGGCCCGTCGTCCGCGGGCGGCGCAACGGGCACCCGGCGGACCGGACGCCGTGGACAGACGGGGCGGCGGCTCGCGATCCTCGCCCTGCTCCTCGGGCTCGCCGTCTCGGCGTGCGCCTCGCCCGCCGGCACGCCGGTCGCGTCGACGGGCCCGGCGGCCCCCGCTACACCACCGGGCTCGACCTCACCGTCCGCGGCCGCGGCGCCGGGTGATTCGGCCGCGGCGCCGGGTGATTCGGCCGCGGCGCCGCCGTCCTCCGCGGGTCCCGCAGCCTCCGCGCTCGCGTCGGCGTCCCCGTCCGCGTCCGTCGCGCCCTCGCCATCGCCGAACGTCGGATACACCGGTGGAACCGCGACGGCGACCGTCAGGCTCCCCAGCGGCACGCTCTCGTACGCGGGCGGCTCATGCGAGCACGGGTCCGCAGACGCCTGGCTCGCCGTCAACATCGGGCAGCCCAACGGGCCCGAGTATTTCGGTCTCGTCGCCGGCCGGAGTCCGTACGGCGCCACCGACGTCCAGGTCGCTGCCGGAGGCGGGACCCTGAAGGGCGACGCAGTCCTCGTCACGTACCTGCACGCGGGGACGCCGTTCGTGCTCGATCACGACACCGCCACGGTGATCCTCGTGCCGGACCTGACGCACGGAACCTTCTCCGGCCAGCTGGCCGACGGGACCCAGGTGAGCGGCGCGTTCTCCTGTTGAGGCGCCGGCAGAGGCTGCCGACCCACCCCGGCGCCGCATCCCGCGGATGGCTGACGCCGTCGGAAAGCGGCGTCAGCCGTCCGTGCCGACCTCGGCGAGCCTGCGTGCGAGGAAGCTGCGCTCCGCCCGGTTGCTGGCCAGTGCCAGGGCCCGTCTGTAGGCGCGCGCCGCTTCGTCGCGCCGCCCCAGGCGCCGGAGGAGATCGGCGCGCGTCGCATGGAAGAGGTGGTACCCGTCGAGCGATCCGGCCGCGCCGAGCGCCTCGACCAGGACCAGTCCGGCGGCAGGCCCATCGGCCATCGCGACCGCGACGGCCCGGTTGAGCTCGACAACCGGGGTTGGCACCTCGGCGGCGAGCGCCGCGTAGAGACCGGCGATTGCCCGCCAGTCGGTCTCGCCGGCCCGCCCGGCCCGCGCATGCCCGGCCGCGATCGCAGCCTGGAGCAGGTAGGGCCCCGACCGAACCCGGCGCGCCACGGCCGCGGAGAGCGCACCGTCGACGAGGGCCAGCCCCTCGGCGATCTCGGCGCGATCCCAGCGCCGTCGGTCCTGGTCTTCGAGCAGCACGAGCGAGCCGTCCGGGCCGACGCGGGCATCGCGCCGGGAGTCCTGGAGCAGGAGAAGCGCCAGGAGCCCCGCGCACTCTGGCTGGTCCGGCATCAGGTCCGCGACGAGACGCGCCAGCCGGATTGCCTCCGCGCACAGCTCGCGGCGGATGAGCGCGTCGCCGGTCGTCGCGCTGTAGCCCTCGTTGAAGACCAGGTAGACGACCGCGAGGACGCCGTCGAGCCGCTCCGGAAGAAGATCGTCGGGGGGCACCCGGTACGGGATCCCAGCATCACGAATCTTCCTCTTCGCCCGGACCAGGCGCTGGGCGAGGGTGGCCTCCGGGACGAGGAAGGCCCGCGCGATCTCCGGTGTCGTGAGGCCGCCGAGCGTCCGCAGGGCGAGCGCGACCCGGGCATCCATCGCGAGCGCCGGGTGGCAGCACGTGAAGACGAGACGCAGCCGGTCGTCGCCGAGCCGGCTCTCGCTTCCGAGACGCACCGTGTCCTCCCGTTCTCCGACCTCGACGAGCGCGCGCTCGACCTCGACGAGCCTGCGTGCCTGGAGGCGGGCGCGGCGGATCCGATCGAGCGCCCGGTTCCGGGCCGTGGTCGTGATCCAGGCCCCCGGGTTGCGCGGCACGCCGTCCCGCGGCCACGTCTCCAGGGCCGCCACGAACGCGTCGGCGACGGCCTCCTCGGCAAGGTCGAAATCGCCGAGGACCCGGATGAGCGTTGCCAGGGCCCGACCCGACTCCTCGCGGAACGCCTGCTCGACGTGTTCGTGGACGGCTTCCGTGTTCAGCCTGGAGACCCGGCGCCGGCGAGGTCCGGCATGTCCATCGACAGGATCGGCCTGACCTCGATCGAGCCGGACGTGGCACCGGGGCAGCGGCCGGCCGCCTCCAGCGCGCCGTCGAGGTCCGGGCAGTCCACGATGTAGTAGCCGCCGAGAACCTCCTTCGTCTCGGCGAATGGCCCGTCGGTGGTCAGGCGCCGGCCATCCTGGACCCGCACGGTGGTGGCGGCCGTCGACGGTGCCAGGGGCTCGCCCGAGACATGGACGCCCGAGTCGATCAGCCACTGCGTGTACGCGTTCCAGGGCTCCATGTCCGGCATCGGCACGCCTTCGGCCGGCCCGGCCTCCCGTCCGTAGATGAGGAGCATGTAGCGCATCGAGGTTCCCCCCTCCAGTAGGTGGCCGCGAGGACGGCCGGCCATCGAGGATCTCCCGCGGCGACCGCGGAGACCTCCGATTCGACGACGAACGGGCGCGGCCTGGATCGACCGCGAGTCGCCATCTTGCGCGAATCGACGTGACCCGGGTGCGCGAGGGAGTGCCCGAGCTCCGGCCGGGAGTGTGGGGCGTCCGGAGGCCGCCTGGGTTCTCCAGCCTGCGGATCCCGGGAGACAGCAGTCGAGTCGGCGCGGACGGCGCCCTATGTCCCGGCCGCCCGACCCGCAGGCCCCATCCTCGCCCGCATTTCGTATCCTCCGGCGCATGCCACCCCGCACGGAGATTCTCCACGTCGCCGGGCGCGACGTGGCGGTGACCAACCCGGACAAGGTCTTCTTCCCGGCCACGGGCGGCGAAGCGGCCGCGGGCGGTGAATCGGCGGCGAGCGGCGCGGCGGCGGGCGCGGATGGGCGCGCGCCACGCGGCGCCCCGCATGCGGGCGACGGCCCGATCACCAAGCTCGACCTGGTGCGCTACTACCTGTCCGTCGCGGACGGGGCGCTGCGCGGAGCGGGGGGCCGCCCGATGGCGCTCAAGCGCTACCCGAACGGCGCCGCCGGCCCGTTCTTCTTCCAGAAGCGCGCCCCGGAGCCGCGGCCCCCGTGGATCCCCACCGTCACGCTCAGCTTCCCGAGCGGCAGGACGGCCGACGAGGTCGTGATCGAGGATGCCGCGCAACTCGCCTGGGTGATCAACCTCGGCTGCCTCGACCTCAACCCGCATCCCGTGCGCGCCGACGACCTTGATCACCCCGACGAGCTGCGGGTCGACCTCGACCCCGTCCCGGGCGTTGCCTGGGACGACATCCGGCGGGTTGCGCTCGTCGTGCGGGATTCCCTCGCCGACGTCGGCCTCGTCGGGTGGCCGAAGACCTCGGGCAGCCGTGGCATCCACGTCAACGTCCGGATCGAGCGCCGCTGGACCTTCCCCGAGGTGCGCCGGGCCGCGCTGGCGCTCGCCCGTGACGTCGAGCAGCGCGTGCCGGAGCTGGCGACCAGCCGCTGGTGGAAGGAGGAGCGCCACGGGGTCTTCATCGACTACAACCAGAACGCGAAGGACCGGACGGTCGCGAGCGCCTACTCCGTCCGGCCGCGTCCCGACGCCCGGGTGTCGACCCCGCTGACCTGGGACGATGTCCCGGACGTCGATCCCGCCGCCTTCACGGTTCGGACCGTCCCGCAGCGGTTCTCGCGCCTCGGGGATCCCCACGCCGCGATCGACCAGCACGCGGGACGCCTCGACGCGCTCCTCGAGCTGTCCGCGCGCCACGAGGCGATGGGGCTGGGCGACGCACCCTGGCCACCGAACTACGCGAAGACGCTCGACGAGCCGCCCCGCGTCGCGCCCTCGAAGCGCCGAATGCCCTCGAAACCGCTCATCGAGATCGGGCGTGCCGCGACCCAGGAGGAGGCGACGGCGGGGCTCGCCCGCTGGAAGGAGCGCCACCCGGAGGCCTGGCCGCACCTCGCCCCGGCCGACGTGCTCGTCGACGCGATGCGCGGCCGGTCCACGACCTGGGCCCGGATCCGCCTCAACCTGGAGCACGTCCCGCCCGACCTGCGGCCGCCGCAGGAGCCGTTGGATCCCGATTACGACCCGTGGGCCGGCGTCGACTGGCCGGGAAAGCCGTCCGGCTGAGCGGCGCGGCGAGCCGGTCGAACGGCGCTGTCCCGCGGTTCGACCGACCGAAACCGGGCGCGCAGGGCGGCTGTTGCGCTATCTGCGCCGGAAGTGCGTGCCCCCGCTGATGCACGCGAAGAGCGTGAACCAGTAGCCCAGGAACACCAGCGCGACGATCACGACGAAGCCCGCGCCGACCGCCCCCGTGGAGCTCACCGTGTCGGCGGCCCGCAGGGCACCCAGCGAGCCGACCAGGATCAGGGTCATGAAGAGGCCGCCCACCAGCCCAACGAGCGTCCCCAGGGCGCGTCCCCAGGTTCGCCGCAGGAACATCCCAAGCGACACGAGGATCTCGAGCCCGGCCCACACGAGCATCACGGCACCGACGGCGATCAGGGCACCCCCCACGGCGTCCCCCAGGCCGGAGAACTGGTCGCCGTTGAGGTAGTCGCTGACCTTGCTGCCCCCGACCACGAACCCCACCGCCGGCAGCAGCGTCAGGACGCCGGCCGCCAGCACGAACAGTGCGGCGACGATGACGCGGAGCATCGCGTGGCCCGGAACCTGGACCTGGGCTGGCTGCACCCAGCCCTGGGTGGGTGCCGGCTGGGCCCAGCCGGACGGCGCGGCGACCGGTGGTGACGCCGCGGCCTGGTCGAGCCCTCCGGTCGTCGGAAGTTGCGGCTCGTTCACGTTCCCCCTCCTCGTGTTGCGGCTGCCTGGCTCGCGACTGTAGCAAGGCCGGCGGGCCGTGGGAAGGGGGTTCGTTCGCGGGACCGGTCAGGGCAGAGACGACGGCGTCGCGGATGCGGCGGGCGAGGCGCCCGGCTTCGCCGGCGGGTAGAGCGCGGCGATCAGGTAGCGGATCACGTCGTCGCCGGTGAAGAGGTCACGGTTGAACACCACGGCCACGCTCACGCGCTGCTTCGGGAGCCAGCGGATCGCGGCCCGGGTCCCATCCAGCGCCCCGGTATGCCCATAGGCGACGAACCGCCCGTCGATCTTCACGCGCGAGACACCCAGGCCGTACGCAAGCGCGGCGTAGCGGATGATGTTCGGATCGAAAGTCAGCATCGCGGCTTTCGAGGCCGGGTCCAGGACGTCCCCGCCGTAGAGCGCCTTCGCCCAGCGGGCCAGGTCGCCCGAGGTGGACGCGATCGACCCCGCCGAGAAGGCCGCCGTGGTCACCGATGTGAACGGCACGATCAGGGTCCCGTCGCTGAGGTCCCTGGGCAGGATCTTCCCGCCGTAGCCGATGAACATCGTGTTCGCGTGGGCCGGCGGAACGACCGGGGTCCCGACGCCCTGGACATACGTCGAGGCGAGCTGGAGGGGCGCCAGGAAGTCCTGGCGGACCTGATCCGCCCACGGTGCGCCGCCCGCGCGCTCCGCAACGAGGCCGAGGAGTACGTAGTTGGTGTTCGAGTATCCCCAGCCCTTGCCCGGCGCAAACGCCGGCTTCGCGACGTAGGGCAGGACCGTCTCCGGCGTCCAGACGCGGCGCTTCGACGAGTTCAGGAGCGCGTCGAACTTCGGGTTCTGGAAGAAGTCGGCGAGCCCGCTCGTGTGCTGGAGCAGCATCCGGAGCGTGATCCGCGCCGCGTTCGGGTAGTCCGGCAGCCAGCGGGAGAGGGGATCGCTGATCGCGAGCCGGCCTTCCTCGGCGAGGCGGAGGATGAGCGCCGCGGTGAACGTCTTCGTGACGCTCGCGATCGCGAACGGCGTCTGCGGCGTCACCTTCGCGTGCGCCGAAGCCAACGCATCGCCGGCCACGCCGGTCCACGTCCGGCCGTCGGGCAGGATCACCGTGGCGGCCACGCCGGGGATGACCATCGACTTCCGGGCTGCGTTCAGCGCCCGCTGGAGCGTCGCGGCCGTGGCGGCGTCAACCGGCGGGGCGGGCGGCGGCGCCACGATCGCAGGGATGGCGGCTTCGACCGGCCCTGGCGACGTGCCGGCCGGCGCGGTGTCACCCGCCGGTGATGCGGCCGGGTCCTGGCTCGACTGCGCCGCGGCCAGCCCGCCCGGGCCGCCGGATCGGCCCGGAGCTGCCGACGCCGAGCTGGCTCCGCCCGTTCCGCCCGCGAGACCGGGGGGGCCGCCCGGCAGCATCGCGGCGCCGCCGGCGACACCTGCGACGAGGAGGACGAGGGCGATCGCCCAGCCTGGGAGGCGCCACCGGCGACCGGGCCGGCGTGCCTGGATCGGACGCGCCTGGATCGGGCGAGCCCGCGTCATCGGCCGCCCGAATCCGGCCCGAAGATCTGGGCCAGCTCGTACGGCGCAGTCGCCTCAAGCTGGTCGTAGCGGCAGCTCGCCGGGTCGCGGTCGGGGCGCCAGCGGAGCAGCCGCGTCGCGTGGCGGAAGCGCATGCCCTGGAGATGATCGTAGGCGACCTCGGCGACGCGCTCGACCCGGAGCGGCTGCCAGGAGAGGTCCCTGCCGCGGTTCCAGCGGGACGTGGCGCCCGGCGTCCGGCGGCCGAAGGCGGCCTCCGCCAGCTCGGGGGTCGCCCAGTCGTGCCACGGGTGGCCGTCGAGGGCGCCTTCGCGGAGCGGCGCCACCTCCGCGACCAGGGCACGCCGGAAGTCGGTCGTGAATCCGCTCGCCACGCCGACCTGGTGCAGCGCGCCGGCGTCGTCGTGGAGGCCGAGGATCAGCGAGCCGACCCCGACATCCGTCTCGTCCTTGTGCCAGCGGAACCCGGCCACGGCCACGTCGGCGGTCCGGGCATGCTTCAGTTTCACCCAGCCGCGCTTCCCCGGCTGGTACGCCCCGTCGAGTCGCTTCGCGATCACGCCGTCGAGGCCCGCACCCTCGAAGCGGTCGAACCAGTCACGGGCGACCGACGAGTCCCGCGTCAAGGGTGTCACGTGCACGGCGGGCACGCCGGGTGCGATGGCGCCCACCAGCGCCTCCCGGCGCTCGGAGAAGGCCCGGGGCCGGAGGTCCTCGTCGGCAAGCGCAAGCAGGTCCCAGGCAACGAAGCTTGCCGGGGTCGAGGCGGCGAGCAGGCGGACGCGCGATGCGGCCGGGTGGATCCGGAGCAGGAGCGCATCGAAGTCAAGCCCGGTCGCCCCGGCGATCACGACCTCGCCGTCCACCACTGCTCGCGACGGGAGCGCCGCCCGGAGTGAGGGAAGCAGCTCGGGGAAATAGCGCTCGAGCGGTCGCAGGTCGCGGCTCTGGAGCACGAGCCGGTCGCCGTCGCGGAAGACGATGCAGCGGAAGCCGTCCCACTTCGGCTCGTAGGCCCACCCGTCTCCCTCCGGGAGCGCCGCAAGTGGAGCGGCCAGCATCGGCTCCAGGGGTGGGACGAACGGCAGCTGCATCGGCGGATTATGGGGCTCGCGGCCGGGACGGACCATCCGTCGCGGGCGAGGTGGGCCGCAGCCCGACGGCGCCCGCGACGCGCTCTTGCGCGGGGTCCGTGCCCGCCCGATGACCCGAAGGCTCAGGCGGGCTCGTAGGCCGGGTACTCCGGCCACCACATCGCCGCGTCAACGACTTCCGCGGCTTCGGCGCGTCCGTGCTCACACGCGGCGAGCGGTCGCCCGTCCAGCGTGCCGAGCGAGCACACGACCGCTACCGCGATCTCCCGCGAGACGGCCCGGAGGTCGCTGATCGGCGGATACAGGGCCCCTTCGGCCAGGCGCTCCTTCGAGACGAGGCTCGCGAGCGTGTGCGCGGCGACCAGGAACTGCGCATCGTCGATGTGCCGCGCCCCTGCCACGATCGCGGCCAGCCCCACGCCGGGGAAGACGAAGGCGTTGTTCGCCTGGCCGACTCGGTGTGCATGCCCGTCCACGACCACCGGGTCGAACGGGCTGCCGGTCGCGACGAGCGCGCGCCCCTCTGTCCACTCCATCACCTGGGCCGGGGTCGCCTCGCAGCGCGACGTCGGGTTCGAGAGCGGCAGGATGATGGGGCGCGGGCACATTTCGGCCATCGCCCGAACGACCGGCTCGGTGAACGTGTTCGGGGACGCGGTCGTCCCGATCAGGATCGTCGGCCGCACCGCCCGGACCACGGCGAGCAGGTCGGCCCCGGGCTCGAGACCGAGCGCCGCCAGCTCCAGCGAGCTGAGCCCGAACTCGCGCTTGTCATCGTCCAGCCCGGGGCGCTCGAGGTTGAGAACCCCCTTCGAGTCGAGCAGGATGAGCGACCGGCGGATCTCGTCGCCGTCGGCCCCCGTCTCGACGAGTGCAGCGCGCACGAGGCGAGCGATCCCGGTCGCGGCAGCGCCCGCGCCCAGGAACACGAAGCGCTGGCCGCGGAGCGGCTGCTCGAGGTGGCGCAGGCCGGCCAGGATACCGGCAACCACGACGGCCGCGGTGCCCTGGATGTCGTCGTTGAACGACGGCAGGAGGTCGCGGTAGCGGTCCAGGATCCGGATCGCGATGTGCTGCTTGAAGTCCTCCCACTGGAGAATCGCCCGCGGGAAGACCGACCTGACGCCGTCCACGAAGGCGTCGATGAACGCATCGTAGGCGGGCCCCCGAAGGCGTGGGTGGCGCCAGCCGGCGTAGATCGGGTCGGCGAGGAGCGCCTCGTTGTCCGTCCCCACGTCCAGCGAGACCGGCAGGGTCAGAGAGGGGTAGATCCCGGCGCCGGCGGTGTAGATGGCGAGCTTGCCGACCGGGATCCCCATCCCGCCCGCACCCTGGTCACCGAGCCCGAGGATCCGCTCGTTGTCGGTCACGACCAGCAGCCGGACCTCCTGCTGCGCGGCGTTGCGGAGAAGCTCCGGGACGCGCCCCGTGTCGTCCGGGGTGATCCACACGCCGCGTGGACGGCGAAGGATGTGGCTGTACTCCTGGCAGGCCCGCCCGACGGTGGGCGTGTAGACGATCGGGAGGAACTCCTCCAGGTTCTCCGCCAGGAGCCGGTAGAAGAGCGTTTCGTTACGATCCTGGAGGGCGGCGAGCCCGATGTAGCGCTCCAGCGGATCCGCCTTGCGCCGGACATGCTCCAGCTCCAGCCCCAGCTGCTGTTCCAGCGTGAGGACGTTGACCGGGAGAAGCCCGTTCAACCCGAACCAGTGGCGCTCCTCCTCGGTGAACGCGGCGTCCTTGTTGTACATCGCGCGCCCCAGGAGAGAGCGTCCGTGGAACGCGAGCAGGAGCGGGCGTCGCGCGTCCGGGGCACCCGGGATGGAGGTGTGGGAGGCAGACATGGGCCGAGCGTAGGCGACCCGCGCGCCCGCCGAGAGTGCCGTCTGCACCAAAGGCACGCGGCGGGTGGCATGGTCCCGATCCCTGATCCCGGACCGTCTCAGCGCGCGACGACCACCGTCGCGGCGGCGTGGGCGACCACGTGCCCGGCGACGTCGCCGTGGCGCTCCGCCTGCGCCGAGGCCCCGCGACCGGAACCGAGGACGATCGTGTCGAACCCGCCTTCCTCGGCGACCTGCTCGATGCGGCTGGCCGGGTCGCCCGATGGCTCGAGCAGCTCCACCTCGAGCCCCATCTCGGCGAGTGCCCGTTTCGCGTCCTGGAGCTCGCGGGCGTGGAGGCATGCCTCGCTCGACGGGTCGCGGACCGGGCCGCCGGCCCCCTCTGGCACAACGCTCACGACGCTCAACGAGGCATGGAACGCACGGGTGAGCTGGCCCGCAGTCTCGAGGGCGCGCCGAGCAGGCTCTCCGCCGTCATAGGCAAGGAGAATCTTCTTCATCGGCCGACTCCCATGTCGACCCGGCCTGGGGGCCGACCGGTTCGAGTGGCGCCAATCCTCGCCCGAACGTCGCCGCACCAGTAGACCGATTGGGCGCGATCACGGGGGCCGCTCGGATCGGGTCGGGGGCCAAGGGGCAGGGTCGAGCGCGCGACGGCCGCTTCGCCGCGGTGGTTAGGCGACGTCGCGGCGGATGGTGAGGGCTGCGATCGTTGCGAAGAAGACGGCGACGGCCGCGAGCACGACCAGGTCGACCTGGAGGGCGGCGACACCGAGGTCCGCGCCGCGGATGAAGACCTGCCGAAGGCCGTCGACCGCGTAGTTGAGGGGCATGATCGTGACGAGCGGCTGGAGGATCGGCGGTAGGTTGCTGACCGGGAACAGGACCCCCGAGAGCAGGAACTGCGGGGCGAGCACGATCGGGATGAACTGGATGACCTGGAGCTCCGTCCGGGCGAACGTCGAGAGGAAGATCCCGAGGCTCACGGCGCCCACCGCGAGGAGCACCACGACGAGGAACGCGAGGAGCGGGCTCCCGTTCACGGCGACGCCAAGGCCGATCGAGAGCGGCGGCAGTGGGCCGAGGGCGGGAACGCGGAGGGTGCCCAGGGTCCACAGCATCAGGATGGCCACCTGGATCGTGGCGAACAGGCCGAACCCGAGCGTGTACCCCAGGACGACCTCCCCGCGGGTCACCGGCGTCGCCATGAGCCGTTCGAGGGTGCCGCCGGTCCGTTCGCGGAGAAAGCTGACGCCGGTCAGGATGTAGACGAAGAAGTAGGCGAAGAACCCGACGATCGCGGGCGCGAACGTGGTGATCGGGTCGTCGGACGGCGCCCCGTAGACCGTCACGTGCCGGACCACGGGGAGCGGCCCGCCGGAGCCGCCGCCGGCCGCGGCGAGCACCGCCCGTTGGATGGCGGCGACCTGGCCCGCCTCGCCCGATGGGTCCAGGCCGTTGGTGATCACGGTGACGGACGGCGAGCTCCCCGTCGCGGCGTCGATCTCGAGCACGATGCCCACGGACGCGGTCCCGTCCGCGATCGCCGCCCGGGCGGCGGCCTCGCCGCTGATGTCACGTGCCGTTGCGCCGCCCGCCCGCAGCGCCGTCTCGAGCGCGCTGCCCACCACCCCGCCGCGCACGCCGGCCGCGTTGACGACCACGGCGCTGACCTGCGGCACCTGGCTGTCGCGCAGGATGAACGTGACCAGGCCCGTGATCAGAATCGGCGCGATGAACAGCAGGGCGAGCGACGGGCGGTCGCGTCGGATCTCCGAGACGACCCGTCGGAACAGGGCGACGACGCGGCGGCGGCTCACCGGGTCGCCTCGACGGACCCGCCGAGGCGGAGGAACGCCTGCTCGAGGTCGGGAGTGCCGGCGCGGACCCGGATCTCGGCGCCGGAACCCCGGGCCGTGATCCGGCCGGAGCGCACGAACAGGAGCTCGTCGCAGCGGTCGGCCTCGTCCATGACGTGGCTCGAGACGACGATGGTCGTCCCGGTGTCCGCGAGAGCCCGGAAATGGGACCAGAACTGGACCCGGAGGAGCGGGTCGACCCCGACCGTCGGCTCGTCGAGGAAGAGGACCGGCGGCCGGTGGATGAGTGCGCAGGCGAGCGACAGCCGTCGCCGCTGGCCGCCCGAGAGCGTCCCGACGATCGACTCCTTCCGGTCCGCGAGATCCACGACCGCCAGGACGTCGGCGGCCGGCTCGTCTCCGCTCACGCCATAGACCGCCCCGAAGAAGCGGAGGTTCTCGGAGACGGTGAGGGCCGTGTACACCCCGTCGGCCTGGGTCATGTACCCGATCCGGCTCAGCGTGGGGCGTGACGGCATCCGGGTTCCCAGCACCTCCGCCCAGCCGGCCGTGGGAGCGGCCAGGCCCGCCAGCAGCCGGATCAGGGTGGTCTTCCCGGAGCCGTTCGGTCCCAGGAGACCGTAGATCCGGCCGGGCGCGAGATCGAAGGTGACGCCGTCCACGGCCCGCAGCGCTCCGAACGCTTTCGCCAGCCCCGAGGCGCGAATCGCGGGCCCGGCGTCGGTCCTGCCGAGCTCGTGCTGCATCGTCATCGACGCGTCACCTTCCCGTGAGCGGGGGCCGGCCGGGCGGCTCCCCGATTGGTGGATTCTAGCGCGGGGCTCCGGGCACCTTTGGCCGCGTGCCGCCCTTCGCCGCGCGCGCCCGGCGCAGCTCGTGCCGGGCGCTGTCATCCTGCCCGCATGACTGAGATGGGCGTCCGATACGACCTGCGGGCGCGCTCCTACGGGCGATGCTGGGCACCCGTCCTCGCGCCCGCCGCGATCGAGCTCCTCGACGTTGTCGAGCCGCTGGTCGGCCCGGCCACGGCACCCCGGATCCTCGACGCGGGGACGGGATCCGGGACGCTGGCGCTCGCCGCCGCCCGGCGCTGGCCGCGCGCGGAGGTCGCGGCGCTCGACGTCTCGCCCGGGATGCTCGCGATCGCCCGGGCGGCGGCGGACTCGAGTCTCACCCCACCCGAGCGGGCGCGCCTGGCGCTCGTGCGCGGCGACGTGGCCGACCTTCACGCTGCCGGGCTGGAGCCCGCGTCGATCGACGCGGCCGTGTCGTCCTTCGTCCTCCACCTGGTCCCGGACCGCGCGACGGCGCTCGACGCGCTTCGGCGCGTTCTCCGACCGGGCGGCATGCTCGCCTTCGTGGTCTGGGCGGCCGAGGGCAAGCCGTGGCCCGTGGAGCACGCCTTCGACGTGGCCTTCGTGGAGACCCTGGGACGCGCCGGCCTCGCCGTTCCGTCGCCGGCCGGAGGCCCGCGATCCGGTCCGATCGGATCCGCCGCCGCGGCCCGCGCCGAGCTCCGCGCGGCCGGCTTCGCGGAGGTTGGCGCCTGGGAACCCGCCTTCCACCATCGGTTCGGGCGGAGGGCGGCTCGAGCCCTGTTCGTCGAATACGACCGCGCGGCGGAGCTCGACGGCCTCCCGGCCGCGGTTCGGTCCGCGGTGATCTCCGCGTTCGAGGCAGCCCTTGCAGGCCTGCCGGACCGCGCGTTCGAATGGCGCGCGCCGCTCGTCGCGGCCCGCGGGTTCCGGGGGCCGGACGGCTGACCCGGCGCTACTCCGAGGCGGCTTCGCCCTCTGCGGGCGCTGCCGGCGCGGCGGCCTCGGCCTCGGCGCCCGGCTCGGGCTCGGCGACGCGCGGGGCGAGGACGCGGAAGATCACCTCGTCCGGGTCGTTGAGGATCGTCGCCCCGCCGGGGACTGGCAGGTCGCGGACGGCGATCACCGAGTCGAAGTCGGTGAGCTGGGTCAGGTCGGCCGTGATCGACTTCGGGAGGTGATCCGGACGGGCGCGGACGCGGACGTGGTCGACCGCGTGGAGGAGCGTCCCGCCGTCCCTGGTGATCACCTCCGACTCGCCGACGCCGTGGACGACCACGTCGACGGTCATGTCCTCGGTCATCTTCACCCGGAAGAGGTCCACGTGGAGCGGCGTCCGGTTGACGCGGTGAAGCTGCACGCCGTGGATGACGACGGGCGTCGTCCGGCCCCCCTCGAGCTCGAGATCGATCAGGGCGTTCGCGCCGGCGCGACGGCGGAGCACCTCGAACTCGTGCGCGTCCAGCGAGACGGGCGTGGATTCGCCGTGTCCGAACACGACGGCCGGGATGCGGCCCGCCTTGCGGAGGGGGGCGATCGACTTGCCCACCTCGGTGCGGGGCAGGGCGGCAAGGGCGGGGCGGTCGGTGCTCACGATGGGCCTCTCGGTTCGGTACGGACGTCACGTTCGGACGGGCGGCGGCGCGGCCGGATTGGGCCGGGCGCCCGGTCGAAGCGACAGGGTACCACGGGCGAGGCCGCCCGCCCGTGGCGGTGTACGATCTCCACCCTATGTCGAGCACGATCCTGATCGTCGAAGACGAGCACGCGGTGGCCCGCGGCATCCAGTACGCGCTCCAGCAGGAGGGCTATGAGGTCACGATCGCCCGGTCGGGCGAGGAGGGTCTCGATTTCGCCACCCGCCAGGCGCCGGACCTCGTCGTCCTCGACGTCCGCCTGCCGGGCATGGACGGCTTCGAGGTCCTGCGCCGGATCCGGGGATCGGACGGCAAGATGCCCATCCTCGTCCTGACCGCCCGCGACGACGAGGTGGACAAGGTCATCGGCCTTGAGTTGGGCGCGGACGACTACCTCACCAAGCCGTTTGGCCTGCGCGAGCTGATGAGCCGGATCAAGGCGCTCCTTCGGCGGGCCTACGGGGACTTCGCCGACGCCGGCGGTGGACGGGTCTTGCGCCACGACGACCTCGTGATCGACCTCGAGCGGCGGCGCGTCCAGCGGGGGGGCCGCAAGGTCAACCTCACCCCGACCGAGTTCGAGATTCTCCGTCACCTCGCCACGCGGCCTGGACGCGTCTACACGCGGAGCGAGCTCCTCGAGCTCCTGCGCGACTACGAGGCGCTCGACCAGGACGAGAAGACCATCAACGTCCACATCAGCCACCTGCGCGAGAAGATCGAGGACGACCCGTCCGCGCCGATCTTCGTGCTGACCGTGCGGGGAGTCGGCTACGCCTTCGTGGAGCGCTGAGGCGCCCGATCGCGCCGGCTCCGGCGCCGCTCGGCGGTCCGGGCTGCGGGCGGGCATCCGCCGGCTGATCCCCCGCTCCTTCCGGGCGCAGATGACGCTGAGCGTCGTCGCGCTCGTGGCGTGCGTCCTGCTCGCGGTCTCGGCGATCGTGATCAACCGGCTCGACTCGTACTTCGCGGAGCAGGAGGGGGAGGCCCTCTCGGCGCGGGCGCTGGAGGTCGGGAGCATCGTCGCGGTGGTGGCGGTGCCCGCTTCGGCCGGCGATCCGGTCATCGAGGCGGGCAACACGCTCAACCCGACGGTCGCCGACCGGATCAACGCCGATTCGTTCCTGAGCTTCCTCGCGAACGCGGTCGCGAAGGCGGACGTGACGATCACGATCGGCGGCGCAAGCCAGAACGCGTCGGGCGACGTGATCGTGACGGCGGCACCCGGCGGGATCACCCGGGCCCTCCTGACCACGCCCCCGGAGGCCCACGAGAGCCGCGAGGCCCTCCATGCCACCGCGACGTTCGGGCCCGTGCAGACCTCGACCCTCTCGGCGCCGTGGGGCGTCCGCGTGACCCTCTCGAACCCCTACACGACCCGCGCGTCCACGCTCGCGACGGTGACCGGGCTCCTGGCTGTCACGGCGCTCGGCGCGCTCCTCGCCGTGGTCGTCCTGGGGGCGCTGATCGCGGGCCGGTTCACGCGCCCCCTGCGGCGCCTGAGCGAGGCAACCCGCCGGTTCGGAGGCGGCGACCTGGCGAACCGCGTCCCGGCCGCGGAGATCAGCGCCGCCTACACGGAGGTGACCGACCTGGCCAGGCAGTTCAACCTGATGGCGGGCCGGCTCGAGGAGTCGGTGAGCCTCGTGCGGCGCGACCGGGACCGGAGCCGCGAGTTCCTCGCGGACGTGAGCCACGAGCTGCGCACGCCGATCGCGGCCCTGCGGATGAACACGGAGCTCCTCCAGGGCCAGGCCGGCGAGGACGGGGCCGCACGCCACGAGTTTCTCGAGTCGAGCCGCGTCCAGCTCGAGCGCCTGGACTGGCTGGCCCAGAACCTGCTGGAGCTCTCGAAGCTCGAGTCGGGATTGCTGGCCCTGGACCTCCGCCCGGACGACCTGCGCACGACCGTGCAATCGGCCGTGGAGCAGGCGGAGACCTCGGCCCAACGGCGCGGCGTGGAGCTGACGCTCGAGCTCCCCGAGGCACCGCTCCGGATCCGCCACGATCCGCAGCGAATCGGGCAGGTGGTGGGAAACCTGGTCGGCAACGCCCTCAAGTTCACGTCCAGGGGCGGGGCCGTCCGGGTCGCGCTCCGGCCGCACCGCACCGGCGCGCAGCTCGACGTCGCGGACACCGGCGTCGGCATCGACGCGGCCGAGCTCCCCCACATCTTCGAGCGCTTCTACCGCGGCTCGAGCGCGAGCGAGGCGCGGGGGAGCGGCAGCGGGCTCGGTCTGGCGATCGTGAAGTCGATCGTGGACATGCACGGCGGCCGCGTCAGCGTCGAGAGCCGCGTCGGCCAGGGATCGACCTTCAGTGTCGTGCTCGTGCGCGACCCCCGCCACGCGGCCGACCCCGGTGCGATCGAATCGGCAGCCCCGGAAGCGTCGGCGGCGCCTCCGGGACCCGACGAGGTGGCGAATTCTTCATAGACGCCTCCCCCGCGCCTGAACCCACGGCTGGCAGCATGGTGAGCGCGTTTCGCGGTGACATGTTCGAGACGCACCGCTGGAGCCGACCCAACCCATGACCGATCCGTTCGACACGACCCGCCGCGACGATCAGGCCGCACCGGCGCCCGTTCCGACCGACGCCCCGGACGCCTCGCCGTCGCCGCCGTCGCCGCCGATCAGCTATGCCCCCGCCACCGACCGGCGACCGGCCTGGGCCGCGGTCGAGGACGACGCCGAGCAGGCCGCCCGGCCAACCCCGGAGCGCTGGTTCGAGCCCGCGAGCACCGAGGCGGCCGGCGCGGCCGCGGGTTCCGGCTGGGCCGTTCCCGTCCAGCCTGCCACGCCGTCCGGCAGACCGCGCGGCGGCAGCGGGCTCGTCGGCCTCGTGGTGGCCGCGTCGTTGATCTCCGCCGTGCTTGCCTCGGCCGGGACGTACGGCGTGCTCCGCGCCACGGGGTCGCTCGACGTGGCGGCGACGACGCAGACCCTGGCCCGGGGGGAAACCACGAGTGCACCGCAGCCCGGCGCCGCCGACGATCAGTCCGCGATCACGACCGTCGCCGCCAACGTCTCCCCGGCGATCGTGACGATCACCGAATCGGGGAGCACGGCGAACCCCAACGATCCGTTCGGGCAGGTCCCGACGTCGGGGATCGGGTCGGGCGTGATCTTCGACTCGCACGGCTGGATCGTCACGAACAAGCACGTCGTGGCGGGGAGCACGCAGCTCCAGGTCGCGCTCCAGGACGGCCGGGAGTTCAGCGGGACGATCTACGGGATCGACACGCTGACCGACCTCGCCATCGTGAAGGTCGACGCGACGGGCCTCCCGACCGCGCCGATCGGCGACTCGTCCGCCGCGAAGGTTGGCCAGCTCGCGATCGCGATCGGCAGCCCGCTCGGCACCTATACCAACTCGGTGACCTCGGGGATCATCTCCGCGTTCGGCCGCACGATCCAGGTGCAGGACGGGACCACGATCAACAACCTGATCCAGACGGACGCCGCGATCAATCCCGGCAACTCCGGCGGCGCCCTCCTCGACGCCCGCGGCACGGTCGTGGGCATCAACACGGCCGTGGCCCAGACCGCCGAGGGGATTGGCTTCGCGATCCCGATCAACATCGCCAGGCCGATCATGGAGCAGGCGCTCGCCGGCCAGAAGCTGGCCCGCCCGTGGATCGGGATCCGTTACCAGGCCCTGACCCTGCAGATCGCCGACCAGGCGAAGCTTCCCGTGAGCGCGGGCGCCTGGCTCCAGCCCTCAGCCGCGAGCGGCTCCACCAGCCCGGCAGTGGTGCCCGGAAGTCCGGCCGAGAAGGCGGGCCTGAAGGAGGGCGACATCATCACGTCCGTGAACGGGGTCAAGATCTCCACCACGGCGCCGCTCGACGACATCCTTACCCAGTACACGCCCGGCACGACCGTCGCGCTCGACGTCCTCCGCAACGGCGCCTCGATCACGCTGAGCCTGACCCTCGGGACGCGGCCCGCGAACCTCTGATCGGGCGGGCCCGGGCGGGCAGTGCGGCGGGCTGTCCGCCGCACCCGGGATCGCGCTCGGGCCGGCCGGATCTCAGGGGATCCGGCGCTCGCGCCGGATCTCGACCCCGGCCCAGGCGAAGTCCCCGGGGAGTGGTGCCCCGGGCTTGCGAACGCGCACCGTGACCGCCGAGACGGATGGATGCGCCGCCAGCACGTCGGCTGCGATTCGCTCGGCGAGCGTCTCGATCAGGGCAACGTGCGGTCCCGTCTCGACGATGGCCCGCGCCCGGCCGAAGACGTCGCCGTAGTCCACGGTCCTGGCGAGGTCGTCGGCGAGGCCGGCGGCCGCGAGCTCCAGCTCGAGGACGACGTCCACGTCGAACGGCTGGGCCTGCGCCGCCTCCTCGGGCAGCACGCCGTGGCGGCCCTGGAAGTGCAGGTCGCGCAGCTCGATCCGGTCGGTCACGCGGCGCCCTCCGGGTTCCAGCCGCGGACCACCGCGTCGGCCATGCGAGCGACGCGCACGTTCGGGCCCACGTCGTGGACGCGAACCATATCGACCCCGGAGGCGACGGCGAGCGCGGTCGTCGCGAGCGTCGCCTCCAGGCGCTCGCCGGGCGGGAGGTCGAGCACCTTGCCCAGGGTGGACTTGCGCGAGGTCCCGAGCAGGATCGGCCGGCCCAGGAGCCGGAGCGAGCCGAGGTCGCGGAGCAGCGCGAGGTTGTGGCGCGGCGCCTTGCCGAAGCCGAACCCGGGGTCGACGATCAGGCGCTCCCAGGCAACGCCGGCGGCGACTGCTCGCTCCAGGGCGGCCTGCAGGTCGGCGATGATCTCGGAGAGCAGGCTCACGTAGCGAGCCTCGCCCCGGTTGTGCATCACGATCAGCGGCACGTCGTGGGCAGCGGCGACGCGCGCGAGCCCGGAGTCCGGGGCGATCCCCCAGACGTCGTTGAGAAGGTGGGCCCCGGCCGCGAGCGCCGCCTCGGCGACGGCGGGCTTCGTGGTGTCGATCGAGAGCGGGGTCTCCGGCAGCGCCTCGTGCAGGGCGCGCACGACCGGCACGACCCGGGCGATCTCCTCCGCGTCGCCGACCACGAGATGTCCCGGCCGCGTCGACTCGCCCCCGACGTCGAGGAGATCGGCCCCGGCCGCGACCATCGAGCGGGCACGGGCGACCGCCGCCCGAACGGGGTCGCCCCCGGCCGCGAGCAGGCCGTCGCCGGAGAACGAGTCGGGCGTCACGTTGACGATCCCCATCACGAACGTCCGGCCCCCCCAGTCGAACGTCCGGGGGCCGATCGCGAGCGGCCCAGGACGGTCCGGCAGGCCGGTCGGGGCGCCCGGCGGAACGGCGACCGACGGGCTGGCCGCGCCGCCGCCACGGCCCGGGTCCGGCTCGATCACGCCCGCCTCGCCGGGCAGGGTGCGCGCCGGGCCGCGGGCGCCAATCGGCGCGGGTCGTGGAGCGACGGGATCGGGCGTGTCGTGCATCGGTTGCCGATCCTACGCCGGGGCAGCGTCGTCCGGGTCGCGGAGATCCGGGTCGTCCACGAGTCGCGCCCGCGCCGCGCCGACGAGGTAGAGCGATCCTGCGACGACGACCGGCCCGTCGGCGCTCGCGACGGCACGGTCGATCGCCGAGGCGGGGTCGGGCGCCACGAGGATCTCCATTCCGGGGACGGCCGCGCGCCAGCGCGACGCGAGCGCCTCGGGGGCCATGGCCCTGGCGCCGGGAACCGCGGTCGCGATGACCCGGGCGCCGGCGAGGGCACGCGACGCGAGGAGCGCGGCAATCAGGCCGTCGACGTCCTTGTCGGCCATCACGCCCACCACGAGCGTCACCGGCGCCTGGGCCGGTGCACCTGCGGCCCGGTCCACTGCAGCCGCCCTGCTCGACCGACCCGGGACCGGCGAACCGGCCGCCGGGGCTCCGCCCCGCAGCTCCGGCCGGAGCTCGTCGAGCGCGGCGGCGAGCGCGCGCGCGCCCGCCGGGTTGTGGGCGCCGTCGAGGAGGACCTCCGCGTCGGCCCCGCGCGGCCCGGCCCCGGGCAGCTCCAGGAGCTCCAGGCGGCCGGGCCAGCGCGCCGCCGCGTACCCGGCGCGCCGGGCGTCCGGGCCGACGTGCGCGATGCCGGCAGCCGCGAGCGCGTCGAGCACCGCATCCGCAACCGCCACGTTCGCCGCCTGGTGCCGCCCGAGCAGGCCCAGCCTGGTGGGCCCGAGGCCGGGCATCTCGACGAGCAGGCCGTGCCGATCCGCGGCGAGGACGGGGGCCGGGGGCACCTCGAGCAGGGTCACCCGCGCGCGCGCGGCCCGGCGCCGGATCGGCCCAAGGGCCGGGCCGCTGGCTCCCGTGATCGCGATGTCGGCGGGCATGATGATGGCCGCCTTCTCGCGGGCGATCGCCTCCACGGTCGGCCCGAGGTGCTCGGTATGGTCGAGATCGACGTTCGTGATGGCGACCACCCCCCCGTCCCAGGCATGGGTCGCGTCGAGGCGGCCCCCGAGTCCGACCTCGACGATCGCGAGGTCGACGGCCTCGTCCGCGAAGTGGCGGAAGGCGAGCGCCGTGAGCAGCTCGAACTCGGTGGGCGGCCCGTGGCGCCGGGCGACCTGGTCGGCGACCGGCAGCCCGGCAGCCACGAGCGACGCGAACGCGGCAGCCGAGATCGGATGCCCGGCGACGCGGATCCGTTCGCGGTAGGTGACCAGGTGCGGCTTGGGGGTCTCGCCCGCGCGGTATCCCGCCGCGGCGAGGCAGGCACTCACGAGCGCCACGACGCTCCCCTTGCCGTTGGTGCCACCCACCAGGGCGCCGCGGATCTCCCGCTCAGGGCTCCCGAAGGCCGCCAGCAGGGCCCTGGTTCGGCCCAGCCCCAGGCGGATCCCGAACCGCCCGCGCGCCTGGAGCACGGCAACCGAACCGGCGAAGGAAGCCCGGAGGTCAGCGTCCTCCGCCGTGCTCACGAGCCGAGATCGTCCTCGTAGAAGACGCACTGGTTGAAGCGGGACCCCAGGCAGACGTCGTACACGTACCCCTGTTCCATGTGGACGCCGCCGCGGAGCTGGCAGCGCGACACGGTCTGCTCCTGGCGGACCAGCGCCTTGAGGAGGTGGGCCGCCTGGATCGGGACGGAACCGCGCACGCCGGTCATGTAGAAGTGGGGGCAGACGTTGCGGCGCAGGCTCGGGAGCCCGAAGCCCGTTCGCGGCACCTGGTACCCGGGGCGCGCGACCGTCCGCGCGAACGGCTGACCGGGCGCCGTCGCCGGATGCGGCCGGTCATTGGTCGGCGCCGGTCCGACCGGGACCTGCGACTGGGCGCGCGGGAAGGGCGGCGACGCGATCGGCTGCAGTCGGCCCGGCGCAAACGCCGTGCGCACGACGCTCGGGCGTGTCACCGGGCCCAGGCCTGCCGACGGCCGGGCCGCAGCCGCGCCCGGACCGCGCCGCGTCTCTCCCTCGTCCATCGCCTCCTCCACCCGACCGAACGCTCCCTCACGTGCGCAATCCGGGCCAGAGTACACCGGAGCGCCGGCTGTCGGAGCTTCGCACGCTCGCTGCGGTCCGGCTCCCGGCCGGTCGACGGGGACCTCACCTGTCGGAGTGGGATCCCACGGGCGTGCGACAATGCGCGACGATGATGTCCCGCCGCGGACGGCAGAGCCAGGTCCGGCCCCGCCCGCCTTCTACCGGCAGACCACGAGCGGCCGCACCCGTGCCGCGAGGCCCGCTCGTCCCGCGGATCCCTCCGCGGCGGACCCCCGAGCAGCCGGCCGGCCTGCCCACCGCCGCGAAGGCGCTCCTGGCTCTCGCCGTCGTGGCGCTCGGCGCGGTGGTCCTGTTCACGATGATCGGCACGCTCCCGCGGATCGTCTCGGCGGTCGGCGGGGCGTTCTCGGGGATCACGGGGGCCGTGATCCCGCCGTCGCCGTCGCCGAGTCCATCGCTCGCCGTCGTGCCTGGCGCACCCGTCCTCGACGTCCCGGCGCAGGGCACCACGAACCAGCCCACCGTCACGATCACGGGCAGCGTCCCGGCGAGCGTCGGCAGCCAGCGGAGCGGCTCCACGATCCGCCTCTACGTCACGCTCCCAAAGGCGCAGCCGGCGCTGGTCCGGGAGATCCCGCTGGGCGCGACGCTCGACTTCACGTTCCCCAACGTGAAGCTCCAGCCCGGGCGCAACGACTTCAGCGCGAGGATCAACGGTCCGGGCGGCGAGAGCGCGCCGTCGCCGATCGTCACCTACGGCCTGGACACGACACCGCCGAAGATCACGATCTCCGCGCCGGCCGACAAGTCGACGGTCAGTGCCGACTCCGTCACGATCACGGGCAAGACCCAGGGCCGCTCCACGATCAAGGCGCTCGACCAGGCGAACGGGCGCACGGTGCTCGGCACCGCGGACGCCGCGGGCGCCTTCCAGGTGATCATGCCCCTCGCCGACGGGACCAACGCGATCTCGCTGACGGCCACCGACCCTGCCGGAAACTCCTCGACGAGCAGCGTGACGGTCCTGCGCGGCACGGGGACGCTGAAGGTCGTGCTGACCGCCTCGGCCTACCGGATCAGCGCCGCGAAGCTGCCCCGCACGCTCGTCCTGAGCGCCGTCGCCACGGATCCGGCCGGGAACGGCCTGCCCGGGCGCGAGATCACGTTCACCCTGTCGATCCCGGGCGTGCCCCTGATCACCGGTCAGGGCACCACCGACACGACCGGGCTCGCGACCTTCCAGACCACGGTCCCCGCCGGCGCCACAACAGGGACCGGGCCCGGCACGGCCTTCCTGACCACGCCCGAGTACGGCGACGCGTCCGGGGGCGTCGTGATCACGATCACGCCGTAGCGCGCGGACGCCCTGCGGGACGGCCTCGGCGCAGCTACCATCCGGGCATGGCGAACTGGCGCTGCCCGCACTGCCGCACGCCGCAGCCGGAGGCAGCGCGGTGCTGGGTCTGCCGGCGTTCCAGCACCAGCTGTGGCACCTGCGCCCACTTCCGCCGCGCAATCGCGGGCCCGTTCAGCGGCACCTGCGGCCTCGACCGGCAGCGCTCCGTGCTTCGCGGGGACGAGCTTCGCGGCTGCTGGCGCCCGATCCGGGTCGTGGCCGGACGATCCGAGCGCGGCGTGCCGCTTCCGATCATCGACCCGGCGGGGCCGCCGTTTCCCGCTCCCGGCTCGCTCTGGAGCGAGCCGGAACTCTGAACGCCCGTTCGACGCCCCGGCCCGGAACGGACGGAGCGGGCGCGGCGTTGCCCGGCCGCCTGAGGCCCCCTACTGCGAGGGACTCGGCGCCGGCGCTGCGGTGGTGAGGAAGATCACCGAGCCGTGCGCCACATCCGTGCCCGGCGGCGGGTTCTGCGCGACCACCACATCGGACGGCCCGGGGCCGCTTCCCAGCCATTGGATCACCAGCCCCTGGAACGCCGCCTGTACCGAGGCGTCCCCGACGCCCAGCGTAACGTAGGGCAGCACCGTCACTGCGGTCGGCGTCGGGGACGGGACGCCGGACGGCGTGACGCTCGGCTCGGGCGACGGCGACGTCGAGGGGCTTGGGAGCGGCGACGGGCTGGGTGACGGCGATGGGCTCGGTGTCGGCTGCGGGCCCTGGGACACGACGTAGTCGACAGGAGTGTCGGTGGGCACCGAGAGGCCCGCCGGCAGCCCCTGGCTGATGATCGAGCCGGCCGGGATGGTGGAGTCGAAGTCGAGCGTCCGCGCGCCCAGCTGGAGGTTCGCGTTGACGAGTGCCCGGATCGCGTCGGCCTCGGCGAGCCCGACGATCGAGGGCACGGTCACCAGGTCCTTGCCGCTGACCACGTTCACGTTGACCGTCGACCCCTGCACGACGCTCGTTCCGGCGGGCTGGTCCTGCCCCACGACCGTGCCGTCGGCCGCGTTGTTCTGCTTCACGTAGGTGGGCATCAGGACGATCCCGAGCTTGTCGGCTTTCGCATACGCATCGGTGTACGCCGAGCCGATGAACGAGGGCAGGACGACGCTTCCCGGCCCGGGTGTCGCGGCCGGCCGCGACC